>DASSXN010000190.1:0-25121 GCA_035703785.1 Xanthobacteraceae bacterium
CGAACCGGCAGCCGAAAGCGCCGTGAGCGGGGAAGTTCCGGCAGAACTTGCCGCGCAGCGCGTGCCGGCAACACCGGCGGAGTAAGTTCGGCTGACCTCTTTTATCGCAATCCGCGCTTGAGCACGCGCGCCAGCCGATCCGAGAACGAGCGGGCATCGGCGGGCCGATCGCCGTCCAGCAAACGCGCCTCCTCGTAGAGAAGATGCGCAGCATCCTCCTTGAACGCGCGGTCGGCCTCGCCAAGCGCTGCGAGCGCCGCGATCAGCTCGTGCTGCAGATTGACCTCGAGCACCGGCTTCGATGCCGAAGTTAGCCGCCCGGCGCCGGCGAGGAGCCGTTCGAGAGCGCGATCCGGGCCTTTGTCCGGGGCCACCAAACACACCGCGCTGTCGGTGAGCCGGTCCGAGGAGCGTACTTCTGCGACCGCTTCCCCGAGCGTCGACTTCAGAAAGCCGAGGAACTCCTTGACCGGTTCGGCAGTGGTCGGCGCTGCCGTTTGCGCGGCATCGAGATAGGGAATAAGCGCAAGGTCGGCCGCGCCTTGCGTCACCGACTTGAATGGCTTGCCGTCAAAACCTGCGCTCGGCACGACCCAGAACATATCGACCGGATCGGTCAGGAGCAGCACCTCGATGCCGCGGGCGCGGAAACCTTCCAGATGCGGTGAAGATTTAAGCCGCGAGAGATCGTCGCCGGCAATGTAGTAGATGGCCGTCTGATTTGGTCGCAGCGACGCCAGGTATTCTTTCAAGCTGCGCCACGCATCCGATGCAGTCGTCTTGAAGCGGGCGAGCTTTAATAGTGCCTCACGGCGCTCAAAGTCCTCGTAGATGCCCTCTTTGAGCACCGCGCCGAACACATCCCAGATCTTGGCGAAGGTCTGCGGCTCTTTGTCCGCGAGCCGCTCCAGCTCGCCGAACACGCGGCTCGTTGTGCCCTTTTTGATCGCGGTCAGAAGCGGGCTCTCTTGGATTTTTTCGCGCGAGACATTGAGCGGCAGGTCGGCGCTGTCGACTACGCCGCGCACGAAACGTAAATAGCGCGGCAGGATTTCCGCTTGGTCAGTGATGAAAACGCGCTTGACATAGAGCTTGATCCGGCCGGCACGATCGGGATCGAATAGATCGAATGGCCGCGAACTCGGAACGAACAGCAGCACGGTATAGTCCTGCCGCCCTTCGGCCCGAAAATGAATTGTCAACGCCGGCTCATCGAAGGCGCCCGCCACACTGCGGTAGAAGTCGGTGTAATCGGCGGGCGCGATCTCGGATTTCGGTTTTGCCCATAGCGCGGCGCCGTCGGTGATTTCGACCGGTGCCGCCCCGGGTTTTTCGATGATCGCAATCGGGACCGGCACGTGGCCAGACCGGTCCCGGACCAGCCGCTCTATGGTAAAGCGCTCGGTGTAGCTCTTCGCCTCATCGGTAAGATGCAGCACGACGCGTGTGCCGCGGCGTGGGGCTGCGGCGCCGGCGGCGGGCGTCACCGAAAAATCGCCCTTGCCATCCGACGACCAGAGCCATGCCTCTTCTGTACCAGCACGGCGCGAAATGACTTCGACGCGTTCGGCGACCATAAAGGCCGAATAAAAGCCGACGCCAAACCGGCCGATCAGCGCCTGTCCTTCGGCGCCCTCCCCGCTTTGCCCGGCTTCGATGCGGTCCAGAAAGGCTTTGGTGCCGGAGCGCGCAATCGTGCCGAGCGCATCGATCAGCTCGTCACGATCCATGCCGATGCCGTTGTCTTCGACGGCAAGCTGCCGTGCGTCGAGCGCCACCGTAATGCGCGACTTGGGGTCGTCGCCAAGGAGCGCCGGCGCCGCAATGGCTTCATAGCGCAGCCGCTCGCAGGCATCGGCGGAGTTTGCGATCAGTTCGCGCAAAAAGACCGATTTGTCGGAATAGACCGAGTGCACCATCAGGTGCAAAAGCTTGGCGACGTCGGCCTCGAACGGCCTATGTTCCGATTGCGCGCTCTCGGCTGTTTCCGCGGCAGGCACGGTGTTTCCCCGGCAAATTCGCAATTGGCCGGTTTCGAGATGGCAAGACAATGCCGGCGATTCAAGCCCCTTTACGCGGCCGCAGGTTTGTCAGGCGCTGGCTTATTCACCCTTGATACCGGCATCGCGAATGACCTTGCTCCATTTCAAGGCTTCCTCCCTGAATTGGCTCCCGCTTTGCTCCGGCGTACTGCCGACCGGTTCGTAACCGAGCGTCGCAAGACGTTCCTTGATTGCAGGCGCGGCAACGGCCTTGCTGGTCTCGCGATAAAGCAGCGCGATGATGTCCTTCGGGGTCCGTGCCGGAGCGACTAGCGTGAACCATGTCTCGCCCTGGATTTCCGGATAGCCCTGCTCGGCCATGGTTGGCACCTCGGGCAACGCTTGCGAGCGCGCCTTCGTGCTGACCGCGAGCGGGCGCAAGTTGCCGGCTTTGACCAGCGGCACCGCCGGCGCCATGGCGCCGAAGGAGACCGGCGTATGCCCCGCCACCGCGGATCCGATCGCCGGACCGCCGCCATTGAATGGCACGTGAATGAGATCGAGATGAAGCGTCAAGCGGAATAATTCACCGACCAGATGCGGCGGGGTTCCGACGCCGGGCGACGCGTAACTGTACTTGCCCGGATTGGCATTGATCAGATCGACCAATTCCTTCACCGAATGCACGGGCAGCGACGGATGCACGGTCAGGATCACGGGCGAAACCACAGCGATCGTGATCGGCGCAAAATCCCGGATCGGATCGTATGGCACCTGCGCGTAGAGCGCAGGATTGACCACGAGATTCGCCCCATCGACCAAGAGCGTATAACCGTCGGCCGACGCCTCCGCCGCGCGGCCGGTGCCGATATTGCCGCCGGCGCCGGCAAGATTTTCGACATAGAACTGCGCCTTCATTTGCTCGGAGAGCTGCTGCGCCAGAAGCCTTGCGAAAACGTCGGTGGGACCGCCCGGCGCGAACGGCACGATGATCCGCACCGGCCGCGCCGGGTAATCGAGCGCGAATGCATGGCGGAGCGACGCGGCGAGAAAGCCCCCAAGCGCAGCGGCCGACGTCAGACGGAGAAATTCTCTGCGCGCGCGTGTCATGGCGGTGCCTCGGGTTTTGGGCGTAGGAGTGTAGAAGATGTCTGCCGCACACGCGAGCTACCGCGGGGCTGGCGTGGCGCTTCTCTACACCGGCACACGCACCGTCGCCCGCAATCCGCCGAGCGGACTCTCGCCGAGCGCGATGTCGCCGCCGTGCGAGCGTGCGATATCGCGAGCGATGGCGAGACCTAAGCCGGTGCCGCCTTCATCCTGGTTGCGGGCATCATCGAGACGCAGGAATGGCTTGAACACGTCCTCGCGCATTTGCGGCGGGATGCCCGGTCCGTCATCGTCCACCGTCACCGTGAGCCAGCGGTGATCGCGGTGACCGGTGATCGCCACGGTCGAGGCAAAGCGCGACGCATTGCCGACGAGGTTGGCCAGGCAGCGTTTGAAGGCGGCCGGCCGCACCGTGACCTCGGGCTGGCCGTGGAAATTCACGCTGGCGCGATGGCCGTGCCGTTCGCTGTCCACTCCCAATTCCTCCAACAGCGCGGCGATGTCGGTCGGACCCGGCTGCTCGCCCATATCGCCGCGGGCGAAGGCCAGATAGGCCTCCAGCATGCCCGCCATCTCATCGATATCTTTTTTAATGGCATCAATTTCCGGACTGTCGCCGAGCAATGCCAGTTCGAGCTTGAAGCGCGTGAGGATCGTGCGCAGGTCATGCGACACGCCGGCAAGCATCGTAGTGCGCTGTTCGATGGCGCGCTCGATGCGGATCTTCATTTCCAGGAACGCGGCGGCGGCGCGCCGGACCTCGCGCGCGCCGCGCGGACGGAAGTTCAGCGCCTCGCGGCCCTTGCCGAAGGCTTCAGCGGCATCGGCCAGCCGCACAATCGGGCGAATCTGATTACGCAGGAAGGCGATGGCGATGGCGAGCACTACGAGAGACGTAGCGACCATCCAGACCAGAAAGATCCAGGAATTCGGATCATAGACATCGGCGCGCTTGGCGAACACGCGCATCACCGCGTCGTCCAGCTTGACCCGGATTTCCACGATATTCGATCGCCCGACGGTATCGATCCAGAACGGCAGGCCGATCTGTTTTCTGATCTCGTCGGAGAGCGCGGCGTCGAGCTGCGAGAAGAACGGTTTCGGCCCCGGCGGCGGCAATTGCGTGCCGGGGAGAAAGTCGACGACCAGGCCCAGCCGATCCTGGGCAATGCGCTTTAACTGGGCGTGATCGGGATCCTGTGGAAAAGTCTTATAGGCGTCGATGAGCGTGGCGATTTCCTGGGTCACCGCCGATGACAGATAAGTCGTCACCAGATTCCAGTGTCGCTCCATGAAAAGAAACGCGACCACCGATTGCAGTACCACCATCGGCACGATGATGATCAAGAGCGAGCGGGCATAGAGCCCTTTCGGCATGACCGCTTTGATCGCGCGATTGAGCCGATCCCAAGGACCGGTGATTGGCGCAGTCAGCGCACCGGCGGCATTGGTAACGGCGCCGGCCGCGGCCATCAGCTGCCCAGCGGCATTGCGCAATCGTCCGATGCCATCGTCGAGACTGGTCATGAGCCGCTCAAGCCTGTGGGGCCGTTCGAATTGTGGCGCCGCTTAAGTCGCCGGCACCAAACGATAACCGATGCCGCGCACCGTCTGCACGATCAGCGGATTGCCGGGATCGCGTTCGATCTTGCGCCGAAGCCGGTTGACCTGCACGTCTACAGTGCGCTCGCTGACGGGCCCACCATTGCCGGCGAGTGCCTGGCGGGCCACCGTTTCGCCTGGACTAGCCGTCAGTATCCGCAGCATATCGCGCTCGCGGTCGGTCAGCCGGATGACCTCGTCGCCGCGGCGCAGCTCGCCCCGCGCAAGATGGAACACGAATTGGCCGAAGCGCACCGATTCAGGCGCCGGCGCGCGCGGCGGCCGTGCCCGCTTGAGAATGTTCGCGACCCGCAGCGAAAGCTCGCGCGGCTCGAACGGCTTGGCAAGATAATCATCGGCACCGATCTCCAGTCCCATGATCCGGCTTTCCTTCTCGTCGCGCGCGGTCAACATCAGGATCGGCACGGAGGAGGAAGCACGGAGCGTTCGGGCAAAATCGAAGCCGCTTTCGCCGGGCATCATCACGTCGAGAATAAGCAGATCGAAGCTCAGGCCTTCGAGCTTGGCGCGGGCGTCGAGCGCGGTATCCGCGGTGGAGACGCGGTAACCCTCAGCACGAAGAAAACGCGACAGCAGCGCGCGGATACGCCGATCGTCATCAACCACCAGAAGATGCGGCGCATCATCTGCCGGATCGGGCGCAGACTTTGGCGCCGTACGTTGCGATGAATCGGCTGACAGTATCATTGGCCGCCGTTCCGCGCCCGCGAGCCGTTGGCAAGCGAATCGGAACGTGCGATCAGGCGCAGGACGTGCTCTCGGTCGACGGCATCGATCATGCCGGCGAGGAAACGGCGCGCCGCATCGCGCGCCCCGGGGCCTAGCTCCGTGAGCACGCGCGCAATGCGCGCGGTTTGCAGGCCGGCAAGTTTCAAGGCCAGCGCCTCGCCGGCGGCACTGACGTAGAGCAGCCGCTGGCGACGGTCGTTCGCGCCTTCCTTTTGCATGATATAGCCTTCGTCGATCAGCTGCTTGAGTACGCGACCGAGCGATTGCTTCGTGATCTTTAAAACTTCCAACAGCTCGGCAACCTTGATGCCGGGATTGCGGTTGACGAAATGCAAGACGCGGTGATGCGCGCGGCCGAAGCCAAGCTTCGCCAGCACTTCGTCCGGATCGCTGACAAAATCGCGGTAGGCAAAAAACAATAGTTCGATGAGATCGAAGTAAAGTTCGTCCGCCGTCAATGCGGCGTTCACCGGCGCGGAGGCCGAACGCGAGCTTCGTATGATGCTGATATTGGCCATTAGGTCAGCTATGTTGACATATTTTGGCGTGGTTGTTAAGTTGCTTGTGCAAGATCGTTTCGAAGCCGGGTCGCTCGGGACAGTGCCGCTTTGGCAGTGCCGCAGCTTTTGTGCCGCACTTGCCGGCCAACAGCCGCACAAGCCCTGCCATGACCGTCTCAAGAAGCGGCGCAGACCATAACCGGTCTGCGGTTTCGGTGCAAAAGCCCCATGGCGGGCCCGATTGCGGCGCGCATTGGGAATAACGATGCGAGGGAGGCAATGCCATGGCAGTGCCCTTCGACCAACGTCCTGACCTGATCTGGTTCGACGGCAAGCTCATTCCGACTGCCGAATCCAAGATCAGCGTGCTCACGCATGGTTTGCATTATGCGAGTTGCGTATTTGAGGGCGAGCGCGCCTATGGCGGCAAGATTTTCAGAAGCACTGAGCACAGCGAGCGGCTGAAGAATTCGGCGCGCATTCTGGATTTCGAAATCTCCTATTCGGTGGCCGAGATCGACGCCGCCAAACAACTGGTGCTCGAAAAAAACAATCAGAAGGACGCCTATGTGCGTCCGATCGCTTGGCGCGGTTCGGAAGCTCTGGGCGTGTCGGCCCAGAGCAACAAGATTCATCTCGCCATCGCCACCTGGGTATGGCCGAGCTATTTCGATCCGGAGCAGCGGCTCAAAGGATTAAGGCTCGATCTTGCGGAGTACCGCCGACCCGATCCGAAGACCATTCCTGCCCTCGCCAAGGCCGCCGGCCTCTACATGATCTGCACGATCTCCAAGCACCGCGCCGAACAGCGCGGCTACGCCGACGCAATGATGCTCGATTGGCAGGGCCGCGTCGCCGAATGCACCGGCGCCAACATCTTCTTCATCAAAGACGGCAAGATCCACACCCCGGTCGCCGACTGCTTCCTTGCCGGCATCACCCGCGCCACCGCGATGCAGCTGGCGCGCCGGCGCAACATCGAGGTGATCGAGCGGCGCATCATGCCCGAGGAGCTTTCCGGCTTCTCCGAGTGCTTCATTACCGGCACCGCCGCTGAGGTGACCGCCGTAGCCGAGATCGCGCAGTGGAAGTTCACGCCGGGCCGCATCACGCAGCAATTGATGAGCGATTACACCGCCGAAGTGCAGCCGAAGGGCAAGGCGGCGGCCGCCTAGCGACGTATCGACTCAAATTTGAGGAGCCACAAACGCTATGGCCGGACGTGGTCCGGCCATAGACGTCTTTGTTGATATATTTCCAAGCGCTTATGCGCAGTTACCACGAGTTATCGCTGCCCGCTTGTTTTGGCAGCCGCGGCGATCCGGGACCATTCATCCATTTGAATGCGCGCCAACAGCTTATAGCTGCCATTGTACGGTCGAAAGATCGAGGCCTCGCCCTCTTTTACGTCGAACCAGTCTTTGCCCAGCGCGGCAATGATTTCGGATAGTGTGTGACGAGAATGGTGTCGGTGCCCGCCTGGGGCGGCGTGGCGAGCAGCGCACGAAATGCGTCGGCACGGCGATTGTTCTCGTTGGGCGATACGACCAGGCCGCCTTCTGTGAGATCCGCCGTCTTTTCGATATCTTTAAAACCGGCAAGCACGGCGGTCTCGTAGCCGCGGTTGTATTTGCTTGTGTAAACCTTGCCGACAGGCGCGCCGACCTGACGCAGCGCATCCCCGAATTGCTTTGCGAGCATCTTGCCCTTGTCGTTCAAATTGCGCTGGGCGGCGATGTTGTCGAAATTGAGCGGGTCAGTGTCCGCCTTATCGGGAAAAGTGGCGCCGTGACGAAGAACAATGACAAGGCCGCCGGCCCGCAGCGCTTGCGCGATTTCCTGATCGCTCGCCGCGGCGGATGACCCTGTAGAGACGGCGATGGCGAGCATGGCCGACAAACCCATCGCATGCGCGACGGCGATGAAGGCTGCTCTCAAGAGTTTGAGCATGTTTCACTCCCTCGAAGCAGCGGCTTATTGACGGCGGCACACGCGGTACAGACAAGGGCGCCGCTAACGGCGTCAGCGGCGGCGCTGCGGAAAGCCGTAACGGTTCGTGTGCAACGAGACTTCCGACAGCCCGGATTTATTCCCGCAGCATTGCCGGAATAAAATTGGTCATTCGTTCGGGATCACCGGCGTGATGAGAGATCCTGAAGAGTATGCTGCCGCGCTCACAACAATCAGATCGGTCAAAGCGGCGACCGTGTAATCCTGTGCGTAGCCGAGGGTTTCGGCGTTCCCGCGCAATAGCCGATACATTTGCGCGGGCCCGATCGGCCCTGTGGGCGCGGCAACCCCGCCGCGCCTGATCCAGGCAACCTTAAAGCCGAAATGTTTCGCGCCGGCGACATCGAAACTGTTGGACGAGACGAACAACACCTCATCGATCTTAAGACCAAGCGTCTCCTCGACTAGCGCATAGCATTCCGGATGTGGCTTGAATTTGCGCGCGCCGTCGACGCTGATGGTCGCATCGAGAAAAGCATCAAGGCCGGAATTCTTGACCAAAGCGGTCAGCATGGCCGCGCTTCCGTTTGACAGGATGGCAAGCTTCAAGCCGCCGCGGCGCTTCAACGCGCCGAGCGCTTCTTTGGCTTCCGGATAGGGATCGAGGTCGAGATATTTGTCGAGCAACGGCTTGGTGATGCGCTCGCTCGGCTCAATCCCGGCGGCGTGCAGCGCAAATTCGAGCGAGACCTGCGTGAGAAAGGTGAAATCGCGATACTCCTGGAGCGACGTTTGCAGCCAGGTATATTCAAGCTGCTTGAGCCGCCAGATTTGGGTGATGAGATCGCCCTTGCCCGGACAAAGCTCCTCGGTCCTGGCCTGCACCGAGTGCACGTCGTAGAGCGTACCGTAGGCGTCGAAGATCAGGCCTTTGATCGGCATAGGCGTCTTTCCTTTTTCCGGTTCAACGGCGCGCCAGCTGACGTCTCGGCTTTTTTACGACCGGCTCGATCTGACCCCGGTTTGGATCCGGAACGTCACTTCGCCAAAACGCTTCTCATGCTCATGATCACGGCCGGCAAGCAGACTACCTAACACCGCGCCTAGGATCCCGAGCGGCAAAGCGACCACTGTTGGATTCACCAACGGCCAAATTGCATTAGACCCGAGATAAGCCGGTCCGATCAGCGCGAGGCCTACCGAGGAGATAAGGCCGAGCGCCATGCCGCCGACGACGCCGCCGGTATTGAAGCGCCGCCAGAACAGAGACAGCACCAATACCGGGAAGTTCGCGCTCGCGGCGATGCAGATAGCCAGGATGACCAGGACCGCCACGTTCACACCCTCGGCTAAAATACCGAGCAGTGTTGCGACGACACCGACCAACACAGCAGTAATACGGGCAACCACGACTTGCTGATGCTCCTCGACTTTGCCCTTCCTGAAGAGATTGACGTAAAGGTCGTTGGCGACCGCGCCCGACGTTGCAAGCGTCAACCCGGCAACGACGGCGAGAATGGTCGCGACCGCCACGGCCGAGACGAAACCGAGTATGAGCTGGCCGCCGACCGTATCTTTGCCGCCGCCGAGATATTGCGCCAATAGCGGTAACGTTAGATTGCCGCCGGGATTGCCTACGCGCAAAGCTTCCGGCCCGAGATAATGGACCGCCGCGACGCCGAAGATCGTCGTGCAAGCGAAGAAGGCGCCGGCGAGAAACATGACCCAAATGACTGAACGGCGTGCCGTTGTTGCGTCCGGCACGGTATAGAAGCGGGTCATTACGTGCGGCAGACCGGCGAGCCCAAGCATGTAGCCAAGCCCGAGCGAGACTTCGTCAAATGGGTTTTTCAGGAGGTTGCCGGGCAAGAGAAAATTGGGCCCAGCCTTGGCCTCCGCCGAAGCAAAGAAAACCAGCGGGTCGAAACCTACTCCCGCAAGCGCGAGAAACAACACGACGGCGCCGGCGCCGAGCATCAGAACGGCCTTGATGATTTGCACCCAGCTCGTTGCCAGCATGCCGCCGGCAGCGACGTAGACGATCATCCCCAGGCCGACCAACATGACGGAGACATCGTAGCGAAATCCGAACAGCAGCTTGATGAGAACACCGGCCCCCGCCATTTGCGGAATGAGATAGGCGAGATTGATGACAATAGTGCCGACGATCGCAGCAGCGAGCGCCGGCGGCTGGCGCATCCGATACATGATGACGTCGCCGATTGTGTAAGTGCCAGTGTTACGCAGCGGTTCGGCGATCAGCAACAACACCGTGCAGAAAGCAACCAGCGGGCCGACGGCATAGAGCGCTCCGTCCATGCCGTAGAGGGCGGTTAGCCCGGTGAAGCCGAGGAAGGCGGCGGCCGAGCACCAGTCGCCCGCAAGCGCAAATCCGTTCTGAGCTGCCGTCAAGCCCTTTCCGGCGGCATAGAAGTCGACGGTCGTGCGCGTGCGTCGCGCCGCCCATGCGGTGATGCCAAGGCTGATGAGGAGGATACCCGCAAACATCGCGACGGTGATGAGATTCATCGGGCTCCCCCGGTCGCGTGCGCCTTGTCGACCACCACCTTGACCAGAGGATCGTGGCGGTTGGCCGATATCCGGGCGTAGACAACGGCAAGCACCCACGACATGATGTAGTTGCCGGCGATGAGCACGAAGCCGAGATTGACCGCTCCCAGCACCTTCGTGCCGAGGATGCCGCGGCCGAAGCCGGCCAGGATCGACAAGCTCATATAGCCGACCATGTAGATTACGATCATGGGCATGATCGAGCGCTGTTTGGCATCGATGAGTGTCTTGAATTCCGCGCTTTCAACGCCTTCAATCCAGGCGTCCGGCGCGACCTGAGCACCGCTCAATTTGACGGCATCGCCCATGCCCTCCCCCCTCAGGACGTTTATTTGTTGTTCGTGCGCCGGGACAATCGAAGGAACGATTCCTGCAGCCCAGGCATATTGTAACGATTGTTAGATAATGTCAACGAGGCTGCTGGCCTGGCATGTTTCCGGATATGGCGCGAGCCAAGAAACCAAGCATGCCGAGAGCGAGGAACGCGTACCCGTTTGATTCATCGAGTACCACGGTAGGCATGTCACGACTGCGTGAGCGGTTTGGCGAGATCTCTGCTGTGCTGCCGCAACAAGCCGCTCGCGCAGTCGTGAAGCCGGAGTCGTAACGAGCTGCTCGCGCAGTCGTGACCCCGCAGTCGTAACAAACCAGCCCGCGCGCGCGAAATGCTGATCAGTGGCGCAGCAAAAAGCTGCGGTCCGCTTGGGCCCCAAAGTCGGGGCGATAATCGTCGACCCTTAAAGGAGTTCGAACCATGACCCCGAAGAAAATCATTGTGGCGTTAGCGCTTCTCCTATCCGCGACATCGGCCACGTTGGCAATGGGCGGCTACTACCAGTCCAACGGCAGCTACGTCACGTCCGGTTACGATCCGGGCGCCGAGACGCAACGTTAATGGGCCTTCTCGACAATTAGTGCAGCGCAGTGATTATGTCCGGAGCCAAAGCGGAAGTGTCAAGCGCACGCTCGAAACGTCGCGATGACACGAACCGCATCCACGAGTCGAGCTGGATCGGCGCCGGACATCTTCACTGTAACTGTCCGAGCTCTTGGCCAATGCACCGCTTGCCATAATTTCAACTGGTGCAGCACCGATGACGGACATGTCACTTATCTATGAATCGGACGTGACCATACGATGGGTATATGGAACGCCGATGATATCTCGAACGATGACGGTGGATGCAGAAACCTCCGCTCAAAAGGAAATCGATCAGCGCAGGGCAGCCTGGATGGTCGCCGCCCAAGCCGGTGATCGAGCCGCCTACGAAACGTTGCTGCGCGACTGCATACCGTTTATCAAGCGGGTGGCGCGTGGCCAAGGAATACGCCCCGATTTGATAGATGATGTTGTGCAGGAGACTTTGCTCACCGTTCACCGGGCGCGGCAGACCTACGATCCGAACCGTTCGTTCACAGCTTGGCTCGGAACCATTGCGCGGCGGCGTGCGATCGACGGACTGCGCCGTGTCGGCCGGACGCGAACCCGTGAAGTTTACGCACCACTCGCTTACGAAAACCATTCTGATCCAAGCGGTAGCCCCGATGAAGCAGTATTCGATATCGGCCATACCGAGGTACTCAGATCGGCTATCGATAAGCTCTCAGTAAGGCAGCGCGAGGCGGTGGAGCATCTCGCGTTGCAGTCTCAATCGCTGGCGCAGGCTGCGACGGCTACCGGACGGTCGACCGGATCGCTTCGGGTAGATTGGCATCGCGCCCTCAAGACCTTGTACGCCCGACTCGGAGGAAAGGACTGAGATCATGATCCACTCCGACGATCTAGATGACCGTTTGGTTCAGGCGCTAGGAGCTGATCTCACGCCGGTTCGTCGCTTGGCACCACCAGGTCTGCGCGTGCTGATGTGGTTAGCTATTCTTGGCGCCGTCGCCCTCGCCCTTGCGATGGTGTCTGACGTCGGAGCGATGATCCGCCGTCTCATGGTGGCGCCCGACATGTGGCTTGCGGTGATGGGCTCTATGCTGACCGCCGTCCTCGCAGCCGCGGCGGCGTTCCAGCTCAGTCTACCCGATCGAAAAGCCACTTGGGCGCTCCTACCGTTGCCGGCTCTCGTGCTCTGGATCAGCGCCAGCGGGATAGGCTGCTTGAGAGCTTGGTCCGTTGCGGAAGCCTATCCGATGCCGCCTGGTCAAACCGAACATTGCCTCTTCTTTATTCTCGGCGTTTCCCTGCCGCTGTCGTTACTTCTTATCGTCATGCTGCGGCGTGGCTTCTCATTGCACCCAAACCTTACGGCAATCACTGGCGGACTTGCCTGCGCCTCCGCTGCCGCCACGCTTCTCAACTTGATCCACCCCTACGATGCCGCGGCAGCCGATTTAGCCATTCATGCGTTCGCGGTCGTGATTGCCATCTTGGCAAATGCCCTATTCGGGGGGCGCATCCTCATGAGCGATACACGCTGACCGCGAATTATAACGCCGGGCTTGTCCCCTCGAGCGTGCCCGATTGATTCACCGAGTATCGCGCTGCACAGCCAGGGACGTCACCAAACCCCTCGCGCGATCCTGACATACTACCCGGACCGCTCGCGAAGTCGTGACGTACTTACCGTAACAAACCGCGGTCTCCCCCGAAATACTGATCAGGGGCGCAGCAAGTAGCTGCGGTCCGCTTGGCCTTAAAACTCAGGGCGATAATCGTCAGAAGGAGACGTGACATGAAGAAGCTTTTTATCGCCAATAAATATCGTTCAGTCGCACTGGCTGTGGCGGCGTTCGCTGTTGCCGGCACGGCGCCGGCGTTCGCCCAGTCTTCAGGCACCTGGAGTGCCGGCATTTCGGCCAGGAGTGGTACGCCCTACGTGCATACGCAGTCGACCAACGTCAGCGGCTATGGTGCCTACGCGCAAGTTCCCGCGACCATCCGCCATCCAGTCCTACAGGACAGCACGGCGCCGGCGTTCGCCCAGTCTTCAGGCTCTTGGAGTGCTGGTATCTCGGGCAGAAATGGTCTCCCCTTCGTGCACGCGCCGTCGACCAACTACAGCGGCTACAACGGTACGCGATGATCCTCAACCGCACTGTTGCCGTCCCATCCGATCTTGGGCCCGCGGACCGATTCGGCGGTGCGTCGCAACGATAAAAGCGCTTCGTCGGTGACGGCGACGCAGCGAATGATCGATGGATGGAGGCCTGTCATGTTTGACCATCGCAACCTCAATTCTGATTATCGGCATCCGCTGCGACCCGATTCTGGTGCGCCTGGCACCCATACAGCCTGGGAGTGGATTGCCGGCGCCATATTACTGTTACTCGTACTGGCGGCTGCTTTTGTTAGTTACGAGCCAATTCAATCACCTTGTCGGTCTTCTTGTTCAATGAGCCGACCTGGGTAATACGTGTGCAACCAGAGCAAAATAGGCGCCGTTCAAATTTGATGTTGGGGATCCAACAAAAATTCAAGCTTGGCCGGCGAGATGCGTGTCTAGCGGAGACACACCCTCATGACACATGAAATCCCATCGGCACGGCCCGCATCCTATGACAAGAAGGTTGGCCTGGTCCTGCAGGGTGGTGGTGCGCTCGGCAGCTATCAGGCGGGCGTCTACCAGGCGCTGGCGGCTTCCGAATATCTGCCCGACTGGGTGGCAGGAATATCAATCGGAGCGATTAACGGAGCGATCATTGCCGGCAATGCGCCAGAACATCGCGTTCAGAACTTGCACAGCTTCTGGGAGAAGATCACGACGCTGTGGTCGCCCGCGACTACCGGACTTCCGGCGGAATGGCAACATCGGGCGAGTGCGCTGACGGCGCTGATGTTCGGCCGACCTAGCTTTTTCGCACCGCGTCCACCTTACGATTGGTTTTCATCTGACAAATGCATCAGCTACTACGAGACGGCAGCACTCAAGCGGACGCTAGAACAGTTGGTAGATTTCGATCGGATCAACGACACCAAAGACATGCGGTTGAGCGTCGGTGCGGTCAACGTGCGGACCGGTCACTTTGCTTATTTCGACAGCGAGGAGATCACGATCCGCCCCGAGCACATCATGGCCAGTGGGGCCTTGCCACCGGGCTTTCCGCCGGTGGAGATCGACGGTGAGCAATATTAGGATGGAGGACTGCTCTCCAACACACCGTTGCAATACATGATAGATTATTATCCGCGTCGCAGTCGCTTGGTCTTTCAGGTCAACCTGTTCCCAGCACATGGCTGCGTGCCGACGAATCTCGACGAGGTCCACGAGCGCGAGAAAGATATTCGCTATTCCAGCCGGACGATGATGAGTACGAATAGCTTGCGTGAAAAACATGATGTGCGGCACGCGATCAACGAGCTGCACAAATTGCTGCCGGCTGATCTCGCAAATACCGAACAGGCGAAACGACTCTATGAGCACGGCTGTGTGACCCAGATGGATATCGTGCAACTCATCTACCGCCCGATCGAGCCCCAGGGCGCGCTAAAGGACTTCGAATTCAGCCGCTCGACCATGGAGGCGCGATGGCAGCAGGGAGTTTCTGATGCGCGCAGCACGCTGGATGTCTCGCCGTGGATCGCGCCAATGCCACGGGACATCGGCGTGCGCGTCTTCGACGTGGCCCACGACATCCTCGCGGGAGATCGCAGGTCGGCGAATTGATGATGCGTGAGTTATGATTGAGTGATGATGCGTGATCTTGTCGGCGAGCGGGGTCCTGTCCATCGCGGACAATCGGACACATCATACCGGATAACCAAGTGCTTTGCCTGCAAATCCGCCAAATGCCGAAAGCAACCGATCGCGCCACGTCCACACCGGGTCGTCCTTAAGCAGCAATGGGAATGAACTGATGCATCGCGCCCACTGGAAACAGCCGAAAACGGCATAATCGGCGTAGCCCGGAATCTCACCGCCCAAATAGGGTTGGGCGGCAAGCACGGTGCGAATCGGCTCCAAGATCTTGCGGAATGCTGGCACATTCGTTTCCCGATCAGCGCTGATCGTCTCCAGCTTCGCGCCGAGGCGCTTTTCTCGCGTCTCGCGAAAGTAAGCGCGGTCCTTCTGATCGAGATGCGCGAAGATGTCGGTGATGACCAAACGCAAGATCCCGCCAACCAGGACGCCATCCGCCCAGGCATTGACAAACCGGGTGACCGTGTGGCCTCCCTCGCCACGAAACAGTGACGGACGATCTGGATAGGCGTCCTCAAGATAGGTCGCAATCGTCCAGGAATCGGAGACGACCTGATCGCCATCGCGGAGCACCGGCACACGGCCCTGCCCTGAGAAAGCGATAACGCTCTTTTCGCTAAATCGCCACGGGATGGTATCGAACGGTAGGCCCTTGTGCATGAGGGCCATTTTCGTGCGCCAGCAATAAGGACTGAAGCGGCGCTCCGCTTCCGCTCCGGCCAGATCGTAGAGTTGCAGAGCCACGAAGGGTGCCCTTTAGCGCGCGACTGCCGTCGCGGTCTGACTGAAAAGGATCCGCTTAGATTCCTCCGTGACCGTCGGCTGCGTGTTGATTTCCTTCGCCTTGGCATAGGCGCGTACGACCGCTGGCCTCGCCGCAATGCTGTCAAACCATCGCTTCAGATTTGGAAAGTCCTTTAATTTCTGCCCTTGGCGCTCGTGCGGCACGATCCAAGGGTAAATAGCCATGTCCGCGATGGAGTACTCGCCCGCGACGAACTCGCGATCGGCGAGGCGCTTATTGAGTACCCCGTATAACCGGTTCGTCTCGTTCACGTATCTATTGATCGCATAAGGGATTTTTTTGGGCGCATACTGGCTGAAATGATGATTTTGGCCGGCCATCGGCCCGAGCCCGCCCATTTGCCAAAACAACCATTGGGTGACATCGACCTTGTGGCGAAGATTGAGACGCATAAACTTTCCGGTCTTCTCGGCAAGATAAAGGAGGATCGCACCCGATTCGAATACCGGGATTGGCTTGCCACCGTCCTTTGGCGCATGATCAACAATCGCTGGGATGCGATTATTAGGTGAGATTGCGAGGAACTCTGGTTTGAACTGATCGCCCTGGCTAATGTTCACCGGGATAATCTTGTACGCAAGTCCAGCCTCTTCGAGAAAGATCGTGATTTTATGGCCATTAGGCGTCGTCCAGTAATGCAGGTCAATCATCGCTTCCTCGTTTGCAAAATTAATCAAGCAGGGCGAGTGCAGGTCGCGCGACGCCTTCAAGCAGAGCCCGTTCTGGCTTTGAGCGCGCGAGGATTCGAATGCCAAGCAAAACGCCAAGCAATAGCCGCGCTAAATCCCTGGCGGCGCGATTGCGAGGGACGGCCCCCTCCACCTGCGCCTTCTTGATCGATCGGTAGAAAAACGCCTCGATCTCAGCGAAGCGATCGGCGACAAAGGCACGCAGCTCCCGATCGTGTGGGGCCACCTCAAGCGCCGAGTTAATCAGAAAGCACCCCCGGCGTTTAGGGTCGCTCACCGAATGCTTGATGATCTCCTCGATGAACCGGCGAACAGCTTCCTTTGGCGGCAGCGACTCTTCAAACTGCTTCATCAACACCCGCGCTGATTGATCCAGATAGTGTTCGAGCGCCCGGGTATACAGCGCATACTTATCGCCGTAAGCGTTGTAGAGGCTCGGCGCCGAGATCCCCATTTTATCGGCAAGGTCCCGCACCGACGTCGCCTCATAGCCGCGCTGCCAGAAACACTCCATAGCCGCCTCAAGTGCGGTCACTTCATCAAATTCCCTCGGCCTCGCCATTTCCCATTCCCGCTCCAGCGCGTCGCGCGCGCTCATCAGCTTGGACTCGCGATTGACATTATGTATCGTGTGATACAAAATGTCCAGGTTTGTCATCGGCCGCTCAGGTTCGGTCGATCGCTGTTTTGCGGCCGTAGCGGAGGAGGCATATGGGAGTTCTGATCGACGGCGCCTGGCGCGACGAAGAACTGCCCCAGGAGGTTGGCCACACTGGCGATTTCCGGCGCGCCGACAGCATCTTCAGGCAGCAAATAACGGCCGACGGCTCATCGGGCTTCAAGGCCGAAGCCGGCCGCTATCACCTTTACGTCGCGCACGGCTGCCCTTGGGCGCATCGGACCTTGATCTACCGCGTGCTCAAGAAACTCGAAAACGCCATCACTGTCGCCTACGCAATTCCCGGCCTCAGGCAGCAGGGCTGGACGTTCGAGAGCAATCCCGCTTTTCCGGATTGCACGCCCGACACCGTGAATGGCTTTCATTACCTGCATGAGGCCTACACGGCGAGCGAATCGCATTACACCGGCAAGGTGACGGTCCCGACACTATGGGACCGCAAAACAAAACGGGTGCTGAACAACGAGTCATCCGAAATCATCCGTATGCTTAACAGCGAATTCAAAGGCATTGCGGGAGACGGTTTCGATCTCTATCCACTGGCGCTGCGCAAGGAAATCGATCGGATCAACGAGCTCGTCTACGCCAATGTCAATAACGGCGTCTACCGCTGCGGCTTTGCCCGCACCCAGGAGGCCTATGAGGCCGCCTATGACGCATTGTTTGGCACGCTCGATGAGCTTGAAGCGCGGCTCGGCCGGCAGCGTTATTTGGTCGGCCGGCAGATGACCGAGGCCGACTGGCGACTATTTCCGACTCTTGTTCGTTTCGACGTCGCTTATTTCTCGCTGTTCAAATGCAACAAGCGGCGCATCGCCGACTATCCAAATCTCTTGAACTACATGCGCGAGCTGTATCTGGTGCCGGGCGTCGCCGCGACCGTGAAGCCGCGCTATTACGTCATCAACTACTGGTCGATCAAAAAGGTCAATCCAACCGGAATTATTCCGAAAGGGACCCCGGTCGATTTCGGCCAAGCGCACGACCGCGCACGTCTGGCGGCGTGATGGTCCTGATCGCGATCGATTTGAATCCAACGGAGGAGCTCAGCATGTCCTTGAAAGAACAACTTGCCGAATATCGAGCCGGCTGGTACACGCGCGTTCCGCCGGAGCGCCAGGCGATCATGCAGCGTCACATTGAACTGCTACGCACCGGCGCCATCGCGCGCACCACACTTAAAATCGGCGATCGCGCGCCGAGCATCGTGCTCAGGAATGCCAAAGGCGAGACTGTCGACGTTGCCGAGCTGCTTAAGCATGGGCCGGTGATCGTCACCTTTTATCGCGGCGGCTGGTGCCCGTACTGCAATCTTGAGCTCAAGGCATACCAAGAAGTGTTGCCGGAAATCGTGGCGGCGGGAGCTACGCTGGTCGCGATCAGCCCAGAGAAGCCGGACGACACGTTGTCGACCACCGAAAAGAACGCGCTTGCTTTCGAAGTACTCAGCGACGTTGGCCAGAAGGTCGGGCGCGCATTCGGCCTGGTCTATGACTTTACCGAAGAGCTTAAGACCGCATACCAGGGCTTCAAACTGGATATTCCGGCCCACAATGGGACGTCGGACGAATGGGCGCTGCCGGTCTCGGCGACTTATGTGATCGATCGCAACGGCATGATCATCTACGCTTATACCGACCCGGACTATCGCGATCGTGCTGATCCGCGTGAGGTCCTTAAAGTGCTGACCAAGCGTGCCGTCGCCGCGGCTTAAACGAAGGCACGTGAGCTGGCGAAAACAGAGCGGGAGGAAACGATGCCGAGACTGCGCTACATCGAGGAAAGCGAACAGACGCCCCACACGCGCGAATTAATCGAATCCGCCAAACGCACCGGCGCTCCCGATCCGCGCGTCGTCAGCCTCATGACCCGCAGCAAGCTCGGCATCGCCTGGGTCGAATATTGGAACAAGCTCCTGTATCAGGGCATCTTGCCCCACAAGCTTAAGGAAATGTGCCGCATCAAGATTTCGGTCGCGCACCAATGCGGCTATTGCTCGACCGTTCGCTCCAATGTCGCCAAAGCCGAAGGGCTGACCGAAAGCATGATCAACGATCTATTCGATCATGCCGGCAGCGCGCAGTTCAGCGCACGCGAGAAGGCAGCATTGCGTTACGCCGATCTGTTCAAACAAGGCGAGCACGCCATCGACAAGGACGAGGTCTATGCCGAGCTCGCCAGGCACTTTTCGGATGAGGAGATCATCGAACTCGGCCTGTTCTGCGCCGAGGTCGACGGCGTCGGCAAGTTCGTCAAATCGCTCAACGTGCTGAGCTGGGAAGAAGCTTGCGAACTCAATCCCAAGCTCAGCGCCGCGTCGACGCCCCGCGTCGCTGCGGAATAATCGCGGATCACTTCGCCGCTTCGCGTTTTGTCGGCGACGGCTGCCAACGTTCGGTGGCGGTATCGTCGCTCGCCTTGGCTTCGACCCAGATCTTGTCACTTGTCTTGTCGCCGGGCTTCTCGATCTGCTTCCAGAACGGCGCACGGGTTTTGAGATAGTCCATCAAAAATTCGGCGGCCGCGAAGGCCGCTTCGCGGTGACTCGATGCCGTCACCACCAGCGCGATGCCCTCGCCTGCCGCGATGCGGCCGTAGCGATGGATGACCGTGACGCCGAGGAGCGGCCAGCGCTGGCGCGCCGCCTCGATATGGCGGCCGATCTCGGCTTCGGCCATGTCCGGATAATGTTCGAGATTAAGGGCTGCGATCGGTTCCCCATTTTCGTCGGCGCGGCAAATCCCGGTAAACGTAACCACTGCGCCAATATCGGCGCGGCCGCGGGTTAGTGCCGCAATCTCGTTCGCGGCGTCGAATGGTTCGCGCTGCAGACGGATAATGACGCTCATTCCGCTCACGGGCTTGGCAAACAGCGTTTCAACCGCCAGTCATCGGCGGAAAAAATGCGATTTCGCTCGCCCCTGTGATCCGCGCATCAGGGCGCACGTGGCGCTTGTCGATCGCGCTACGGATCACTTTCGGATTTTCGAATGCATAGGCATAGCCCTCACCCTGGCCGGTGAGCCATGCAACCAAATCGCCGATGGTCGCGATCCCATCGGGCGGATCGATATCTTCTTCCGCCTTGCCGACGCGCTCACGCACCCAGGCAAAATAACGAACCTTCACACATCCTCCCGCGTCAGGTGGTGCAATCCGGCCCGCAAATAATCCCAGCCGGTGTAGAGCGTCAGCAGAGCAGAGAGCCACAACAGAGTGATGCCAATCTCGGTGACCACCGGCACAATCGCGTCGCCGGCTTCGCCGCAGATCAAAAAACCAACCGCGATTAGTTGCAGCGTTGTTTTCCATTTGGCGAGCCGGGTGACCGGCACGCTGACCCGCAGCTCCGCAAGATATTCGCGCAGGCCCGAGACCAGAATTTCACGGCAGAGAATGACGATCGCCGCCAACAGCGACCAGCCATGGATGGTCTTCTCGGCGCCGAGGATCAAAAGGCAGGACGCAACCAGGAGCTTGTCGGCGATCGGGTCGAGCATGCGGCCGAGCGAGGACTGTTGACCCCAAATGCGGGCAAAATAGCCGTCAAGAAAATCCGACACGCCTGCCGCGATAAAGATGGCGAGCGCAAACCAGCGCAGCCAAAGCCCGCCATGAAGGATGTTCTGCCAGAACAGGCAGCCGACCACGAGCGGCACGGCGACAATGCGGCCATAAGTCAAGATATTCGGCAGCGCCATGGGGTTGGCACGTGATCGCATCGGTCCAGGCGCTGGAACATGAGCCGGACCGTGTGCCGGCGCATGCCCGGCGGCGTGTCGAGGCGTGCTGGTCGTGGTCGAATTCATGGCCAATGTCCTGACCCACCATAGCGCCGCGGCGGCCCGGCCGACAGGCCCAGCCACCTCACTTGTGCGTATATGGGGATGACTGCCTGGGGATCACGGTCAGGTCGCCCCGTCATGAAAGAACGCATAGATGCGCCGCGCGGTCTCGGCGCTGATGCCCTCGACCTCTATCAGATCGGCCAGCGAGGCCCGTTCGATCGCTTTGAGCGTGCCGAAATGCAGTAGCAGCGCGCGTTTGCGGGTCGGTCCGATGCCGGCAATTTCCTGCAGACCGGCTTCGCGGAGATCGCGTTTGCGGCGCGCCCGGTGCGAGCCAATGGCAAAACGATGCGCCTCGTCGCGCAGGCGTTCGACGAAATAAAGCACCGGATCGCGCGGCGGGAGCTTGAACGAATCCCGGCCTGGAACAAAGAACGTTTCCCGGCCGGCATCGCGGTCGGGCCCTTTGGCGATGGCTACGACCGGAACCTCGATCCCGAGGCTGGCCAGAACCGCGCGCGCAGCGGTGAGCTGCCCCTGCCCCCCATCGATCAGCAGGAGATCCGGCCAGGGTGATTCGTCGCGCTCTTCGCCATCCGCAACGCTTTCCCTCCCCCCACCCGGGCCGCGATCATGTGCGTCCGAGTGCAAGCTTGTCGGGGGAGGGTCAGGGAGGGTGGTAGCTGCAGTTTGAAACGGATCACCCCCCTCCCGATCCGGCTGCGCCAGATCGGCCTCCCCTACAGGGGGGTAGGCAACGAGATCATCGCCTCGGCGTGCTTTATCTGGCGCCTCAGCGAGGAGCCGCTTGAAGCGGCGCGTCAATACTTCCCGCATCATGGCAAAATCGTCGCCCGGCGTGAGCTCGGCGGAGCGGATATTAAACTTGCGATATTGATTTTTGCGGAAGCCTTCCGGCCCCGCGACGATCATAGCGCCGACTGCGTTCGAACCTTGAATATGGCTGTTATCGTAAACTTCGATGCGCCGCGGTACTTTCGGCAGCACGAACGTCTCGGAGAGCTGGCGCAATAACTTTTCCTGCGACGAGGTCTCGGCCAGCTTGCGCCCAAGCGCTTCGCGCGCATTGGCAAGCGCGTGCTCGACAAGATCCTTCTTCTCGCCGCGCAGTGGCAGCACGATCTCGATCTTGTGGCCGACCTTGGTGCACAGAGCTTCGGCCAGCAGCTCCCGGTCCGCGATCGCATGAGAGACCAGGATCAGGCGCGGCGGCGGCCTGTCGTCGTAGAACTGTGCAAGGAAAGCGGACAAGACCTCTTCGCCGGAGAGCGAACGATCGGCCTTGGGAAAGTAGGCGCGGTTACCCCAATTCTGGCCGGTGCGGAAGAAGAAAACCTCGACGCAGGAGAAACCGCCCTGCTGATAGACGGCGAACACGTCGGCCTCCTCGACGCCGCGCGGATTGACGCCTTGATGCGATTGAATCGCGGAAAGCGCGGCGAGGCGATCGCGGTAGATCGCCGCGCGTTCGAAATCGAGCGCGCCCGAAGCCTTTTCCATCTCATCGGCGAGTTGGTCTTTGACCTTCTTACTGCGTCCTGACAGGAAGTCGTTCGCCTCACGCACCAGCGCCGAATAATCGGGAAAGTCGATTTCCTTGGTGCATGGAGCCGAACAGCGCTTGATTTGATAAAGCAGACACGGCCGCGTGCGGCTTTCAAAAAATGGATCGCTGCACGAGCGCAGCAAAAACGCGCGCTGCAGCGCGTTTATGGTGCGATTGACCGCCCAGACCGACGCGAACGGGCCGTAATAATGGCCCCGCCGCGTACGTGCACCGCGATGCTTGAGAATTTGCGGCGCCCAATGATCTGACGTGATCAGAATGTAGGGGAATGACTTATCGTCGCGAAGCACTACGTTGAAGCGCGGCCGCAGCCGCTTGATCAGATTCGCTTCAAGCAGCAGCGCTTCGGTCTCGGTGCGGGTAACGACGAATTCGACCGTGCGCGTGGCCGCGATCATCCGCTCGATCCGGGTGTCGAGTCCGGCTGGACGGCCATAGGCCGCAATGCGCTTTTTGACGTTCTTCGCCTTGCCGACATAGAGCACGTCGCCGCGACCGTCGAGCATGCGATAGACCCCGGGCCGCGACGGCGCCACTTTGGCGTAATGGAGAATTGCAACGCGGCCTGCCGCGAGCGAACCTTCATCCTCGTCAAAGCGAAGCTTGGCCACTTCCTCTTCGGGCTGCGGCAGCGACTGCTCTTCGTCTTCTTCGACGATCTCTGCCTCCGGAGCGAGTTCTGGTTTGGGAACGCTGCTCATGCTCGTGCATGTAGGCCTGTCGCCAGGGAACGCCATATAGCGGGTGGGAAAGCGCGCCCGTTGCCCGCTTCAATCGCGGCGGTTGCCGGCTGCTTTCGAATATACAATCCCTTAACGATAGCGCCGTCGAACTCCTTACCGATTTAACACTGTTTAACTTACAGCACACCTGGGGCGCCGTTGTGCTATAATCAGTAGCTACTACAAAGCATTAGCTATTCACTGCTTCCCAGAGATTGCCTGCGGGAAGCACATGGGAAGCTTGCAACAGTCCGCGAGAAAATCACATGTCGCAACTGCTGGAATGGCGCGAGCGCCTAAACGGAGCCGCACAACCAATTGCACCAAGCGATGACGGAATTGATCACCAACAAAAACTATTCGGAAACGCGAAATGAGCGAGAACGTCATCAGATCCGGCTTATGGAGATGATTTGTCGGTCATTCACCCAGCACTCGCCGCCGATGCTCCTCGCGCATTTCGTCGGCGATGCTCGTTCGCGAGAGTCGGATTAATGCGGACAGGATTCGCCGAGGCTCGCGACTATTGACGCGATTTCCTGGCCGTCCCGCGAATTTAGGTCGACATGTTTTTCGATATCAATCAGAGCGGCAAATTCGGGACCCATTTTTTTATACAATTCAGCGATCTTTTCGGCCAGTACGTTGGCCTTCTTTCTGTCTTTCTCCTGAACAGCCTGGATGAGTTGCTCACTCAGATCGTGGATTTGGCAATAGGTCTGGGTCTTAGTCTTGTCGCTACCAATGATGCCGACGAGATTTCGTGCGTCCGCTTTTAACTTGGCAACATTCTGCTGCTGACGTTGCGCATAGAGCGGCGCCGTCGAAATAACCAAAATCGCAGCGATCAGCAGCCCGTTCACATGGGGCGTTCGCATGAGCGATCTTACTGCGTTGAGTGTCCTTTTCTGGGCGGCGGCAAGTCCTCCGACAGCCACCACAGATCGCCGTGCTGCTTCAAGCGATCCAAGACTCGACTCTCCCGCGGTTTATTCCTACTAACGCGCATGTTGCGTGAGCGTACCCGCCCCGGGCTGGGACTAATTGAACCGTGCCTGCCTTCTCCCGCCGAGCGCCCGCCATCCGGGCGGGGGTGGCTGCACGAGATCAAGCACGACGGCTTCCGCATAATGGCTCGGCGCGATAGTGCGGGTGTCCGGCTCATCACCCGTCACGGCAATGACTTCACCCTCCGCTTCCCGCTCGCTGTGGCGGCAGTGTCGGCGTTGCCGAGCCGCTCGTTTCTTATCGACGGTGAAGCTATTGTCACCAATGGCGACGGCCTCGCCGTGTTCGAACTCATCCGGCGGGCGCGTCACGGCGACAAGGCCGTGCTGTGCGCTTTCGACCTGATCGAGCTCGACGGTGACGACCTACGCCGCTCGTCGATTGAGTACCGCAAGCGGAAACTGGCCAAGCTGTTGCGCAGGCCTCAGCTTGGCATTGTGCTCAATGAGCATTACGAGGGCGACGGCGACATCATCTTTAAGCACGCCTGCAAGCTCGGCTGTGAGGGCATCGTATCAAAGCAGCTTGGCTCGCTATATCACTCCGGTCGATCGCCGCATTGGGTGAAGGTTAAAAACCCCAAGGCGCCGGCAGTGAAGCGGGAAGCTGAGGAAGATTGGTGACCCTCTTCCCAAAAGTAGCGCCAGAGTGCAGCAAATGAGGCCAGACCAAATTAAACTCGAACACTGCTATTCGATGACGCCGGTAAATGGACGACGGACCATCACTCG
>DASSXN010000019.1:0-22386 GCA_035703785.1 Xanthobacteraceae bacterium
TCAACTTAAAATCATTTCGCCTTAGCCGCGGCCGGCCGTGCGTCGTCCAATCGCGATCAGAGACAAAGTCCGCGCGGCTCAACGCGCCTTCAACTACCGAAACCGCAGATTGGCGCGCGACAACTGGCTGATCGACGCGCATCCCATCAATTTCATATCCCGCTCAATCTCGGCCCGCATAAGGCTCAAGGCGCGCTCGACGCCAGCCTGACCGGCCGCCGCCAGCGGGAACAGATAGAAGCGGCCAACACCCACGGCTTTGGCGCCCAGCGAAAGCGCCTTGAGAACGTGGCTGCCGCGCTGAACCCCGCCGTCCATCATCACATCTATTCGGTCACCGACGGCGTCGACTATTTCAGCGAGCTGATCGAAAGCCGCGCGCGAGCCGTCGAGCTGGCGTCCGCCATGATTGGACAAGATGATGCCGGTGCAGCCAATATCGACCGCACGCTTCGCATCGGCGACCGACATGATCCCCTTCAGGCAGAATTGGCCGTTCCAAACTCGGACCATTTCAGCCACATCGTTCCAAGTCATGGAAGGATCCAGCATTTCGGTAAAGTAACGCCCGATCGACATGGCGCCGCCGCTCATGTCGACGTATTCATCCAGTTGCGGCAGGCTGAATCTTTCGTGGACAAGATAGTTGATCGCCCACATCGGCTTGATCGCGAATTGAAGCATTCCGCCCAAAGTGAGCCTGAAGGGAATGGAAAATCCGGTGCGCAGGTCGCGCTCACGATTTCCGCCGGTGATGCTGTCGACTGTCAGCATCATGACGTTGACGCCGGCCTCCTTGGCGCGCTGCGTCATGGCGCGATTGAGCGCCCGATCTTTATGGAAATAGAACTGATAGACCTGTGGCGTGTCGTGCGTCTTGCGTAATTCCTCCAGACTGACCGTGCCGAGCGAAGATACGCCGAACATCGTTCCGAATTTTGCCGCCGCCGCTGCGACCACCCGCTCGCCCTGATGGTGAAACAGACGCTGCAGCGCGGTCGGCGAGCAATAGACCGGCATGGCCAGCTTCTGGCCCATTACACTGACCGAGATATCGAGATTTCCTACTCCGCGCAGAACGTTCGGCACCAGGTCGCAACGTTCGAAGCTTGCGGTATTCTGGCGAAGCGTTGCTTCCTCGTCGGCCCCACCGTCGATGTAATCAAAGATTGGACCTGGCAGTCGTCGCCTGGCCAATTCACGGAAGTCATGAAAATTATGGCAGTGGCGCAACTGCATGTTGCGCTCCCAATTTCAATCAGCTTACGCGCCTCGATCGGTTTGCCGTGGCGCACCTGCCGGCAGGCCGAGGGCTTGCGCTGACATTACCCGCAATCACGCGCTTAAGCTTAACCGACCTGCGCTGTACAGACCATTCTGAATTCACAACCGAGCCCCGCCTGATCACATCTGGATTGAGTGGCAAAGCGCAGCAGGTGTCGAGCCGTCGTTGCAATAGCCGCGCGGCATCGCTATATAGCCGGCATTCGCGATTGCGCCTGACCTTGTAGTCTCGGCCTCAACGGCCCTCGCCAAGAACACGCAAAATCCGGATATGTGACCCATGCGAAATGGTTTGTGTGGGGCAACGACGCCAATGCGCGTTTTTATAAGGAGCCCATTGATGGCCACAGGTACCGTTAAATTCTTCAATGCCCAAAAGGGCTATGGCTTCATCGTTCAGGACGACGGCGGCCCGGACGTGTTCGTTCACATTTCGGCAGTCGAGCGCGCCGGCATGCATAGCCTTAACGAGGGCCAGAAGCTTTCGTTTGACGTGCAGGCCGATCGGCGCAGCGGCAAGTCCGCTGCCGAAAACCTTCGAGCGGTCTAACGTTCGTTCAGAACACGACGCCAGCGCGGAAGCGCTGGCGTTTCTTTTTCGTAAAGGACAACGACATGCCGAAGAAGCCGGGCACCAATCCCAAGAACGAGTTCGTGTTTTTCGACGTGATCTATGAGGATGGTTCACAGCGCTCCAATCGGCGCGTGCCGGCCGGATTGCTTGCTGGCTTGGAAAAAGACGAACCCGCGCGCGGCTTCATCATCGAGCAAGATCGGGAAATTGCGGAAAAATCGGGTCGTCCGCCACTGACCATAAAAAGCATTCGTCGTGCCGGCACAAAACGGGCAGTAGCAGACTGTTAGCAGAGGCGTCGTTGTCCGAGACCTTCGAATGATCGCCTGCAACTGCACGGCAAGCCAATGCGCTTTGGGAGTTCGCGGGGAAATAATACGCGACGTTATCCCATTTCTCATCTAATCTGTGGTCAGGACGGACGCCCAGTCTGGGGCTCCAGTTTAGGGCTATCGCAGGTCGGCGGATCCGATCAATCACGACGACGGAGAAAGCCGTGACCAGCCACAAGTTCAAGATCGGCCAATCGGTCAATTATACATCGGGGCCGTTCGGCGCCAGCGCCAGCGGCGTCTATCAGATCACGCAGCTTTTGCCGCCCGAGGGCGACGACTTCCAATACAGGATTAAAAGTGCCGCTGAGCCGCATGAGCGGGTGGCCAAAGAAAGCCAGCTTGATCGCGTCGGATAGCGCCGCAACTCTGATCGAAGGCTCATAATCATGACATTCGATTACGCCGCATCGGCCGAACTGTTCATGCCTAAGCGCAAGCGCGGGGCGCGTCAGCCGCTCAGCTATCGCCGCTTCGCCACCGCGGCCGAGGCCATTCGTTTTGCGGTGGAAGAATTACCCGCCATTCAGACGCTGGGTCCGTGGATGCAGGTCGGAGACGAGCGCTTTGACAGCGACGACATCCGGCGCCTGTACGAGAGCACCGGCTATCCGCGGCGCCGTCGCGTGCGGAAATCGAGGTGAAGGCCGGGTGGCCGCCAGCGCCATGCCGACAGTAGTCATCGATGGCATCGCGACACGGTACGAAATCGTCGGCTCCGGGCCGCCGCTGCTGATGTATGCGCCCGGCGGCTTCAATGCGGTGGTCGAAGCGTGGTCGACGCTCGGCGTCTATCAGAAGATCAAACTGCTCGACCATCTGCCCGCGCATTTCACTTGCATCCTTTTTGACCGCCGCGAATGCGGCCAATCCGGCGGCCGCGTCGAGCCGATCAGCTGGGCGCATTACGTGGCGCAAGGCAAAGGGCTGTTGGAGCGCTTGGCGATTGCGCGCGCACACCTCATCGGCGGCTGCATGGGCTGCCCGCCGGTCACCGCTTTTGCGGTAGCCCATCCGGACATGGTGGCGAGTCTGGTGCTGTATTGGCCGGTCGGTGGCGCCAAATACCGCATCTCGAGCCATCAGCGTTTTGCCGACCATATCGCCTTCGTGCGCGAGAACGGGCTCGACCACGTGGTCGCGCTCGTTCGCGCGGAGGGTAAGCCGTTCGGCGCCGATCCGCGCGGCGGCCCATGGGCCGCGGTGGTCAAGCGCGACGCCGATTTTGCCGCTGCCTATGCACGACAGGATCGGCAACGATATATTGCGACCTGCGCCAGCATGCGCGACGCCTTGTTCGACCGCGACACCGCGCCCGGCGCTGCGCCCGAACAGCTGATGCGCGTTGCTATTCCAGCTTTTATCGTGCCGGGCCACGACGCCGCGCATGCCACCTCGGCGGCGCGCTATCTGGAAGAGTGCCTGCCGCAATCCAACTATTGGGACGCCGCCGTCGAGGCGCAGACCGAAGCGGCGACAAATCCGCGCCTGCTCGAATTTCTGCGCGGCGTGCGGCTGTGACGAACCGATTGGTGGGGGCGCTTTAGGCCGGGATGTCGCCTCCTCCATCATCCGGCTGATCGCGGGAGGGCGTCTCGGAGGAGCGCTGCCGTTCGGCTCCGCTTCGCCGGTCGCGCAAGCGAATGACATTATTGGCATTGGCGGCTTGCGCTGCCGCGACCGCTTTCGCTATCACGCGGCCTAGATCGGACGCCTCAAAGGGCTTGCGCAGGACCGGGAATTCGAGCTCCGTCTCGGCCACGCCGCTACTAAACCCGGTGACCAGCACAACGGGCAAGTCAGGCTGACGCTGGCGGAGAGTGTGCGCGAGACCGACACCGTCCATCGGGCCGGCCATCACGATATCGCTGATGACGAGATCGAACGTCGTGCCCTCGGCAAGCTCCAGCGCCTCCTTGGCGCCGCCCGCCCGCCGCACGCGATAGCCGAGCTGTTCGATCATCTGTTCGGTGACTTTGGCAACCTCCGGATTGTCTTCGACGAGGAGCGCGGTGCCGCCTTCAGGCATTTCAAGCGCTGCATTCCGTTCGTTCGCCGGCTTCGACGCCGCCATGCCGCGCGGTAAATACAGCGTCACGCAGGTTCCGCGGCCAAGTTCGCTGGTGATCGTGACGGTGCCGCCGGACTGATGCGCGAAACCGTAGACCTGCGACAAACCCAAGCCGTTGCCTCGGCTCGGACCTTTGGTGGTGAAGAACGGATCGAAGACCAAGGGAAGAATGTCCGGAGCGATGCCGGTGCCGTTATCGGAGACGCTCAAAGCGACGAAGTCGCCTTGCAAGCGCGCCGACGTTTGTTGCGGCGTCAATTCCACGTTCTCGGCGGAAATGGTGATGACGCCGCCCTGTTCCGGCATCGCATCACGCGCATTCAGCGCCAGATTGACGAGCGCCAGCTCGAATTCGCTGGCGTCGATCCGCACCGGCCAGGTTTCGGTGGAAACGTTGGCCACGAGCCGCGTCGAGGCGTCGAGCGAGGTCGCGACCATGTTGCGAAAGGCCTCGATACGTTCGTTCAAATTGGTCAACGTCGGACGGAAGGTCTGGCGCCGCGAAAACGTCAGGAGCTGGCGCGTCAGAGTCGCGCCGCGCTTGGTCGCGAGCTCGATCGCCTCGGCGGCGCGGCGGCCCTTTTCGTCATCGGCAACGAGCTTCTTGAGCGACTGCAAGTGGCCGCCGACGATCATCAATAGATTGTTGAAATCGTGCGCGACGCCGCCGGTCAATTGCCCCAGCGCTTCCATTTTCTGCGCCTGGGCGCGCTGCGCCTGCGCCTCTTGCAGCGCCAATTGCGCGTTGCGCCGTTCGGTGACGTCGCGCGTGATCTTGGCAAAGCCGATCATCGTGCCGTTTTCGTCGGTGATGCGATCGATGACGGCATTGGCCCAAAACAGGCTGCCGTCCTTGCGCACGCGCCAGCCCTCCGTTTCGTGCCGGCCTTCTTGCGCAGCGATTTGCAGCGCGCGCGCCGGCAATCCCGCGGCGCGATCGCGGTCGGTGTAGAAGCGCGAAAAGTGCTGCCCGATAATCTCGTCGGCGGAATAGCCTTTGATCCGTTCGGCGCCGGCATTCCAGTTGACCACGAGACCGTTGGGATCGAGCATGAAAAGGGCGTAATCGGTGACGCCCCCGATCAAAGTACGGAACTCGCGCGCCGTTTCGCGCAGCGTCTGCTGCGCTACTTGGCGCTCGGTGATGTCGCGGGTGATTTTCGCAAAGCCGATCAGTCCATTGTTCTCGTCGCGGATCGCATTGACCTCTACCGCCGCCCAGAACCGACCGCCGTCCTTGCGCACGCGCCAGCCTTCCGCCTCATAATGGCCGTCGCGGGCCGCGGCGTCGAGGACGCGCGCCGGCAGGCCGGCCATGCGATCTTCCCGCGTGTAGAATTTTGAAAAATGCTGTCCGACAATTTCCTCCGCCGAATAACCCTTCAGCCGTTCCGCGCCGGAGTTCCAGTTTACAATGACGCCGCTCTGATCGAGCATGTAGATAGCGCAATCCTTCACCGCCTGGACCAGTAGGCGGAACCTGCGCTCGCTATCGTACAGCGCCTGTTGCGCTTCGCGCCGCTCGGTCATATCGCGGGTGATCTTGGCGAAGCCGATGACGCGGCCGCGGGCATCGCGCACCGGCTGGACCACGGACGAGGCCCAGAACCGGCCGCCGTCCTTGCGGACACGCCAACCCTCCTGCTCGGCTCGTCCGTCGCGTCCGGCGTGGACCAGGATCTGGCCGGGCACATCGGCCGCGCTGTCTTCGGGGGTAAAGAACAGCGAGAAATGCCGGCCGACCACCTCCGAGGCCCGGTAGCCCTTGATCCGCTCGGCGCCGGCATTCCACGTGCGGATCATGCCGTCGCGATCCAACAGATAGATCGCGCAGTCGGTGACCGCATCGACCAGAAGCTCGAGCCGGGCGCCGTCAGGCAGGTCTTGCATGGAACCGGAAAATTTGAGTTCCATTTTGTTCACAACACGCCGTGGGGCTGCTTTATCGTAGGGGCCTTGATTGCTATTGTGAACCGGCCGCGCCCTACATCTTTCAGCCAACATTTCCGGCGGTTAACGGTTCCCGTACTTTGCGATCCTGCCTGTGATGAGCGATGCGAGCATACGCCAGTAGAAGTCTCCCGGTCACACCCCTTGGCACAGCCCTTGGCGGCGGGCCTCTGCGCCTGCAGCCGCCAGGCGACCGCGAAGATGGCATCCCGCGTAGCGTTCCGCCTCGGCCAGCTCCTGCGGATCGGGAAGATTTGCCTTACAAAGTCGAAATTTGGAACGAGACCGGCGCCTCGGTTGAGCAAATTGTTGCGGTAACCGCCAATGCCAGCATCGGTTATGCGGCGTATTATGCGGCGACGCGTGAGTATCCGGATCGTCACATCACATTGCGTCATAAGAACAGTGTCGTCGCGCGCTGGAGCGGCCCCAAGCACTGACATTGATATCCGCGAGCGGCGCAGAGACCCGCGATGAACCAGCGCATAGCCAAGGCCGGGCGGTTGGGCCTCGTCGCCAGCGAAGCCGAGAAGCCTCCTTACTGCATCGAACTATGGAACGGCGCCGGAGGCGTGCTCGAACGTGTGCTCGCGCGCGCGCTCAATGCGCAGCTCGCCCGAGCGATCTTTCACGCGGCGCAGAAGGAGCATCCCGACGGGCGAATTTTATTGCGTCGAGGCGCCCGGACGATCTGCCGCTCCTCGCAATGACGACTCGACAATAAACGATCGCGTTTTAGCGCTCAGTACTTCGGATCACGATCCAGAAGTTCGATCGAAACGCCCTCCGGGCCGCGCAGGAAACAGATGCGCACGCCCGGACGGACAGTGGTCGGCTCGCGCGTGAATTCGACGCCCTTCTTTTTCAAATCGGCGGCGACCGCATCAATGCCGCTCACTGTAAGGCCGAAATGATCAAGGCCGCGATACGGGGTGCGTGGCGCCGCGTTCACGCCGTCGCTGGGCGCCACTGGAGCGATAAAGATATTGGCGCCGCCAAGCTTGAGATCGATGCGCGGTTTGCCCTGCTGCATCGTCCGAATGACCTCCGCGCCGAGCATCGATTCGAACCATTGCGCCATCGCTTCGGGATCGGTGGTGCGCAGATGAACATGATCCCAACCGAATTTATGTGTCTGCTGTGCCAAGGCGCTTCTCCCCTATATTTGCGGTTTCCAATTATCATTTTGGCGGAACGTGAAGGGCTGCACAATCAGCTATTCCGAAACCGGCATCCACTCCATCAGATCGCGTCGGGCAGGCTTCTTCGGGTTCATGTCTAATGTCGCGCCGGCCTCGGATCGCTTGGCACGGCTGCGGCGGCAGGCTGGACGGCGCCGGGCGCGGCAAGCCAGCCGGCTTGCGCGACGACAGTGTGCAGCATCTGCAGGATGCGCTGCAGTTCCTCGCGCTTGACCACACCGGCGGCGCCGTTTCCGCTCTGGCCGCGCAGCTCGAGGCGGAACGCATCCTGCTCACGCGAAATCGTCAGCCGGTCGGCAAGCTCGGCGGCGGCTGTGCTTGATTTGAGAATCTCGGGCGGCGTCTGCGACATCGCCGGCGCGGTCTTGGCGATGGCGGCCTCGCGCTCGAATGCGATTGCCTCGCCGCGTAGCTCCGCCGGCGCGCGTTGCGCCAGATTCGAAGTGTTGGCGATGTAGCCCGTCGCCCGCTCGAGCACCGCCAAAGCGAGCCGCCGCGTCAGCCAACACGACCACGCGTCCGGATGTCCCGCATTGATCGCGCCGGCGATACGATCCTCCTGCGGCACGTAGAGAAAGGTTACGGTTTTCAGTGCGCGCAACATGACATTCAAACGTCTCGCAGAACGTTATTGCGGCCTGTCATTGGACCGGTCGGGCCAATGAGTTCAGGCCAATTGGTTCAGGCCAATTGGTTCGGACCAATGAGTTCAGGCCACGGCACGATGGTCGATTTCACGGTTTTCATCGCAATGGCATCGGCGACCGCGCGCGCGATCCCGTCTTCCGAGAAAGGATACAGCGTCTGCATATCGAACCAAGGATATTTGGCTTTGGTGCGATAGAGCATGTCGACCCCAAGCGGCAGATCGTTGCCGGTGAACCCCCATGAGCCGAGCACGTTGATGTCCTTGGCGCAAATGCGGTGCCAGGACGTGGTGATCGCACCGGCATCGGTAAACTGGCCCATTTCAACATAGGTGCCGCCGTCACGAAGAAACTCGATTCCCTCCGGTCCGGCGCTGGGATGGCCGGAGCAGTCCATCACCAGGTCGGCGCCGAACCCGCCGACAATTTCGCGTAGGCGCGCGATGCGCGCGTCGGCGCTTTGGTAGCGTTCGATGTCGACCGTCGCTTCGGCGCCGAACTTGCGCGCGAGTTCAAGCCGCGGCTTCTCCGGAGCGCCGACGCAAATCACGCGCCCGGCGCCCATTTCCTGCGCGGCGGCGACCGCGAGAATCCCGATCGGACCGGAACCCTGGATGACCACGGTATCGCCCCATTTGAACCCGCCGACGCGCACCGCGCGATTAAAGGCGCGGATGCATGACGTGAGTGGCTCGGCAAGCGCACCGAGCCGGAGCGGCATATCATCGGGGAGCTTGTAGATCTTGGTGCCGGGCAACGCCTCGAGATCGACATAGACATATTCGGCGAAGCCGCCCCACAGATGCGGCGGCTTATCGAAGCCGAGATAGCGGCCGTAATAGACCGGGGTGAGGCATTTGTTCGCGCTCTCCGGATAATGGATGCAGTAATAGCAGCGGCCGCATGGCATCAGCGGCGGGATCATGACTCGCGATCCGACCCGCAACGGCTTGCTCATGAAGTCTTCTGTAAACTCGCTGCCGGCTTCGACGATGACGCCGCCGAGTTCGTGGCCCAGCGTGAACGGCCAGGGCAATTGCTTTGGCCAGTGACCCTTAAGGATGTGGAGGTCGGTGCCGCAGACGCCGCAGGCGCCGATCTGGATCAGCGCCGCCTTTTTTGGAATTTTGGGCCAGGGAACGCTGTGGATCACCGGCCTGGCGCCCGGACCGGCGAAGGTTGAGACGCGGATGTGTTCCACGGGCGGGCTTCCTCCAGGCTGTCTGACCTTGAGCTTAGCTCAATTATACCCCTGGGGAACGAACCCGACTGACCGTCCAAACGGCTATTCCGGTCGTGGTCAACACCGCCGGATTGGAAAGAACGATAGCGACGCGCTTTGTTTTTTTCGGATTGACGACGTTGGGGTCTTTCAGAATCATGGAATTCTCCATGTGATGGAAAACTTGCGCTCACTGCATGAACCAGCCGTGACTTGCCATGATCGATTGGCGGGCAGTGCGTTGGATGCGTATGTGTGGCCAAAAAATTCAGCGCCGCAGCACGCTGAATGCGAAATTGCGGCCCTGGTTGCGGCGCGCCATCAAATGAATCCTGAGCATCGCATAGGGCTCCAATAAGCGCGCGAGCTTAAGTTCGCCCGCGTCGATAGCCTCGAAGCCCAGCGACGCGACGAGGTCGAGCACTACTTTTTTGCAGTCCGCATCGTCGCCGGCGACGAACATCACCGGCTTGCCGGCAGCAAATGCCGGATTGGCCATGACTTCGAATCCGACTTGGTTCATCGCCTTGTAGACCTTCGCGCGCGGCGCAAGCTTCGCAACCTCCTCGCCGCCCGAACTGTTGAAGCCGACGGCGAGGGAAAAATTCGGTCCGATCGGATTGGTGACATCGATGAGAATCTTGCCGGAAAGATCGCCGGCGGCCGCAATCGCTGCGGGGTTGGCCGCGTATGGCGTCGCCAGCACCACGACTTCGGCATCCTTGGCGGCATCGCCGACGCTGGCTAAGCGCGCCTCGCCTTTGATTTTGCCGACCAGCGCCTTGGCATCGGCATCCTCGACATTGCGGATGCCGAAACAAACGGTGTGCCCGAGCTCGGCCCAGCGCCGCCCGAGCGTGCCGCCGACCGAGCCCGCGCCGATGACTGCGATTTTCATAAGTGTGCTCCCTCGGCTTCGGTGGCGCGCACATCGATATTTGGGAGTCCCGTTGGCAGCTGAGTTCGCCGGTATGCGCTGTTCAGCCGATCTCAACGGAACCAAGGCCTACATTTCAATGCTCGGGCGCGCTCCGTCAACAGCGACAGCCCAAGGGTAGCCAAGGATAACCGCGGTTGAGACCATTTATTGCAAATGCCCGGCAGCGGGTGCTTCGGCCGCGTCCCATGCCGACCGCAGCATCGCGCGGGCGCGCGCCAGGCGCGACATGACCGTTCCCACCGGCACGCTCGCGACGGCGGCGATTTGCTTATACGAAAGTTCGTTCATCTCTCGCAAAACGATGACCTCGCGGAACGGCGATGGCAGCGCGTCAACAAGCCGACGCATCGTCGTACTATCATGCTGTCGAACAAGCGCGCTTTCCGGGGAGGCTTGCGGCTCCTGCCAGATCGCCATCTGCTCGTCCACCGATTCGTCGTCGGAATATTCGTTCAGCGGCTCCTGTTTGCCGCGCCGCGCGAACTCGGACATGCAGATATTTCTCAGGATTGCGAGCAACCACGGTTTCATGGCGGGGCCGCGATAGCTATCGAAATACCGCAAGCCGCGGAGGTAACACTCCTGAACCGCATCCTCGGCATCGTCCAGGTTGCGCATGAGGTAGCGCGCCAGCGTGTAGACGTCATTGAGATGCGGCAAGGCGCCTTCGTGGAAACGTCGCGCGCTCTCGTCGTCGGCAAGCGCGACAAGCGCCGCATCGTGTTTGGCGTGCCCAGCCTCATTGCTTCGGTTGCCGACGGCTCCGATTGCCATATGCGTGCCCTCCCGATTGGCACGCCACCACGTTCACGGCCGCTGCAGAGGCCGGCCGTCGCCGCAAGGAAACATGCCTCCACCTCGCAAAGAGTTCCGTTGCTTTAAGTTGAGAAAAATTCAAGTCAAGCGAGCGAGGATCAAGACCGCAGGCTTGGCGGACTCTTAGCGCTGGTGCAGCGGCGCGTCCGTCACTTTTTGGAGCGCAGCAAGCGTCAACCCCTCGACCATGTCGCGCATGGCAAAGCCCTCGGGGGTGACGTCGAGGACGGCGAGATTGGTATAGACGCGCGTGACCACCCCGAGCGCAGTGAGCGGATAAGTGCAGCGGCGAGTGAGCCGGCTTTCGCCGGATTTGGTCTGGTGCTCCATCAGCACCCACACCTGCCGCGCACCGACGGCGAGATCCATGGCGCCGCCGACGGCGGGCGCGCTGTCGTTGTCGGAGATCGACCAATTTGCGATATCGCCGTTCTCGGCGACCTGAAAAGCGCCGAGCACACACAGGTCGAGATGCCCGCCGCGGATGAGCGCAAAGCTGTCGGCATGATGCATATAGGCGCCGCCCTTTCGCAGCGTGACATATTGCTTGCCGGCATTGATGAGCCAGCGGTTGATTTCTTCGGGCGCCGGCGCCGGGCCCATCGCGAGGATGCCGTTCTCGGAATGGAAAATGACTTCGCGGTCGGCCGGCACGTGATCCGCCACTTGCGTTGGCGCGCCGATCCCGAGATTGACGTACCAGCCCTCCGGAATGTCGCGCGCGAGCCGCGCCGCCATTTCGGTGCGCGTCATCGGTCTGCATTTCGCAACGACATCGGCCGCGGTTTCGTTCACTGCCGCCTCATCAAGTCACAGTCGGTTCGCCATAGGGCACGTGCAGTACGCGGTTGACGTAGATGCCGGGGGTCGCGATCTTTTCCGGATCCAACGCGCCGAGATCCACAATGTGCTGCGCTTGCGCGATCGTCAACGTCGCCGCCATCGCCATGACCGGATTGAAATTGCGCGCCGAAGAGCGGTAGGTCAGGTTACCCCAGCGGTCCGCCTCCCACGCCTCGATCAGCGCGACATCCCCCGCGAGCGCCTCTTCAAGCAGATATTGACGTCCGGCAATTTCGCGCTGCTCCTTGCCGGCGGCGAGCTTGGTGCCGACGGCGGTGGCAGTGAAGAAAGCGGGAATGCCGGCACCGGCCGCACGCAGCCGCTCTGCCAGCGTACCCTGCGGCACGATTTCCAGTTCGATTTTGCCGGCGCGATAAAGCTCCTCGAAAACCACCGGATCGACGGTGCGCGGATACGAACAAATGATCTTGCGCACGCGCCCGAGCTCGAGAAGCCGCGCCAGACCGATGCGCCCGACGCCCGCATTGTTGGACACGATGGTCAGATCTTTCGCGCCATGCTCGATCAGCCCATCGATCAGCGCGTTGGGCTGACCGATGCTGCCGAAGCCGCCGAGCAACACGACCGCGCCATCGCGGATGCCCGCCATGGCTTCGGCCATGGTTTGCAGGATCTTGTTGATCATTGGATTCTACTTGTGCGTCATCCTGAGGTGGCCGCGCAAGCGGCCCTCGAAGGAGGACTCGCGCCCGCATTGACGGCCGTCCTTCGAGGCTCGACGGTTCGCGTCGAGCACCTCAGGACGACGATATTTGGGAAAGCCCTCACCCCACCACGCGCGCGCGCCGCTCTTCGCCAAAAGCCGGCATCACTTCGCGAGCAAAACGGCGCAAGCTGTCCTGGGCCGGGCCGCCACCGTTAAGCAGCACATAGCCGACGCCGAGCGCCTGCAGATTTTCCAGTTTTCGCGCAATTTCGTCAGGCGTGCCGTAGAGCGCGCTCTCCTCGCTCGCCTCGCGCGTGTCGGAGAACGCCATGATGCTGGCCTTGCTCTTGGTCCCGTCCGGCGCGTGCGAGGCGGCGGCGAGGCGGCGCTGCGCTTCGAGCCGGCGCTCCAGCGCGGCCTCCTTATCGGCCTGATCCTTGGCGACGTAAAAGGCGCGCGCCACTCCGACATCCATCGGATTGAAGGCGCGGCCGCGCGCTTCGACCGCCGTTTTGAACGTGGCGATGCGCTCGGCCACGGCTTCGAACGAAGCAAACTGATCGAGCAGCAGATTAAAACCGCGCTCGGCGACCTGGCGGATCGAATCCGGATTGCCCGCCGCCATCCACATCGGCGGATGCGGCTTTTGCGCGGTCGGTGGCTCGACGATGATGTCGTCGAAGCGCCAGTATTTTCCGGAATGCGAAAAGCGCTGCTTGGAAGTCCAGGATTTCAGGATGACATCGAGCGATTCATTGAACCGCGCATCGGCTTCTTCCATCGCAATGCAGAAGCCGGCGAATTCGCCGTGCCGATAGCCTTTGCCGACGCCAAAATCGAGCCGCCCGCCGGACAATAGATCGATGGTGGCGGCTTGCTCGGCGAGCAGCACCGGATTGTGCCATGGCAGCACCAGCACCGCCGTGCCAAGCCGCAGCGTTCGAGTCTTTGCCGCGACCCAGGTCAAGAGCGCCAGGCTGGCGGAGACCTGGCCGAAGCCGGTGAAATGATGTTCGACCAGAAAGGTCGAATGATAGCCCAGCGCCTCGGCCTCGACATTGTATTCGACGAATTGCCGATAGCCTTGGCCGGAATCCACGTCAGGCCCGCCGTGGCGCGCGGTGGCGCTGCCGAACAAACCAAAGCGCATGAAGAGCTTTCCTGTTTTGCGGCAGCAATGTAGCCCATGCCGGGAGGCCGGAGCTATAGTGCCCGCGGGGAGGACATCACATGACCGGGATCATCGGCGCGGCACGAACGGCAGGCGCGGCCGTTCTGGCCTTGTGTTGCGCACAAGTATTTGCCGCCGCCGCGCAGGATTATCCGTCGAGGCCGATCACCATGATCGTGCCCTATCCGGCCGGCGGCGGCGTCGACGTGATGGGGCGTTTGATCGGGGCGAAGCTCTCGATTGCGCTCGGCCAGCAAGTGGTGATCGAGAATCGCGGCGGCGCCGGCGGCATGATCGGCACGCGGGATGCGGCGCGCGCGGCGCCGGACGGCTATACCATTGTCATGCTGCTCACCGGCATCAGTCTCGGCAGCAATACCGGCTATGACGTGAACAAGGATTTTGCGCCGATCGGACTGGTCGCCTCGACCCCGATCATCGTCGATGCGCATCCATCGCTGCCGGCGAAATCGCTCGCCGAGGTGATCGCGCTGGCGAAGAAGGAGCCCGGCAAGCTCTCCGCCGGTACGCCCCCGGCGCCGACCCTCAATTATTTCGCGGCGCTACTGTTCAATTTGCTGGCCGGCACCGAAATCACCGTCGTGACCTATAAAGGCACCGGGCCGCTCACGACCGATCTCCTCGGCAATCACGTGCCGCTCGGGTTCAACACCATTCCGGCTTCGATCAGCAACATCGCCGCCGGCCAGTTGCGTGGCCTTGCGGTGACCGCGAGCAAACGTTCGGCCGCCGTACCTGAGGTGCCGACCGCCGCGGAATCAGGCCTGCCGGACTTTGAGGTGGTACAGTATTACGGCCTCGCTGCGCCGGCCGGCACGCCGCGCCCGATCGTCGAGCGGCTCAACAATGAGCTGCGCGCAATTCTCTCGTCCGATGAGATGAAAAAACGATTGATCGACGATGGCGCCGATCCGACGCCGAGCACGCCGGAGGAATATGCCGCCAATATTGCGCGCGAAGAGGGCAAGTGGGCGGCGTTGGCGCAAAAGCTCGGATTGAAGATTGAGTGAAAGAGGTGATGCGTTATGGAGCTGGGACTAAAGGGCAAAACCGCGCTGGTGACCGGATCGAGCCGCGGCATCGGACGCGGCATCGCGCTGGCGCTGGCCGCCGAAGGCTGCGATGTGATGCTCGTCGGGCGCGACCGCGCCGCGCTTGACGACACCGCCGCCGCGATCGGCAAATGCGGCTGCCGCGCCGGGATCGCGGTGATCGATTTGCGCGAGAAGGACGCACCGGCGAAACTGATCGAGCAGGTCAGACGTGAATTCGGCATGCTCGACATTCTGGTCAACAATGCCGGCGCCACCAAGCGCGGCGATTTTCTGACCCTAACGGACGCGGACTGGGAGGATGGCTACGCGCTGAAATTCTTCGCCCATGTGCGGCTCGCGCGCGCCGCCTGGCCGCTATTGGCCGAGCGGCGCGGTGCGCTCATCTCGATCGGCGGCACCGGTGGGCGCAAGCCGACCGCCGAATTCACCATCGGCGGCTCGGTCAATGCCGCGGTTGCCGCTTTTACCAAATGCCTGGCCGATCGCGGCAAGACCGACGGCGTGCGCGTCAACTGCATCCATCCGAGCATCGTCGAGACCGACCGGACGCGGCGGCGGATCAAAGCCGAGACCGAACGCACCGGGGCGCCGGAGCAAGAAATCCGCGAACAGCTGTTGCGCGAATTCAACAATCCCATTCGAGTCGGCACGGTCGAAGACGTCGGCAGCCTCGTCGTGTTCGCCGTCTCCAACCGCGCCAGCTGGCTGCACGGCGCCACCATCGATCTCGACGGCGGCGAGATTCCGGTGTTGTGACTAAACCACGATAGTAAATTCCTCCCCCTGAAAGGGGGAGGTCGGCGGCGACTAGCCGCCGGGTGGGGGTCTGAGCGACGACTGTTGTAATCAAAAGTGCCCCCTCCCCGGCGCGCTCCGCGCGCCTTCCCTCCCCTTTTAGGGGAGGGGGTACCGTCTCAGTGTTTTGAAAAAGACACACGCATTGAGAACCAACTTCAAATGAACATTCTCCTCACTCCGGCGCGGATAGGCCCGGTCGAAATCAAAAATCGCATCGTCATGCCGCCGATGACGACACGCACGGCGGATGACGAAGGCTTCGTCACCGAGGATTGCATCGCCTACTACCTTGCGCGCGTGCAAGGCGGCACCGGGCTGATCACGGTCGAGATGGCGTCGCCGGAAAAAGCCGGACGCCACCGGCGCCGCGAAATCGGAATTTACGACGACCGCTTCATTCCCGGTCTCAAGCGCCTGGTCGATGCCATCCATCGCGGCGGCGCCAAGGCCTCGATCCAACTCGGTCATGCCGGCGGCCATACACGCATCGACATCTGCGGCGAGACGCCGATTGCGCCGTCGGCCATTGCGCACCCGGTTTACGAAACCACGTTCGAGACCATCGTCCCGCAGGAGATGACCAAGGCGCGGATCGAGGAAACGATTGCGGCCCATGCCGCGGCCGCGCAACGCGCGCGCACGGCCGGCTTCGACTGCGTCGAGATCCATGCCGCCCACGGCTATTTGATCTCGCAATTCCACGCGCCGTTCGAAAACCGCCGCAACGACGAATATGGCGGCGCGCTGGAGAACCGCGCGCGCTTCGGTCTTGAAGTACTGCGCGCAGTGAAAAGCGCGGTGCCGGATATCGCGGTTGTGTACCGGCTGTCGGTCGAGGATTTCTTCCCCGGCGGCTTGCCGTTTAGCGAAGGCCGCCAGATCGCGATCTGGGCCGCCGCGGCAGGCGCCGACGCGCTGCATGTGACCGCCGGCCATTATCGCTCGCGTCCCTCGGCGCAGGTCGTGCTGCCGCCGATGAATTTATCCGACGCCACTTTTCTCGATTACGCAGCCGATGTGAAAAAGCGCGTCAGCGTTCCGGTCATCGCCGTCGGCCGTCTCGGCGATCCAGCCATTGCCGAGCGGGCGGTCGGCCAAGGCAAAGCCGATTTCATCGCGCTCGGGCGCGCGCTCATTGCCGAGCCGCAATGGGTGGAGAAGGTGCGCCGCGGCGAGCCGATCCGGCGCTGTCTTTCCTGCAATACCTGCATCAACGAGATGCGCGGCGGCGCTCGCATCGGCTGCGTGGTCAACGGCGCTGCCGGCCGCGAGACCTTGTTCGCGGCGCCGCAAATCCCGCGTGACGAGCGCATCGCGGTGATCGGCGCCGGCCCCGCCGGACTGACCTATGCGTCGCTGGTGGCGGAAGGTAACTACGTCACCGTGTTCGAGAAGGAAGCGCAGCCGGGCGGCGCATTCAAATTCGCGGCCAAGGCGCCGTTATTTCAAGAAGTCGAAACCGAGGCGCGAAGCTTCAATCGCTACATTGCCGATCTGGTCGCTGCCTGCCGCGCCAAGGGCGTGCAATTTCATCTGGCGACCAATGCGGTTGCCGCGTCGGCATTGCTGGCGGGATTCGATACCGTCGTCATCGCCACCGGCGCCGAATATCGCTTCGGGCTGCGGCCGTTCGCCAACTGGCTTCTTGATACGGGCATCGCGCGCGCGCCGGGCATCGCGCGGCTATTTACATCGCCGTCAGTCCGCAACTGGTTCTACTACAAGGCGCGCCGCGGCAGCGCAGCGCGATTCCGCCATCTGGCGCGGCCGGGGCAACGCGTCGTCGTGATCGGCGACGCCGCGCGGCCGGGCAAAAGCAAGGAGGCGATCGCCAGCGCTTTTGCGGCGGCGTTGCTGGGAGAGGGCGCCAAGGATAGTCTTTAGCTAGAACCACAATCGTAGCTGTTCAACCGGGAGGAGCCGATGGCGAGGCAATTGCATCGCGTCAAGATCGCGCCCAAGGGCATGGGTCTTAATGATTTCGTCGCCATGCAGGAGGGTTACTTCGCCACCGAGGGCCTCGATGTCGAGTTCGATTGGAAAACGTTCCGCGGCACGCAATCGAGCTGGAGGGGTCTCGACTATCTGCAACGCCCGCAGGACCGTCCTTACACGCAAGACAAATCTGAAGTGATCCAGGGCGCCTGCGTCTGGGGCAGCATCTGCAATGCCAGCGCCGGCATGGGACGCTTCGTCGCCGATGCCTATGGCGTGTCGCCATGGGCGATCTTCGTCAGGCCGGATTCGCGCATTCGCACGCCGGCGGATCTCAAGGACGTTCCGATCTCGGTCGGCATGCGCGCCGGCAGTCACTTTAATGTGCCGTATCGGCTGGAAAAATTTCTGCCGCTTGCGAACATCAAGACCGTGAATACCGGCGGTTTCGGCGCGCGCCTGCGCGCGCTGCTCGACGGTGAGGTCGAGGCTGCGAGCCTGTTGCCGCCGCAAATCGCCATGGCCGAACAGTTCGGCTTGCGCAAGATCATCGAGGATACTTTCCATACGCTGTGGTGGGTGCCGCAGGGCTCGCCATCCGAGGTCGTGACTGGCTATCTGCGCGCGCTCGATCGCGCCGAAGCGGCGCTCGACGCCGATCTCGCAAAATATCTGCCGCTGTGGAAACTCGCAGTGCCGCCGGAATTCGAAAACGTCCATCCCTGGGACTTCACCAAGTTCGGCCGTGGCGAGCGTTTCGTTTACCAGGCGATACCGCGTTCAGAGTTCGACGAGGTGTTTGAGCAAGTCAAGCGCTGGGGGCTTGATCAGTATCTCGGCGATACGAGCTTCGAGAATTTAGCGGCTCGGCTGAGCTAGAGCTCAATTGCTCAGACTGACTCACTGTTCACCGTCACCCTGAGGTGACCGCGCGGAGCGCGGGCCTCGAGGGGCGACGGCCTCCGCACCTCGGCCGTTCATCCTTCGAGGCTCGCTTCGCTCGCACCTCAGGATGACGGGATTTTTGCCCAATCGTCATGCCCAGGCTTGTCCCGGGCATCCCGATCGGTCAGGCACAGTGCTTATGAAACGAGATGGCCGGAACAAGTGCGGCCATGACGACCTAGCCCCGTCCCGTCAGCTCACGCGCCTTGTCGAGATGGCCGTAGCTTCGCACCGGCGCACACATCAGGAAGCGGTAACCTTCCTTGACGATCCGCTCGGCATTGTGCGCTTCCACGTGCGGATGGCCGACGACGACATTGGCCTCGCGACAGGCATTGACGATCTGCGCCATCGCGTCGAGCACGACCTTGTGCTCGTATTGCCGCGGATAGCCGAGCTCCTGGGAGAGATCGCCCTCGCCGATCAGGATCGCGCCGACCCCCGGCACGTTTTTGAGAATGTCTTTCAGATTGGCGATGCCCTCAGTGTCCTCGATCATCAAAATTACGAAAATCTCGCCTTTGGCATTGAGCGGCCAGACGTCGGCGCGTTCGTAATATTCCTGCTGGGTGAGGCCCCAATAGCGCACCGCTTGCGTCGGGCCGTCGCCGCGAATGCCGGCCGGTTCGTAAAGCGGCTTGTTCTTCAAGCGCGGATAGCGGCAGGCGGCGACGGCGTTATAGGCCTGTTCGACATTGCTGATATGCGGCCAGATGATTCCATAGGCGCCGAGGTCGAGCACCTGCTTGGCGTGAAATTGCGCTTTTTCGGCGCCGTTCGGAGGAATCCGCGCAAACGGAGCAACGGCTGGCGCCAGCGATCCCGCTTGCGCGATCTGGCGCCGATTGAGCATGTATTGCAGGCAGTCGCGGAAGGCGCGGATGTCGTAGGCATTGTGTTCCATCTCGTAGACCACGGCATCATATTTCGCGGTGGCGAGCGCGACGGCCGCCTCGACATCGGCCGGCGTGAAAGTGGTCAAAGCGTGCCGGCCCTTTTCCAGCGCGCCAATGACGCCGTTGAGCCGCGGAAGTTCAGCCATCCCGTTCCTCCCTCGATGAGCGGGCGCATCCTAGTGCAGTCGGATGTCAGATGACAGATGTCGGATGTCGTATATCAGATGCTCTGATCCCTGACCTCTGTCATCCGGTTTGACAATCGCGCGCTGGATCGTAGCATCTCAGGGTCGCTTCCCAACTCCGGTATGGCGCGCTGTTATGATCATCGATTGCCACGGCCACTACACCACCGAGCCCAAGGATCTGCATCGCTTCCGCAAGGAACAGACTGCGGCCGCGACCTCGGGTGGCAAGACGGCCATGCCGTCGCGCGTTTCACTGAAAATGTCGGATGACGAAATTCGCGAAAGCATCGAGCAAAATCAGCTTAAATTACAGCGCGAGCGCGGCACCGATCTGACGATCTTCTCGCCGCGCGCCTCGGGCATGGGCCATCACGTTGGCGATGAGAGCGTGAGCCTGGAATGGTCGCAGATCTGTAACGACCTGATCGCGCGCGTGGTTTCGCTGTTTCCGCAGAACTTCATCGGCGTCTGTCAACTGCCGCAATCGCCAGGCGTACCGCCGAAGAATGCGATCGGTGAGCTAGAGCGCTGCGTGAAAATGGGATTCATCGGCTGCAATCTCAATCCCGACCCGTCCGGCGGTTATTTCAACGCGCCGCCATTGACCGACAAATGGTGGTATCCGTTTTACGAAAAAATGGTCGAGCTCGACGTGCCGGCCATGATTCACGTTTCGGGCTGCTGCAATCCGGCCATGCACACGACCGGCTCGTATTATCTCAATGCCGATACCATGGCGTTCATGCAGCTGATCCTGTCCGACTTGTTCAAGGACTTTCCGGCGCTCAAGTTGATCATCCCGCACGGCGGCGGCGCGGTGCCGTTTCACTGGGGCCGCTTCCGCGGCATCGCGCTCAATAACGGCCGGCCCGAGCTCGATGAGATCATCAAGAACAACATCTTCTTCGACACGTGCGTCTATCATCAGCCCGGAATCAATCTGCTCGCCGAGGTCGTGCCGGCCGACAATATCCTGTTCGCGTCGGAAATGGTCGGTGCGGTGAAAGGCGTCGACCCCAGGTCGGGCCACTATTTCGACGACACCAAACGCTATATCGACAAGGCGCCGCGGCTCGACACCGCCACCCGGCAAAAAATCTTCGAAGGCAATGCGCGCAAGGTTTTCAGCCGGCTCAAGACCAAGGTCGCGGCGACGGCATAGGGTTTATCCGCTTTGGTGAAAAATCCAAAACAAATCGAAATCAAGCGGAAAGGAGGAAGGCACTTCATTGGCATCAGCGGCCGCGAAATCGAAACGCGCGGCCTCGCCGACGGTTTCTGGACCGATCTCTATCACCGCTCGATGACGGTGTACTGGCCGACTTTCTTCGGCACGGCGGCAGCGATCTTCGTTTTTCTCAACACGGTGTTCGCGTTTCTGTATTGGCTCGGCAACGAACCGATCGCCAATGTCGCCGGCAACGAAGCGCTCGGTTATTTTTATTTTTCGGTCGAGACGCTGGCCACGGTCGGCTATGGCGACATGCACCCGCAGACCCATTACGGGCATTTCATCGCCACGATCGAAATCTTCACCGGCATGTCGTTCCTCGCCGTGATGACCGGGCTGATTTTTGCGCGTTTTTCGCGGCCGCGCGCGCGCTTCATCTTCGCCAAAAATCCGGTGGTGACCATACACGACGGTCAGCCGACGCTGATGATCCGCATCGCCAACGAGCGCAACAATACGATCTCGCAGGCGATGGCGCGGCTATGGCTCATTCGTATGGAAACGACCGCCGAAGGCAGTCAGTTTCGCCGGTATTACGAGCTGCCGCTCGATCGCAGCGAGCATCCGATGTTCATGCTGTCGTGGTCGATTTTCCACGTCATCGACGAGGCCAGCCCGCTCTATGGTATGGCCCCGGCCGATCTCGCTGCGGCCGACGCGGCTTTGACTCTCAATGTCAGCGGCGTCGACGACAATTCGGCGCAATACCTTTATGCGCGCAAGCTCTATAACCATCAGGACATTCGCTGGAAGCACCGCTACCGCGACATCACCAGCTTTACGAAACAAGGCATGTTGGTGATCGACTACAGCGTGTTCCACGAGATCATGCCGGAAGACGACATCACGCTGGCACGAAGTGCCGACGCAGAACTGGCCGAGGAAAATTGAAAGTTCCGGCCACGGCGAGTGGCGCCGTCAGCTCGCCTTGCGCGCCGAGGACTGCACGGCCCGCGCCCGCCAGTTCGCCAGTGCCTTGGCGAAGGCATTGGGCCGCGTCTTTTCATAATCGAGCGCGATCACGTGTTCGACCGAGGGCGGAGCGGCTTTCCGGGACCGCGCGCCGTTGCCAACCACACTGCGCGCATGCGTGCGCCGCGATTTTTTGGCGTAGTCGAGCGCGATCGGCCCGGCATGGGTGAGGAACACTTTTTCATGCGGCCGGTTGAGCATCGCGATCGCCTGCCGCAGCGGCAGCCATTTCACCGCCTTGACGTCGTCCATCAGCTCGCGCGCCGGTGAGCCGATCGCACGCATGAGCCAGAACTGCACGATCTTGATCTTGCCTTCCGCGGCGTAGGACATCGAGCCGAGAAATTCGTGAACCGAGACCCGATAACCGGTCTCTTCCAGGACTTCGCGCTTGGCGGCGTCGCGCGGGTGCTCGCGCGGCATCAGCTTGCCTTTGGGCAAAACCCAGGCCTTTTCCCTGCGCAATCGCACAATGGCGATGCGGGGTCGCGACTTTCCGCGTAAGACGATGCCCCCAGCGGCCAGAATCGGCGGGTGGCCCTTCGCCGAATCAGTCATGTAAAACCTATGCCGGATGCCCATGCGAAGGGCAAGCCGAATTCCGTGGATAGCCTCAGGGTCAGTAG
>DASSXN010000160.1:0-20622 GCA_035703785.1 Xanthobacteraceae bacterium
ACTGCGCTGCGAACACGATCGGATCGGCCGGCGGCGACGGCTCGTCATCGGCAAGATTGAACACGCCGTCGGCACCGCGCGCGAACGCGACATCGATCGCCTGCGCGATATCGCCGACGTGAATACGATTGAAAACCTGTCCCGGCTTGACGATGCGGCGCGCTTTGCCGCGCGCGAGCGCAACGAGCGCATTCTGTCCGGGACCGTAAATGCCAGCGAGACGCAATACCGCAACGCGGACGCCATGCCGCGGGCCGAATTGTTGCCAGGCCTGCTCGGCAGCAACACGCCAGCGGCTGCGCTCCGAGCTCGGGGCTGGCGGCGTTCGATCGTCGACCCAGCCGCCGCCGTGGTCGCCATAAACGCCCACCGTCGAGAGATAGACAACAGAGCGCAGACCACTTCGCGCAGCGAGAGCGCCGCCGCACGCGGCGAGCACCGGATCGCCGCTGGCATCCGGCGGGATGGAGACGAGCGCATAGTCTGCCGCGGCGATTGCGCTTTCGAGCTCCGCCGTCACCCGCATGCCGTCAAACACGACGGTCCGCACTGCTCCGGCCTGATAAGCGTTCAAAATCCCGGCACGTTCGGCGCGGCGAACGGTGCCGATGACGCGCTCGAATTTGCCGCCGAATTCCGCGATGAAGTGTTCGGCGCAATAGCCGAAGCCGAAGCAGACGAGTGTGGCCATTAATGCCGAGCCTCGCCAACGGACTCGCTAAGCGCCGCGGCCCATTCTGCGCTCAATTCCGAATCGGCCTCGTTATCGCGGCGCGTCTTCGCACATTGTCTGAGCCAGTCGCGATCAAGCCGGCCGAGCGCCCACACCGCGGCGCCGCGCACCAGTGGCGATTCATCGTCGAGCAGCCGCTCGGCTTCCGCGGCGAGATCGGCGTCGCCGGAATTGCCGATGGCGATCAGCACATTGCGGACGAAACGCGCGCGCCCGATACGCTTGACCGCGCTTTTGGCGAACAAGGCGCGGAATGCGGCGTCGTCGAGCCGCGCGAGATCGGCAAGCGGCGGCGCGCGCAGCGCTTCGCGCGCGGCGAGCTTTGCTTCGCGGCCGGCCACCGCAAATTTGTTCCAGGGGCAGACCGCGAGACAATCGTCGCAGCCATAAATGCGATTGCCCATCAGCGGACGAAGTTCGCGCGGGATTTGGCCCTTGTGCTCGATGGTCAGGTACGAGATGCAGCGCCGCGCATCGAGCTGGTACGGCGCGGGAAATGCGGCGGTCGGACAAATATCGAGGCAGGCGCGGCACTGGCCGCAATGATCGGTCTCGGGCATGTCGGGCGGCAGGTCGAGCGTCGTAAATACCGCACCGAGGAAGAGCCACGAGCCGAACTGCCGCGACACCAAATTGGTATGCTTTCCTTGCCAGCCCAGCCCCGCAGCGGCTGCCAGCGGCTTTTCCATCAGCGGCGCGGTGTCGACAAAAACTTTCACGTCGCCGCCGGCGCGGTCGATGAGCCAGCGCCCGATTTGCTTGAGCCGCGATTTGATCAGGTCGTGATAGTCGTCACCGCGTGAATAGACGGAAATGGCGCCGCGATTTCGTTCCTGGAGAACGGCAAGTGGATCGCAATCCGGCCCGTAATTGACGCCGAGCATCAGGATCGAGCGCACCTCGGACCACAGCGCCCGAGGGTCGCCGCGCCGCTCGGCATTGGCCGCCATCCACGCCATGTCACCGTGGGCGCCGGCGGCCAGAAATTCCCGCAAGCGCGGCGCCGCCTGCGGGACGGCGTCAGGCCGAACGACACCGGCGACATCAAAGCCTGACGCCCGCGCGGCAGCGATCAGTTCGGCCTTGAGGGCGGCGAGATCTAGAAATCGAGATCGGCGTAGGTTTTGGACGGCGCCAGGCCGGGCAGCGCCTCGGCCAGCAGCCCGCGAAACGACGGCCGCGATTTGATCCTCGCGTACCAGCTTTTGGCGGTTTCGTCCTCGTCCCACGGCACATCGCCCAAATAGTCGGCGACGGACAGGTGCGCCGCCGCGCTCAAGTCGGCATAGGTCAGGTTGTCGCCGGCGAGCCAGTCGCGCTTGCGGATGAGCCAGCCGATATAGGCTAGATGGTACTTGATGTTGCTCTTTGCAGCACGAAGGGTTTCGGTATCCGGCGGTCCGCCGCCGCCGCCGGCCGGTATGTAGCGCTTGTAGACCCGCTCCATGACCAGAGGGCCGCTCGCCTCTTCGAAGAATTTGTCGTTAAACCAGCCCATCAGGCGCCGCACCTCGATGCGCCTGCCATGTTCGGGCGGCAGAAGGCGGTGCTCGGCCGCGGCGGCGCCGCGGGTCTCGTCGAGATATTCGGCAATCACGCCCGCGCCAGGCACCGCCGGTGCACCCTCTTCCACCAGAACCGGCGTGGTTCCCGCCGGATTGAGCATCAAGAACTCCGCTCGCCGTTCCCACACCCGTTCTTCGACGAGCTTTGGTGTCAAACCGTATTCTTCGAGTACGAGGCGCACGAAGCGGGAATGCGGACAAATCGGATGGTGGAACAGCGTCAACATTGCGCAGCGAGCCTTGGCAGCGAGCTTGCCGAAAAATCGGCCTTACCGCATGATCTTCTAAGAATCGTGCTCACGAAAAAACCCTAGAGGCCGGTTTTGCTTTCGTCAAAACCGACCTCTAAAGCACCCTCGCCAATATAGAGAGCGCGCTTTTCGAACACTTCTTGCCACGCGGTCCGAGAACCTGAGGCAGCAATCCGGAATAACCCTTCCGTCGCGGAGTTTACATGACATTGGATCTTATCAAGGCGGTCTTCCTCGGCATCGTCGAAGGCCTCACTGAATTCATTCCGGTATCGTCGACCGGCCATCTTCTGCTGGTCGGCCATTTCTTCGGTTTCGACGACGAATCGTTCGGCAAGAGCTTCGACGTGCTGATCCAGCTCGGCGCTATCTTGGCGCTGCTGTCGATCTATTTCTCGCGGCTGTGGCGCCTGTTTCTCGGCATGTTCACCAATCGCGACGATCAGCGCTTCGTTATCGGAGTACTGGTCGCCTTTCTTCCCGCCATGGTGATCGGGGCCTTGGCCTACGGGACCATCAAGAGCGTGCTGTTCAACGTCTGGATCGTTTGCACCATGCTCGTGGCCGGCGGCCTGGTGCTGTTGTGGATCGACCGCCTCAAGCTCAAACCGCGCTATCACGACGCCACCAAATTCACGCTGCCGATGTATTTGGGGATCGGCGCGATGCAGTGCCTCTCCATGGTGCCGGGAGTGTCGCGCGCCGGAGCCACAATCGTCGGCGCCATGTTGTTTGGCGCCGACAAGAGGGCCGCCACCGAATTCTCGTTCTGGCTGGCGATGCCGACCATGGTCGGCGCATTCGCGTTCGAGGCGTATAAAAACCGCAGCGAATTCACCGGCGGCAACTTGCTGATCATTGCCGTCGGCTTTGCCGTCTCGTTCATCTGCGGCTGGTTCGTGGTCAAGACGCTGCTCGGTTACGTCGCCCGCCATGGCTTTGCGCTGTTCGCCTGGTGGCGGATTGTGGTCGGTGGCGTGGGTCTACTTGCCCTGTTCATTGGCCTGTGAAGCGCCTTCCGCGGCCGTTAAGATTACACTCGCACAGGGTGGGGTTTGGACAGCCTCGAAAGGATCACTCCATGGCCAAGAAGCAATCGGCGGAGAGCGTCTATCGCATTGTCGACGTGGTCGGCGTCAGCGAGAAATCCTGGGAAGATGCAGGCCGGCGCGCCATCGAAACGGCCGCGACTTCGCTGCGCGATCTGCGCGTCGCCGAAGTCATGCAGATGGACATGAAAGTCGAAGACGGCAAAGTGACCGCCTTTCGCACGCGCGTGGCGCTGTCGTTCAAATACGAAGGTTGAAACTCGCAGGATCGCGTGCTGGTCGAGGCCCGCACCGGCACCCGTAAAATATTACCGTCGCTTCCGTCCGCTAGGCGGAAGCGGCGCAGCGTTTGCATGCGCGCAAGTGACTAGGCGACATGCGGATTGAATTGGCCGGTCTTGCGGAACCGCCACAGATAAGTCGGCACGATCGCCTCGATCGATTCCGGCTTGATGCCGATTACTTCCAGCGTGCGGCCGTCGCGCTTGGCGTCATCCGACACGACATTATCGAGTTTGAGCAGTTCGACCTGATCCGGGGTGATCGGCGGCTTCGGCAAAAATTGCAGGATCATCGCCTGCAGCTTCATCAGCGCGAACGGCACCGGAACCAGCAGGCGGCGCCGCCGGATGGTGGCGAGAACAAACTGCATCAACTGCTTGAACGTGCGTACATCGGGGCCGCCAAGCTCGTAAACAAGGCCCGGGCGCAAATCGCCGTCCACCGCTCTGGCGATCGCTTCGGCGACATCGCCGGCAAAAACCGGCTGCATGCGCGTGAGCCCGCCGCCGACCAGCGGCAGTGCCGGCGCAATGCGTGCGAGCGCGGCGAAGCGGTTGAAGAAATCATCCTCCGGACCAAAGATGATCGAGGGCCGCACGATTATCGTGGCCTGATCCGCGGCTAACACCAGCCGTTCACCTGCGGCCTTGGCTTGAGCATAGCGGGAGCTCGATCTTTCATCGGCGCCAATGGCGGAGACATGAACAAGCGGCGCCGAAACGGCCTGCGCCGCGCGCGCCACCGCTTGCGCACCGGCCGTCATCACCGCGTCAAAGCGCTGGCCGCCGCGTTCGAACAAAATGCCGACCAGGTTGATCACCACATCGGCATCGCGCACCGCCGCCGTGACCGATTCCGGGTAGCGAAGATTGGCTTGCACGGCGTGGATCTGGCCGACCCGCCCCATCGGCTGCAAATGCCCGGCCAATTCCGGCCGGCGCACCGCGACCCGGACGCGGTAGCCACGCTTGGCCAGCGCGCGCACCACGTGACGACCGAGAAAACCCGTGCCGCCGAATACTGCGACGAGCGTTTCCAGCCTGTTCCTGAGCGCCATGCGACGGCGAGATACATGATCGGTTCTGCGCTGTATAGGGGACCGGCGCCTGGGTTGAAGGCTTCGACCAACCCTTCGATTGACAACGCGACGGACGCTTTCTACCTATCGCCGCAATCGACCATCGCCCCTCGCCGAAATGACGGAAGCAGCGGCGGAAGCCCAGGTGGCGGAATTGGTAGACGCACTAGTTTCAGGTACTAGCGCCGCGAGGCGTGGAGGTTCGAGTCCTCTCCTGGGCACCAACAATAATCACGGCCAACAAAAATAGCGGCGTCCGTAACGGTCAACAGCGCGTCCGGTTGCTGCTGTGCCGGCACAAAGCAAGGCCGCCACAATGGACGGCCCTGCAATGGATATGCGCGCCTGCGGACGTTACTGTTTAAAAGTCCGTCCAGGTCTCACCCTTCCAGTAATCGCGGCCTTCATGCTCGCGGAAGGTGATGCCGGGAGCCGCTCGCCAATCATCTTCGTGGATGACCACGCCGGCGGACGGTGGATCAATGTAGCGCTACGTCAAGACGCTTGAGTTCCGATACGATCCAATCGCCGTACTCCGCCTCCCCTTGGCGAGCATCGACGCTCGGCGAGCGACTTGTGTTGAAAAACAGCATGAGCTGCCCTGCGGATCGCATTGCGCGCCGCATGCGCTTGAGCGTTCCAGACGTCGATCAGCCGAGATGAAATGCAATGTACCGTGGACAAGCACGAGATCGAACGCTGCGGCGATATCGAGTTCGGCGAGATCGCGTCTAAGCGTCGTAATGGGCAAAGACCATCGCTGGGCCGCCCTACGACACAGTTCGAGTGGCGTTTCGCAGATATCCAGGACACTGATTTTGATCTCGTGACCGGCTCCCGCCCGGGCGACGAGCGCTAGCAACCCAGTGTCTTGGCACCCTGCGATAAGAACATCGCGAAGGCCCCGGTCAAAATACTTGCGCAATGCCGTATGGAGCACGGATTGCCGCGTCTCGACGCCGGTCGAAGCGCGTGTCAGACGTATGTAAGGCCACAGCGCATGCAAATCGCCGCATCCGCCGCAGAGCCGACCCGAGAGCTCGTAAGCTTCGGCCGCGATTTCGCTAAGTGACTCGGGATATTGGTTAGCGGGCGACATTCGCAGACGCGTTTGCTGCCGATGCAGTTTGCCGCTCGTTCATTCCTCGCATGAATGGCCGAACTGCGCCAAAGCTTCGTCGAGATAATCGGCCAACAGCGGCATGCCGAGCAGATATGAGGCCGTTCGTTTGTTGTGGGCGCGCGCAGCCTCGGCGCGCAGCTCATCCCAATCCTCGAGCGAACCGTCGCCGCGGCCGAGCCAGGCGAGCGTGACCAGATCGATCTGTTCGTCCTCGCTCATGGCGAAAATCGCGGCGGCGATTTCCTGCACCACCGGATCGTCGCGATGATCTTCCAGTACCGCTACCATCGCGTCGACGGTCGGATTGGAGCCGTCGTCGGGATCGGTCACGACATCCTTGGCGTCGAATTCGCGCGCCTTGGCGATGATGTAACAGACCTTTTCGGGCGAGATCGACAGATCCGGCGCGTCCTCGACGTCTTCATCCGCCATTTCATCTGCCATTTCATCTGCCATGGCGATCCTCAACAAGGCGAGCGAGCAAGCACCGGCCGAACTGCTGGGCCCGGCAGCACCCGGCCCTGCCCCGGCAAAAATCCATTGGCGCAGAGAACGTTCCAGCCGCGGCGGAAAAAAATCAACCCTTCGCGACAATTGCGCAAATAAGGCCTTGGAATCCCGTGGATCGCGCGCGATAACGGCCGCATGACCATCCGACTGCATCGCGGCGATTTGCCGGACATTTCACGCTACAGGGGCGCCGTTGCGATCGATACCGAGACCATGGGGCTGGATGTAACCCGCGACCGGCTGTGCGTGGTGCAACTGTCGCCGGGCGACGGCTCCGCCGATGTCGTGCAGATCCCGCCGCGCGGCGCCGATGCGCCCAATTTGAAACGGCTGCTCGCCGACAAGACGCTGCTCAAGATCTTTCATTTCGCCCGCTTCGATCTCGCTTTCCTCTCCAAGACATTCGGCCCCATGCCAGAGCCGGTCTATTGCACCAAGATCGCCTCACGGCTGGCGCGAACCTATACCGACAAACACGGGCTGAAAGACCTGGTGCGCGAAGTCCTCGGGCAAGAGCTGTCCAAGCAGCAGCAATCCTCCGATTGGGGCGCTCCCGAACTGAGCGAAGCGCAGGTTGCCTACGCGGCCGCCGATGTCATCCATCTCCATGCGCTCAAACAGCGGCTCGATGTCATACTCGCCCGCGAAGGCCGCGAACAAGTGGCGGAGGCCTGCTTTCGTTTCCTGCCGGATCGGGTCCGGCTCGACCTCGCTGGTTTCGGGGGCGAGGATATTTTCGCCCATTCCTGAGGCGCGGCACCGGCTAAGTGCCTGAAATAACAGCTTTCGCCGGGCCATATTCGCCGGCGTATTTTTGCGAGACAAAACGACCCAAACCGTGGTCTAAGTCCGACTCAAGGGGCGGCGTGAAGGGATAAGTGCTTGGCCATTGTCTACCCCGGGCACGCGGCGAAGGCATTTTCGGCGAATTCCCGCGGCGACTTCGAGCGCAGCTATCGCGTGGCGGTGCGGCACAGCCGGCATGTGCGCTGGCTGCGCATCTGCGTCCCCGCCGGCATCGCGGCGTTGCTTTTGACTGTGATCGGCATCAACTACATGCCGCCGATTGGCGGCTTTCGCTTGCCCGGCGAACTCGGCAAGCTCGTTATCCACGGCACGCGGATAACGATGCAGCAACCGCGGCTGGCCGGCTACACGGTCGATTCCCGCGCTTATGAATTTTCGGCGGATGCGGCCGGGCAAGACATCACCAAGCCCAACCTGGTCGAGCTGCACCAGCTTCACGCCAAGATGGAGCTGCAGGACAACAGCACGGTTGAGATGTCAGCGGTGTCCGGGGTCTACGACGCCAAGACCGAAATTCTGACATTGCGCGAGAATATTCAACTCGTTTCCTCGACCGGTTACGAGGGACGTCTGATCGAGGCCGTGGTCGACGTACGCAAAGGCAATGTGGTCTCGGACAAGCCGGTGTCGGTGAAAATGCTCGATGGCTTTCTCAACGCCAAGCGGCTCGACATCGTCGACCGCGGCAGCGTCGTCCGTTTCAGCGGCGTCGCCATGACGCTATTGCCCGGCAAACGCGCGTCTGCCGAGGCTGCTAAAACGAGCGAGCCATGATGCGGCGGTTCGCAACGATTGTCGCGACGGCGACGTTTTGTGCCGCGTTCGCCAGCCCGGCGCCAAAGGCTTTTGCACAAACACACCTCGCCCAAGGAGGCGCCGTTTCCACCCCGGCCAAACCAGGGCAATTCGAAAACAAGGACGCCCCGGTTCAGATCGAAGCCGCCACGCTTGAGGTTCACGACAAGAGCAAGACCGCGACGTTTTCCGGCAATGTTCAGGTGGTGCAAGGCGACACCACGATGCGGTGCCGCAGCCTCGTTGTTTTTTACGGCCAGGAAGTCGGCATCGGTGAATCCACCGGCGAAGCAACGGCGAGCGTTGGGAAATCTCCGTCCGGCGGAACGAAGGGTGCGCAAAATATCCGCCGCATTGAGGCGCGCGGTGGAGTGACAGTCCTCACCAAAGATCAGAGCGCGAGCGGCGACCTCGGCATTTACGATCTCAAGACCAAGACCATCACGTTGAGCGGCAATGTCGTGGTCAGTCAGGGTCAGAACGTCATCCATGGCGAACGGGTCGTGGTCGACACCGAGACTGGAAATGCGCGGGTCGAGTCGGCCGGCAGCAGCGCCGGGGCGAATGCGGCCGGCGGGGGCCGCGTGCGTGCTTTGATCCAACCTGGCAAGGGCCAGGGCGGCGCGTCCAATTTCATGACGATCGGGCCCGGCCGGCCAAATTGAGCCGCCGCGGCCTACACCAAAGCCCAGCGAAATCGGCTAAGCTTCGTAAACGACGGGCATCGTTTCGCGATTCTAGAGACGCAATTTGGGGCGCAATTTGCGACACCGACTCACGGGATAACGGATTTTGGTCCAGGACCTTTTCTCATATTTCCGCCGCCGCAATTCAATGAGGCCTTCGCCGCCGCTCGCCGAAGATGAGGCGATCGACCTGGCCTCGATCGGTGGCCAGATCAGCACGGTCTATCTCGACATCGCGTGCGTACCGGTGCCGGCGGAGAAGGTACACGCCAAGAGTCCTCCGCTCAGTCCGCCAGCAGGTCTGCCGGCAGATTCACCAGCGCCAAGTTCACCGCGAAGCCCGGCCCCGCCCCCGGCCCAGCCGCCGGCGGCCCAAACGCGGCCCCAGCGCCAGCCCGTCGCGCCGGTCGGTCAAGGCAGCGGTCAGCGCCCAGCGATGCGATCGCGCCGCCGCGGCGGCAACGGTGCCGCACCGCCCGAACGCAAGGCGCTGCTTTCGGTTCATGGCGTCACCAAGAGCTTTGTCGGCCGCAAAGTCGTCAGAGGTGTGAGCCTTTACGTGCGCAAAGGCGAGGCTGTCGGGCTTTTAGGCCCCAACGGCGCTGGCAAAACGACGGTGTTTTACATGATCACCGGCCTCATCAAGGCCGATGAGGGCAGTATCGAGCTCGACGGTTGCGAGGTGACGCAGCTGCCCATGTATCAGCGTGCACGGTTGGGTATCGGCTATCTGCCGCAAGAAGCGTCGATCTTCCGCGGCCTGACGGTCGAGGAAAACATTCGCGCCGTGTTGGAAGTCGTCGAGCCGGACGCCCGACGCCGGACTCATGATCTGGAGGCGCTGCTCGAAGAGTTCAACATCGCGCGGTTGCGCAAAACGCCGGCGATCGCGTTGTCCGGCGGCGAGCGGCGCAGGGTCGAAATCGCCCGTTCGCTGGCGACCCGGCCAAATTACATGCTGCTCGACGAACCATTCGCCGGTATCGACCCGATCGCGGTCGGCGATATCCAAACACTGGTCCGTCACCTGACCAATCGCGGCATCGGCGTGCTGATCACCGATCACAACGTGCGCGAGACACTCGGTTTAACCGACCGCGCCTACATCATCTATTCCGGCGAAGTGCTCATGGAGGGCCGCGCCGACGACATCGTCAACAACCCTGACGTGCGACGGCTCTATTTGGGCGAGGAATTCCGCCTTTAATTTCTTACGCCAGAACGGCTGGCGAGGGCGGTGGCGATGTTGTAAGCACAAACAAGCAAGAATCGGACCAAGTCGCACAGGCCGCGGATGGCGCTGACCCAAAGACTGCAAATCCGGCAAAGTCAGGCGCTGGTCATGACGCCGCAGCTGATGCAGGCCATCAAGCTGCTGCAGCTCTCGAATCTCGATTTGGCGACCTATGTCGAAGCGGAGCTCGAACGCAATCCGCTGCTCGAGCGTGGCGCCGATGGCGAACCAGTTGCAGCCGCTGGCACCACAGATGCAACGGCCAATGGTACAGCTGGCACAGCCGAGGACGGCGCGTCGCCCGCCGAGTTCGCCGACAATTCGCGCGGCGAGGAGGCGCGCGAGCACCCGCTCGAGGATGGATCGCTTGACGACAGCGCGCCGGTACGCCCGCGGCTTGCCGATATGCCGGCCGGCTATTCGGAATGGGCTGCAGTCTCGGCGACCCGGCGCGACGATGGCGACTACAACCTCGAATCATACGTTTCCGCCGAGCCGACATTGGCGGATTGGCTGCGCGAACAAGTGGCGCTGGCCATTACCGATCCAGTCCAGCGCATGATCGCTCACTATCTCGTCGATCTGGTTGACGAATCCGGTTACATCGCGGGCGATCTTGCGGCTGCGGCCGAAAGGCTTGGGACCGGCCTTGCCGAGATCGAGGCGGTGCTCGGCATCTTGCAGACTTTTGAGCCTCCCGGCATTTGCGCACGCGACCTCGCCGAGTGCCTGGCCATCCAGCTCAAGGAGCGCAATCGCTACGATCCGGCGATGGCGGCCCTGATTGGCAGGCTCGATCTGGTCGCCCGACGCGACTTCGCCGCCTTGAAGAAAATCTGCGGCGTCGGCGATGAAGATCTCGCCGAAATGATCGCCGAACTTCGGCGTCTTAATCCGAAGCCTGGCCTCGCCTTCGGTTCAACCATCGTTCAGCCGATCGTACCTGACGTGTTCGTGCGCGCCGCGCCGGATGGCGCTTGGCTGGTTGAACTCAATTCCGACACGCTGCCGAAGGTCTTGGTCAACCAGACCTATTACGCGAAGGTTTCTGCGACCGCGCGGCGCGATGCCGAAAAGTCCTATCTCGCCGACTGTCTGCAGAATGCCAATTGGCTTGTTCGTGCGCTCGATCAGCGCGCCCGAACCATCCTCAAGGTTGCCAACGAGATCGTGCGGCAGCAGGATGCGTTTTTTGCCCGCGGGGTCGAGCATCTGCGCCCGCTCAACCTCAAGACCGTTGCCGAAGCCATCGGAATGCACGAATCGACGGTATCGCGGGTTACCGCCAACAAATACATGGCCACCAGCCGCGGCATTTTCGAACTGAAATATTTCTTCACCTCGGCAATCGCCGGAGCGCATGGCGGCGAAGCGCATTCCGCCGAGGCGGTGCGTCACCGCATCCGTCAATTGATCGATGCGGAAGGCGCATCCGCCATTCTGTCCGACGACACCATCGTGGAAAAGCTGCGGGACGCCGGGATTGATATCGCGCGGCGGACGGTGGCCAAATACCGGGAATCCATGCGGATCCCCTCGTCCGTCCAACGGCGGCGAGAGAAGCAAGCTGCAATCGTGGACTGAGTTTATGATTGCGCCGCGCCCACCTCGGGCATCATCGCATTGAAGGGGTCCGAGTCAGGACCTAGCTCAACTGGGGCCGGTTCGATGATTTCCAATCGTTTTCGGTGAAGAGGCTGCCGATGCCATTTCGTGTGTCAGGGAAGAATCTCGACTTGGGCGAGGCGCTACGGGAGCGGATCAATGCGCGAATAGCGCAGGCCGTGAGCAAATATTTCGACGGCGGCTATTCGGGCCATGTCACGCTGGCCAAAGACGGCTTCGGCTTCCGCACCGAATGCGCGATCCATCTCGACTCCAAAATCACGCTGCATACCGAAGGCATGGCGCCGGACGCCTATGCCAGCGCCGACCAGGCGGCACTGCGCGTTGAAAAACGGCTCCGCCGCTACCACGGCCGGCTCAAGGAGCATCGGCACGAGCGGGCCGACACGGGACCTTCCAGCAGCGCCGCAACTTATGTCATTGAGGCGCCGCAGAACGACGATGCCGTCGACGTCGACAGTTTCACGCCGGTGATCATTGCCGAATCGACAACGACCTTGAAACGCCTCTCGGTCAGCGAGGCGGTAACCGAACTCGACATGACCGGCGTGCCGGTCCTGGTTTTTCGTCACGCCGCCCACGGCGCAATAAACGTGGTTTACCGGCGGCCGGACGGCCATTTCGGCTGGATTGATCCCGCGGCTTCTTCACCGCGCGATGCCCATTGACGCGCTCGCGCGTCGTCCCTATGGTCCGCCGCCCTTAAGCACCTTCCCGGAACGTTCGGCAAACGCCCACCGGGAGAATCACGCCTAAACGTCGGCGCGCTGCCAAAAAACTTCGTCCTCAGGTTCCATACATGCCGCTCACCGATCTGATCGCGCCAAACGCGATTCTCCCGGCGCTAAAGGTCAACAACAAGAAACAGGTGCTGCAAGAGCTTGCGGCGCGTGCCGCCGTGCTGACCGGGCAGAACGAGCGAGCGATTTTCGATCTCCTGATGCAGCGGGAGAAGCTCGGCACCACCGCGATCGGCAATGGTGTTGCCATTCCCCACGGTAAAATGCCGACGCTCAGCCGATTATTCGGGCTGTTCGCGCGGCTCGAGCGTGCGGTCGATTTCGACGCCCTCGACAATCAAGCGGTCGATCTGGTTTTTCTGCTATTGGCGCCCGAGGCGGCCGGCGCCGATCATCTCCAGGCCTTGGCGCGCATTGCCCGATTGATGCGGGATCAAACCGTGTTGCACAAATTGCGCGCCACCCACGACGCCGAATCGCTCTACGCGGTCTTGGCTATGCCTTCGGCTTCCGCGGCATAGCCAGGAATCAGGGATCAGTAATCAGATATAGCGTCTAAAAAATAAAAAGGGCTGCGACAGGATCGCAGCCCCTCTAATATCTGATTACTGATTTCTGATCACTGATTCCTGTTCAGTGCACGCTGACCGTCTCCAGCTCCTGACTCCAGGCATTGGCGACTGCGGCTTCGCGGCTGTCGGTGAGCATGATGGGCGTGCCATCAGCGGCGTGCAGCGCGAACAGCTTCTGGCCCGGTGCCATCTGCGGCACATCGGCTTGCGGAAACAAGGCTTGAACGTCCTCGGATCGGATCGTCTTGACGTAAGCGATGCGGCCGTCGCCGAGCTGGGCCAGCGCCTCCGCCGACATTTCAAACTTGTTTTCAGTACGATTCATATTGTTCATGGCGCTCGACACCTTTTCTTACTCGGTCGAGTCGTTTCCTTGTTAATCGGACTCCTTGATCGATATCGATCTAACAACGCGCTCCGGCTCCAGACGTACCAGGTCAATCGATAACAATCCATTCTTCAGATCCGCACCCGACACCTCCATTCCATCCGCCAAGACAAACGTGCGCTGAAACTGACGCGCCGCGATACCGCGGTGAATGTATTGCCGGCTTTTGTCGTCCTGCTGACGACCGCGAATAACGAGTTGGTTCTCCTCTACAGTGACCTCAAGTTGATCGCGGGTGAAACCGGCGATCGCAAGGGTAATGCGCAAGCGCTCGGGACTGTTCCCATCGCGTGGAACCCGTTCGATGTTGTAAGGCGGATAGCCGTCTGCTGCTTTTCCGACTCGATCAAGCACGCGCTCGATCTCATCGAAGCCGAGAAGGAACGGACTCGAAAGCGATGGCACCCTCGACATGATTCCAAAGCCCTCGTTGGAAGCGACTTTGCGGGACCCTTACGGCACCCCTGCCGGGCGGAACGCTTCCGCTTCGGCGTCGTTAAATATGGTGGGCAAGGGCTGCGGGTTCAAGGAACTTGCGCGGTAGCGCCAGGCTCGCGCTTACGGCAGTTTGAGCGGGCCAGGCATGGCCCGTTCGGCCTCGGCGGCAAGCTGGGCTTCGTGCCGGTGTATGAAAATGCCACCGACGATGAATCCCAGGATCGTGATGATCACCAAGACAATGACGATCGGCCCCTCGAGCCGCTTGATGCCGAGGCCGAGTGCATAGGCGGCGTAGCCGTAGCTCAGCGCCCATAGTGTCGAGCCGACGATATTGGTGACCAGGAAATTGCGCCACGGCATCATATTGCAACCGGCAAACACGCCGGCGATGGTGCGCAGCACCGGCACGAATTGGGCGATGAAAACGATCTTGCCGCCATGACGTAGAAATAAATATTGTCCGAGTTTGATTCGGCTTTGCGTCATCCGTATGTAATTGCCGTAGCGCAGCAACAGCCAATAGCCATACTCGCGGCCGATTACGTAGCCGACCATTCGCCCGACGATGGCTGTTGCCCCCGCCGTTATGATGACCGAGACGATGCTCAGATCGGGTTTGGTGCCGGCATAGACCGCGGCTGCAAGCAACGCCGTTTCGCCTGGCAACGGAAACCCGACGCATTCCAGACCAACGACCGCGCCGACGGCGACAAGGCCATAGGTGTGGATAAGATACTGAAGAAACTCCATGCGGGGGCCCAGCTGTCGAAAGCGTTCAGTTAAACCTGTTCAGCACAGTAAACATAATTGCGCAAAGGTATTGCGTCGAGTTTGCCCAGTTCGAGTCCGGACGTATCACGGCTTTGAGTCACTACCAGGCGCTCGCATAGCCCGCCGGCAAGCCATCGCCGCAAACCGTACCGGCTTGATAGCGGCATGGGAAGCGCAAGCGCCACGCAGCGACGGTAACGATCTTCTTGTTGCGGCTTGCCGCGCGCGATATTTTTCCGACAAAGGAGTGAAGGCCATGATGTCAACTGTGATCGGCGGCGCCATGCTGCCGCATGCGCCGCACCCCTTGCGAAACGTGAGCCTGCTGCTCAGCTTGCTTTTTGTGCTCACCGCCTGCGGGCACGATGTCGTCCCCGACGGCGACAGCGGAATCAATGTTTATCCGGCCAACTACAAGTCGGACATTCTCGCTGCGATGCATGCCTATCTGAACAACCCAACCGGAATTCGCGATGCTGCTATTTCCGAACCCACGCTAAAATGGTCCGGCAACGTCAACCGCTATGTCGCCTGCCTGCGATTCACCGCGAAAAAAAACGCCAGCGAATATGGCGGCACCAGAGAGATTGCCGCCGTGTTCATGGGCGGACGGCTGGATCGATTTGTCGATTTGCCGAAAACCGAGTGCACTGGCGTAACCTATGCGGCATTTCCGGAGCTGCAAAACATGCCGCCGTAAAAGCATATCCAGGCAAACGCACGCCAAATTTGCTTCTGGACAGTAGCAACGCTGCCGCGACCCAATGAACGTCCCAAAGGAACGCCCTATGCAGAACAAACAGTACGATCGTGCCGCGCAGGACATCGGCAATATCGTTAATCTCGGTCACGTCAATGTCTGCATCAGCGATCAGCACATCGCGACGCACTACTACGTCAGCGGACTGGGACTAACGCGCGATCCATTTCTCAATACGGGCGCCGGCAACATGTGGATCAATGTCGGCATGAGCCAATTCCACCTGCCGATGGGAACGCCAGAAATCCTGCGCGGCGTGACCGGACTGGTAGTGCCTGATCGTCGCGCGCTCCTCGATCGCCTCGCGCGCGTCCGCAAAGCACTGGCCGGGAGCAAGTTCGACTTCCGCGAAGGCAACGATTGCGTCGAGACGGTTTGCCCTTGGGGCAACCGCATCCACGTGCATGCGCCCGACCCGGAGCGTTTTGGCCGCGTTCAGCTTGGCATGCCTTACGTTCGGTTCGACGTCCGGCCCGGGACCGCGGCGCGCATCGCGCGGTTTTATCGCGAGGTGCTGAGCGCCCCCGCCGATGTCGCCCAAAACGGCGCCGGCCGGGAGGCGCGCGTGCAGGTCGGCGAGAAGCAATATTTCTATTTCCGTGAAACCGATGCACTCGAACGGCCGTACGACCGTCATCATGTCCAGATCTACATCGCCGATTTTTCGGGCCCGCACCGGCGGCTGCAGGAGCTGGGCCTGATCACCGAAGAAAGCGGCGAGCACCAATATCGTTTCCAGGATGTGATCGATCTCGACAGCCGCGAAGTGCTGTTCACCGTCGAGCACGAGACACGCAGCCAGACCAATCCGATGTATGGCCGGCTCCTTGTTAATCGAAACCCGGCGCAGACCAATATCGATTATAAACCCGGCCACGACAGCTTGTCCTGGGCGCTGCCGTGAGCTTCTACCCTCCCCCTTCAGTGGGGAGGGTCGCCCGGCGAAGCACGCAACGCGAGCGCAGGCGTGGCGGGGTGGGGGTCTGCATTTTGCGCTGTTGGCATCAATGAATTTGTTTGGCGCGATCACCCCCACCCCGGACCCCTCCCCACTCAAGGGGGAGGGAAATTGACTCGCCGCGCCCTCGTCATCGGTGGATCGCTGGGCGGGCTATTGGCGGCGAATCTCCTTCGCCGTGCCGGCTGGCACGCCGTGGTATTCGAGCGCAACGAGGAAGATCTGACCGGCCGCGGCGTCGGACTTGGCACCCATCCGCAGCTCATTACGGTGCTGCGCCGCGCCGCTATCGCCTTCGATGAGACCATGGGTATCACGGTGCCGAAAGTCGTTTGTCTCGATCGCGCCGGCAACGTCATCCTCGAGCAGCCGAGCGCACGGATCATGAGCGCTTGGTCGCGGCTCTATCGCGCGCTTCGCGCGGCGCTACCGGCGCAAGATTACAGGCTCGGCAAGAAGCTGCGCCGGATCGAACAAGATAGCGGCGGTGTCAGCGCGATATTCGAGGACGGCACCAGCGAGCGCGGCGATTTGCTGGTCGGCGCCGACGGCATCCGCTCCACCGTGCGCGAGCAATTTCTGCCGCAGGCGCAGCCCGTCTATGCCGGCTACGTGGCATGGCGCGCCGTGTTGGACGAAGTGCGCGTGCCGCGCCAGGCCCACCGCGAGATTTTCGGGCTTTACACATTCTGCCTGCCCGAAGGCGAGCAGCTGCTCGGCTATCCGGTGCCGGGGCACGACGGCGACACCGCCCCCGGACGCCGCCGTTACAACATCGTCTGGTATCGGCCCGCCAACTCGCTTGCCCTGGACGACATGTGCACCGATGCGTCGGGGCAGTTGCACACCGGCGGGATTGCCCCGTCGCTCATTCGCAATGAGGTGATCGCAGGGGTCAAAGCCGACGCCGAGACGCTGCTCGCGCCGCAACTGGCTGAGATCTTTTTGCGGTCGGAACCCTTTTTTCAACCGATCTTCGATCTCGAATCGCCGGCTTTGGCGTTCGGCCGGGTGGTGCTGACCGGCGATGCGGCTTTTGTGGTTCGGCCGCATGTCGGCGCCGGCGCGACCAAGGCGGCGATCGACGCGACGGTCTTGGCCGACTGCCTTGGCCGCACTGGAGAGGACGTAGCCGGCGGGCTTGCCCGCTTTGAAAGCGTGCAGCTGCCGTTCGGCCGGGACATGGTCGCGCTGTCACGCCAGCAGGGCGCCTACCTTTCGGCGCAGCTCAAGCCAATGGCGCAGCGCCGCGGCGGCGAACTGCGGCGCGACGTGGAGGCGCTTCTGCACGCCCATGGCACCCGCAGCGACCAGATCGGCGACATTGTCGCGGCGCGCGGACTTGAGGCTTATTTTTGAGCGCGACTCTCCCTCTCCCCTTGCGGGAGACGGTGGCGAGTTGCGAGCACGCGAGCAATACGCCGGGTGAGGGGGCGCTGACCACTCACCCCTCACCCACTTCGCTCGTTTACGCTCGCTCAGTACCCTCTCCCGCAAGGGGAGAGGGAATAATGAATTTCTAATACCGATACGGCTCGACCTCCCAGAGCGGGAAGGCGGAGAGCGCGTGCGGCGCATTGGCCGGCGCGGCCGGATGCAGATAGGACCGGTCAAGCTTGCCAAAGCTGGTGAGGCCGAGAAGACCAAGAGCCCGTGTAACTTCGTCCTCCATAATTTCCAGCATCCGCACGATCCCGGCCTGCCCGGCGGCCGCGAGCCCGTAGCACTGCATACGCCCAAGCCCGACCAGATCGGCGCCAAGCGCCACCGCCTTGATGATGTCGGTGCCGCGATTGATGGCGCCGTCGACGATAATCATCGCCCTGCCCGCGACGGCCTCGACCACCTCCGGCAAGACCTCGGCCGAGCCGCGGCCATGATCGAGCTGACGGCCGCCATGATTGGAGACGTAGATGATCTCGACGCCGTGATCGAGTGCGATCTTGGCGTCCTCGGCGGTGCCAACGCCCTTGATCGCGAACGGTATCTTGAACTTGCTTTTCATGCGCTCGACTGTGCGCCAGTCGAGTGCCATCTGAAAGTCGCGGCCTTGCACGCGGCGGCGGCCTGCGGTGACGTGCCGTTTGGCAAGATCGCGTTCGCGCCGGCTGTAATGCGCGGTGTCGACAGTGATGCAGAACGCCGCGTAATTGTTTTTGATGGCGCGTTCGACGTGATCGTCGGCCCAGGCGGCGTCGCCGCGGACATAAAGTTGAAACATACGCAGCGCGTTGGGCGCGGCTTTTGCGACTTCTTCGAGTCCCGGTTCGCACACCGAACTGAGCATATGAGCGATGCCGAACTCGGCCGCGGCTTTTGCGACCGGCTCGGCGCCGCGCGGATGAAAGCTCTCCAGCGATCCGACCGGGCAGAGCACCACCGGCAGCCGCAATTTGCGGCCGAGCACTTCAACCGAAGCGTCGACCTTGCTGACATCGCGCAGCACGCGCGGCCGCAGCGCGATCGAATCGAGCGCCATGCGGTTGCGCCGCAATGTCGTTTCGGTCTCGGTCCCGCCGACGATGTAGTCCCAATCGTTCTGGTTGAGATTGGCGCGGGCTTTGCGCACGATTTCATGCAGGTTGTAGAATTCGTTCGCCGCCGTGGCATTGGCTGCGGCTCTCGTTTCATCCGGATTTTGACTGGTCATGCTCTCACGCGGGGTTGTGATTCTTGGGACTCAAAATGATGATTGCTGGCGGTCCCGACAGGACTCGAACCTGTGACCTTCGGTTTAGGAAACCGCTGCTCTATCCGGCTGAGCTACGGGACCATGTTATTGATATATAGGCTGTTTCTGTTCTCAAGCTGATTCTCTAAAGCCGCACTTGCTACCCATTTTGCTACCGAACCAGGCTATTTTGGGCTTGCGTAGCGATTTATAGCGGGCCGCAAAATCGCGTCGAGCCTCTCCGCCGCGTTGCTCTGCATCGTTTCGGTAACATGCGAATACAGGTCGAGGGTTGTCGTGATTGTCGCGTGCCCCAAGCGCTCCTGGGCTATCTTTGGATGCACACCTGCGAGCAACAATTGGGTCGCGTGACTATGCCGAAGGTCATGAAAGCGCACGCGAGGTAGTTCCCTCACGCGGGAGATCAGGCGCGTTGCGTCAAGCTTTGCGGCTGCAACGGCAGCCCGTCGGCACGGGCGCATACAAGCGTCTCTCCGCTCTGTCGGATACCAAGCATCAACAATTCCTCTGCCTGTTGCCGCTTGAGCCGACGAAGCTCATCGATTGCGAAGGCGGGAAGCGTGATGGCGCGGGTCCTGTCGGTCTTGGGTGCCTTGAAGCGGATACCGGCTTTGGTCTGTTCCAGGCTCTGCATCACGCGCAAAGAGCTGCGTTCCAGGTCCACATTTTTCCATCGCAACGCGAACACCTCTCCGCGCCGCATCCCGGTGGAGAGTGCGAGCAATACCGGCCAATAAATCCGAGTGTGTTTAATCGCCGCCAAAAGCCGAGCTGATTGGTCAGCTGAGAGGGTCGTCATCTCACGGCGCTCTACCTTCGGAAGCCGTTTCTTGAAAGCGTCAGCCGGATTGCGTGCCAACACTTGTTGTTCGACCGCGCGGCCGAGCGCGGAACTGAGAATGCGGTGAATATGCCGACGGGTGCGCGGCGACAGGCCACCATCTTTGCCATCGCGCCGTCCGCCTGTGGCCCATTCGTTGTAAGCCTGCCGAATGTGGCTCGGCGCGAGCTTCGTCAGTGGAAGATTGCCTAACGCTGGAATGAGGAAGTGCCGGGCGATCTCGGAATACCGTTCATGTGACTTGGGGGAGACTTCGTCACCCACGGCAGCAAGCCAAGTCGTGAGCCATTGCCGAACATTTATGCTAGTTGGGTCAATATGCTCGCCAGTATCGAGCGAGCGGAGCAGCCGGCGTAGCTCGCGTTCGGCGGCCTTCCGCTCGCCGGCAAAAGTCGTGGTGATGACCCGACGCTTTCCGGTGCCGGGGTCCGTGCCAAGGCTGTACCGGAGTTCCCACGATCCCGGGGAGCGCTGGCGGATGTGACCAGGGCGTCGCACTGAAAGCTTCCTCGCCTTATCAGACGCGGCCGAGTGTTTTGCCGGACGTCCGTTTCAGGCTGTTGTAAAGGATTCGATGCTCGTCGGAGCAAAACTTCGTCTCACGTCGCCGGCCGAAGTTTGCCCCAGCGGCGAACCAAGCGCCACACTGAAGACAACGTCGAATTTGAGCGTCTCCGGACAGAGCTTCGGCGAGCTGCAGCCAGATCGCATCAAGAAGCG
>DASSXN010000175.1:0-23725 GCA_035703785.1 Xanthobacteraceae bacterium
CGCGGCCTGGTGCTGTCGTTCCATTCCGGTCCGAATTGGGGCGAGCCGATCTACAAGAGCTGCAACCGCTTCCTCTCCGCGCACGCGCTCGGCTTCACCTGGTACAACATCCTGCAATGCACCAATTGGGTAATCAACGGCATGGGCGAGCGCTTCCCCAAACTGCCGGTGATTTGGATCGAATCCGGTGTGGCCTGGGTTCCGTTCCTGATGCAGCGGCTCGATCATGAATACATGCTGCGGCCGTCGGAGGCGCCGCTTCTGAAGAAGAAGCCGTCCGACTATATGCGCGACATGTATTACTCGTCGCAGCCGATGGAGATTCAGGATTACGAGGCGATGGAGTGCACGTTCCGCATGATGAATGCCGAAACGCAGCTGCTCTATTCGTCCGATTATCCGCATTGGGATTTTGATCTGCCGTCGACGATCTGGGACCTGCCGTTCCTGTCGGAAAAGGGCAAACACAATATTCTCGGCGGCACCGCGGCGCGGCTATTCAAGCTGCCACCGCGCAACGAGAAGCAGAAAGAGAATCTCAAACGCTTCGGCAATCTGGCGGCCGCGGCCTGACAGCGAGAGCGGAGAGAGAGAGCGGCGATGAAACGATTAGCCTTTGCTCTTGTTGCGTTGGCAATCGGGCTCGCAGTCTCTCCGGCGCGAGCCGATTACGCGCTGGTGCGCTTTGAGGACGGCTGGTGCCGGATCTGGTGGGACTCTGGCGGCACGCCGTGGGGCGTTGGCTGGACCAAGATCGCGATCGGGATGCCTGATTGGCTCATAGCCTCGGCCGCGCTGAGCAACGCGCGCGCGCAGGGCGCGTGCCGGTAATCAGCGAAGCGCGTAACCGCTTCCCCCCGTCCGCTCGTCCCCGCGACCCGTCTACGCTCGTTTCACGAGCTTCGGCGGGTTTGGAGTCCGCCGACCTTGCTTCGCCCGCCGAAGCAGTTACGTGAGATCGGTTAGGCCTATGAAGGGCTTCGCGAAGGCGGGAGCGCACAGCGCGAAGGCGGAAGGCGAGGACCCCAGCAGCTGGATTCCCGCTTTTGCGGGAATGAGCGGCCAACCGACTCGCGCGGCAATTGCGGCACAAGCGCGGCTAGGCCGCCAGAATTCATACGGGCGTTTGGCTAATTTCGATGTGAGCTCAGTGGATTAACCGCTCTTTGTGCATCGCACAAAAGTGCTGGCTTTTTCGTCACGAAACCGTTATGCAGAGCCCTTCCCAAAAACGGCGAGGGACGATTGAGGATGAAGCCAGTGGTTTTCGCATGCCTGTTGATCGGGCCGTTGGTCGCGCTTTCCGGCTCAGCCGCGAAGGCCATCGATCTTGCCGAGCTCGCGCCATGCAAGCCGGCCGCGGCACGAATGTGCGATCATACGGGCGGCATGACTTGGACCAACCTATTGCGCTGCGGGGCGACGCTTGCCGCTCATAGCTGGCGCGTCGGCAACGAGTGCCGAGCTGTGCTCCGCAAATACGGGCAACTGTAATCGCAGGGGGCACCGACATTTTTAGTTGCGTGTGTAGCGTCTGCGTCCGTTAGTGGTGGCGTTTGCGTAAAAAACCCCGGCGATTGCGCCGGGGTTTTTATTTGAGAGCGCGCGGTGTGGCGCATGCGTCATGCCCGCACATAGCCGTTCGAAGAACGGCGTCGTGGAGCTTGTCATCGGGCCGGCCACTTCGGGCCGGACCCGTTGGCTCACCTATGTTGCGGGCATCCACGTCTTGAAGGCTGCGCTACAATGGAAGACGTGGATGGCCGGAACGAGTCCGGCCATGACGTCATCAGAGGATGTGCTCATGCCGGACGACATTCACGAGGTTTACGCCATTCGCTACGGTCATCACTCGCGCCGTTCACCCGCTAATTTCATCGACGGCGACCCGCACGATATCCTGCAGCCGCTCGATTTCTTTGTCTGGGCAATTGTCGGGCCGTCCGGGGTGATTGTGGTCGACACCGGCTTCGACGAAGCCATGGGCAAAAAACGCCAGCGCGAAATGATCAAGCCGGTGCGCGACGGGCTCGAAGCGCTCGGCATCGCCGCCGACTCGATCAAGACCGTCATCATCAGCCACATGCATTACGATCATTGCGGCAATTAAGATCTATTTCCGCAAGCGCGCTATCATTTGCAGGATTGCGAGATGGCTTACGCCACCGGCCGCTGCATGTGCCATCAAGCCTTGCGGGCGCCGTTCGAGGTCGAAGATGTGGTCGCCATGGTGCGCAAGGTTTTCTCAGGTCGCGCCAGCTTTCACGACGGCACGAGTGAAATCGCGCCCGGCGTCACCGTGCATCATATCGGCGGCCATTCCAAAGGACTGCAAAGCGTGCGGGTGAAGACGCGCCGCGGCTACGTGGTGCTGGCGGCCGATGCCACGCACCTCTACGCCCATATCGACGGCGGGCGCGTGTTTCCGATCACCTACAATGTCGAAGAGGTGGTGGAGGGCTATGAGACCTTAAAGCGCCTCGCGACGTCGCCGCGGCACGTCGTGCCGGGTCACGATCCTTTGGTGCTGCAGCGCTACCCGGCGGCTAAACCCGGGCTCGAAGGCTGGGTGGCGCGGCTCGATGCGGAGCCGAATTACAATTGAGCTGCTCCAATAAGCGGCTAAGCAACTTATTGCACCTGCAACGGTTATTAGATTGTGTGCAAGCGCATTGCGAGACAAAATTGTTGGAGGAAATTAGATGGCCAAGCGACGAAAACGCAGATACTCCCGTGGCGCGGGAAGTGAAGTGAAGCGGGAGATGCACCGCTACAAGCGGGGCTCGGCACGGAGCGGCAGAGGCGGCCGCGGCGGCAGAGTGAAGAGCCGCAAGCAAGCCATCGCCATCGGCCTGTCGAAAGCGCGCAAGAAGGGTAGCCGAGTGCCGAGAAAGAGCGGCGCCTAGTTTCCACCGCATCTTGGGGGGCCTCAGAACAGCGCTTTTCGCACCGATGCGAGCACGATAGGCTCTCGGTATGTGCCGGGTCATCGTGGCCCGGGGATAATGACACCGCGCCGAGACTGCTGTTCCCGAATGCCGCTGCAACGTCGAAAATTTCTGCGCCTGGCAGGCGCGGCCGCGATTGCGCCGGCAACGACGCGCATCGCTTGCGCGGAGGATTACCCGACCAGACCAGTGCGCATCCTCGAAGGCTTGGGCGGCGGTAGCACGCCGAACTTGGTGGCGCGCCTGATCGGGCAATGGCTCTCGGAGCATCTCGGCCAGCCGTTCTTCGTCGAAAGCCGAACCGGCGCCGGCGGCAATATCGCCACCCAAGCGGTGGTGGGCGCCGCGCCCGACGGTTATACGCTGCTTACCATCGTCACGACCAACGCCATCAATGCGACGCTCTACGAAAAGCTCGATTTCGATTTCATCCGCGATATCGCGCCGGTCGCCGGCGTGGTTCGGCTGCCGATGGTGCTTATGGTCAATCCATCGGTTCCCGTAGCGACATTTGGCGAGTTCATCGCCTATGCCAAAGCCAATCCGGGCAAGGTCAATATCGCCTCGCCCGGCATTGGCACGCCCATGCATGTCGCCGCCGAGCTGTTGAAGCTGCAGGCCGGCGTCGATTTCGTGCACATCGCTTATCGCGGTCCTGCGGCCGTATGGCCCGATCTATTCTCCGGCCAAGTCCAAGCCTTCATCATCACGGTCTCTACCGCGATCGGTTTCATCAGAGCAGGCAAGGTGCGTCCGCTGGCCGTGACCATCGCAAGCCGCTCCGATGTTTTGCCCGACGTTCCCACCATCGCCGAAACGCTTCCCGGCTTCGAAGCGTCGGCTTGGAACGGAATCGGTACGCCCACCGGTACGCCCGCGGCCATTATCGACAAGCTCAGCATGAATATTGTTGCGGGGTTGGCCGACCCGCAGCTCAAAGCGCGGATCAACGATCTCGGCGGCGACACCGAGCCGATGCCATCGACCCAATTTAAAAGCTTCATTGCCGACGAAACCAAGAAATGGGCGAAGGTCGTCAAGTTTTCAGGCGCCAAGGTGAATTGAAGGCCTGCGACGCGGGTCGAAGCTAGTGCGCGCACGGGGGGATGGTCATGACATTGGCACGCCGGGAATTCTTTGCTGTTGCCGCAGGTGCTGCTGCGCTAGCGGGCGGCGCGCATTCGGCCGCCGCAGCGCTCTATCCGGAGCGGCCGATCCGGCTGATTCTGCCATTTCCGCCCGGCGGCGTATTCGACATTGTCGGCCGGCCGTGGGCCGACAAGGTGAAGGCGAGCCTTGGTTCGGTTTTCGTCGACAATCAGCCGGGCGCCGGCGGATCGCTGGCCGCGCAGCTTGTCGCGCACGCGCCGGCTGACGGCTACACGATTTTTCTCGGCGCGTCCTCGATCCATCTCACCGAGATGATTTTGCGCGAACACCCGTTGCTCGATCCGATCAAGGAATTGACCCCGGTGTCGATGGTGGCGGTCAACTATTATGCCATTGTGGTCAATCCAGCAGTGCCCGTGCACAATCTTCAGGAACTGGTCGCCTATGTGAGGGCCAATCCGGGCAAGCTTGCCTACGGCTCTGCCGGCACGGGAACCTTGAATCATCTTACCGGCGAGCTGTTAAAATCGTTGACCGGCCTGACCGATCTGCCGCACGTCGCCTACCGCGGCGCGGGGCCCGCCATTGCCGACGCCATCGGCGGCCAAATCCCGATCGTCGTTCCGGCGATGACCAACCAGGTCCTCGAATTCCATCGCACCGGCAAGCTTCGTCTGTTGGCGATCACCAGCCCGAACCGCATCCCGGTGGCGCTGGAAATATCGACGGCCGTCGAAGGCGGCGTGCCTGGCTTGGTGACGCAGCAATTGATGGCTTTGTTTGCTCCGGCGGGAACGCCGAAAACGATCATCGCTCGGATCGACGAGGCCAATCATCGCGCCATGGCGGACGTGGCCTATCGCCAATCGCTGGTGGATGCGGCAGTGATTCCGGTGCCGGATTGGACGACAGCGCAATTCGACGAGTTTATGCGCAACGAACTCGCGCGCTGGACCCCGCTAGTGAAGGCGATCGGGGTTCGGCTGGATTAAATCTTATTTGCCAACAGCCGTCGCAGCCGCTGCGGCGTGATCGGCAATTGCCGCACCGCGCCGGGCACGCCGATGGCGTCGTCGATGGCGGAAGCGATGGTGGCGCCCACTGCGGTGATGCCGCTCTCGCCGGCGCCTTTGATGCCGAGCGGATTGAGCGGCGAGGTGTAATCCTCGCGCAACAGCACGTCCGGAGCGGGCACTTCGTGCAGTGCCGGTAAGAGGTAATCGGCGAATGTCGCTGCCAACGGATCGCCGCGTTCGCTGTAGCTGAATTCCTCGAACAGCGCTCCGCCCAATCCTTGCGCATAGCCGCCGACGATCTGACCGTGCACCAGCGCCGGATTGATGGCGCGGCCGATGTCATAGGCGATGCAGTAGCGCTCGACCACGACGCGGCCGGTCTCGGCATCGACGCGCACCACGGCGACATGGCTGCCGTAGGGGTAAACCTGGTGCTCGGTCTTGAACCAGCCCTCGGCGGCGAGTCCGGGCTCGCGGTCGCCCCTTGCTTTCGCGGTCGGGGCCAGGTTCTGCGCGATGACGCCGAGGCTGATCGAGGGGCCAGGCTTGCCGTCCTTGCGAACCACTTCGCCGGCGACGATGTCGAGCGCCTCCGGAGAGGCTTGCAGGAGTTCGGCCGCCATCGCGAGCGCTTTGCGCCGCACGTTTAACGCCGCGATGTGGGTCGCGGAAGCGGTCATGACCGTTGCGCGCGAGGCATGCGCGCCAATGCCGAACGGAATGCGATCGGTCTGGCCGTGAATGACGCGGCAGCGCCGGTAGTCGACGCCAAGCGCGTCGGCGGCAACCTGCGCCATCACCGTCTCGAACCCCTGGCCGAGCGAGGCGCCGCCGGTGAGGACCTCGACCATGCCGGCGGTGTCGACCGAAATTCTCACGCCGTCGGTCGGACCGAGCCCGCTCTTCTCGACGAACATCGATAGCCCGATGCCGACCCGTTCGCCGGTGGCTTTGCGCTTGTTGACCGTTTCGTTCAGCGCGTCCCAGCCGATCTTGGCAAGGAGTTTATCGAGCAGACCGGAATAATCGCCGCTGTCGTATTCGATTTCCTCGCCGAGCGCCTCGAGCGGGCGCGGATACGGCATTTCTTGCGGCCCGATCGTATTGCGGCGGCGCAGCTCGATCCGATCGATCTTGAGCTTGTGCGCGATCGCATCGACGAGCCGCTCGCGCACGAAGGTGGTTTCGTAGCGCCCCGGCGCCCGGTAAGTCGCGGCGGGGGTCTTGTTGGTGAGGCGAAAATGTCCGATCGCGCGGTAGGCCGGCACCCGGTACGGCCCCGGCAAAATCCCGGCGGTCATATGCACCACGCGCGCGGCGTGCGTGCGCACATAGGCGCCCTGATCGTGGAAATAGCGATCGTCGATCGCGAGGATCACACCGTTGCCATCGACCGCGGCGCGGACCTCATGCACCTGCTCACGCGAATGATTGGCCGCGATCAGGTGCTCGCGGCGGTCCTCGATCCATTTCACCGGCCGGTTGAAGCGCTTGGCCGCGACACAGACCAGCACGTCCTCGGGATAAAGTTCGCCGCGGACGCCGAACCCGCCGCCGACATGCGATTCGTGGACATGAATCGCGCTCGGCGGCAGCCGGAGCATGCGCGCCAGCAATTCCTGATTGCGGTGCGGGACCTTGGCCGCGCCGTGCAGCTCGAGGATGCCGCGTGCGGCGTCATAACGTCCGATCGCGCCGCGGGTCTCGAGCGGCACGCCGGAATGGCGGCCAATCGCCAATTCCAATTCAACGATATGTGCCGCTTGCCGGAAAGCGGCATCGACGTCGCCATAGCCCTGGCGGATCACCGCGGCTTCGCTCGAATGTCCCGGCGAGAATTCGACCGGCGCCGCCTGCGCGTCGATCAGCGGCGGCAATTCTTCGATCTCGACCGTGACTAAATCGGCGGCATCTTCGGCGACGTATGGGTCTTCGGCAAAGATCGCCGCGACCGGGTCACCAACATAACGCACGCGCGCATTCGCCAGCACCGGCTGGCGGTAAGGATCGAGCGCCGGAATCGAGCCCTCGCGAAAATCGACCGGCGGCACGTCCGGAATGTCGTCGGCGGTCCACACCGCGAACACGCCCGGCAGCGCGCGTGCCGCCGCGGCATCGATCGACGTGACGCGGCCGTTGGCATAAGCGGAGCGCACGACGCGCATGATCAGCTGGTGCGGGAAATTGATGTCGCCGGCGAACTGGCCGCGTCCGGTCACAAGCGGCGGATCCTCCAGCCGCGCGACCGATTGCCCGATCCACGGTGTTTTCTGAGCGGGCGAATTCATGCCGCCGCGCGTTCAAGCGCCCGGCGCGCCACGGCGAGGACGAGATCGCGCCGAAACTCGGCGCTGTTGATGATGTCTTCCATCGGGTCGATTGCGGACATGGCCGCTTGCGCGGCGGCGCGGAACGCTTGGTCGCCCGGCGCCGCGCCATCGAGCGCGCGCTCGGCTTGCACGACGCGCCGCGGATTGACTTCCACGCCGCCGAGCGCGAGCCGCGGCTCAGCAATCTTGCCGCCGTCAAGACGATAAAGGCCGACCGCCGCGGCAAGCGCAAAATCTCCCGCGCGCCGGCTGAATTCATAGAAGCCGCAGCGTGTTTCGGCGGGCAACAGCGGCAAGCGCGCCTCGACGAGAAGCTCGTCGTCGCGCAGCGCCGTTGTCATGATGCCCTTGAAGAAATCGCGTGCCGCGATGACGCGCTCGCCGCGCGCGCTTTTAGCCACTACCTCGCCGTCAAGCGCCGCAAGGATGAGGCACCATTCCGAGGCCGGATCCGCATGCGCCAGGCTGCCGCAGAACGTGCCGCGATTGCGGATCGGATAGTGCGCGATGTGACGCACCACGTCGGTCAAAAGCTTTCCCAGCGGCCCTTCGCAAACCGGCCGATGGAATGCGGCGTGGCGAACGCAGGCGCCGATGACAAGCTTGCCGCCGGCCACGGCAATGCGGTTGAGCGCGTCGACGCCGTTGATATCGACGAGGTGCGCGGGCTTGGCGAGCCGGAACGCCATGGTTGGAACGAGGCTCTGGCCGCCGGCGAGCACGCGGCCGTCGTCGGCGGCAAATTCGGCCAGCAACGCGACCGCTTCGTCGATCGTTTTCGGTGCGTGATAGCGGAATGCGGCAGGCTTCATTGCGCTATGGATGCACCGTTCCCGGCGCGGAGTCAAAAACGACAGACGACAGACGAACGAATTCACTGTCATGCTATTATCCGTCCTCCGTCGTCTGTCATCCGTCCTCTGCATGCCCATCCGCTTCGACGATATCGGCAACCGGCTCAAAGCGTTTCGTCTCGGCTCCGGACTCTCCGCCGAAGACATCGCCGCTAAGCTCGGCATTTCGCGCACCGCGCTCTACCGCTTCGAAAAGGGCGAGCTCGCTAAGATCGAGACGCTGGAGAAGCTCGCCGAACTCCTACAGGTCTCGGTGCCGACGTTGCTCGGCGTTGGCGTCGAATACATCGCGTCGGCGGTCAGCTATTTCGAGCGCATGCGGCAGATCGAGGAGAGCGCCGAGCACATCATCGTGCTCGCCGGCCCGATCTCCTATGTGCTCGCTTCCGACGGCTTCGACCGCGCGCTCGGCGAAGTGTTGCGCGAATCGGTGCCGGAGGCCGTCGCGAAAAACAAAAAGGCGCTGGCGCAGATCGACGAGCTGATGACGGTGCTGCGCAGCCGCAAGGAAACTTATCGCCGCCGCCGCCCCGCCATCGTCAATCTGATCGCCGCCGGCGAAATGCAGCGCTTCCTGCGCAACGGTCTGGTCGGCCGCCTCGATCTGCCGGAGGCGGTGCGGCGCGAACGCCGCCGGCTCGCCCGCGCCGAAGCCGAGCATTTTCTCACACTGATGGAAAACGAACCGATCGGCGTGCAGATCGGCATCGTGCTCGACACGCTGCCGCACACCAGTTTCCAGATTTTCCGTCAACCCGACCGGAAGATCTTGGCGCTAAGTCCATTTCGCCTCGGCGAAGAGCCGAATATCCGCGTTGGCGTTGCGATGATTACATCGGCGCCGGAAGCGCTGGCGCTGCACGAGAAGATGGCGCGCGAATTATGGTCGAGCGCGCTCAAAGGTCCCGCCGCCGTGCGTTTCATGCGCACGATGCTGGAGAAACCGAACGACTGAAAGTTCTCGTGTGATTTTGCTGCGGTCGCTATGCGACCGGCTCTATTCGCACGGATGACGGATGGCTCACTACAAGGAATCGCACGAATGAGTGACTACCAGAACCTTCACGTGGGCGACTTTGAAGATCATCGCTGGCGTCGTGCACATCTCATCGTCTGTCCCTGCGCCAACCGGCGCGTCGCCGCCGACGACGCGTTCCAGTTCATCGACGGTCAGATCGCGAATTGTCAGATCCATAGCTGCGTTCCCCTCATCCCCAGTGGAATAAACAAAAACATTTCGTGGATTGGCGGCGCAGTCAACGATGTCGGCACAGCCGAACGGGTGAATTTTTTGCACTAGGCTCCGATATTAGTGCACGCTCCAACGCTAGGGTCGGCACCTAAAAACCGGGTGCATTAGCGCTTAGGCAATGTGAAACCTCAGCACCCGGGCAGAAATTGGCAGACTCTGCCCTAGCGGCATGATATGGGGCGGCACAAGTGCGAGCCGCATCGATTCGCGCGGCTCTTACTGAGGGGGCCTGATCCGCCGCAATGAACGTTCACGCGACGCTCGCCGAGACCGGCACAAGGCCTCGGCTCCTCATGTGCCCGCCGCGCCATTTTGCCGTCACTTACCGCATCAATCCGTGGATGGACCCGCGATCCTGGGCCGGCGATGGCCGTTTGCACGCCGAGGCGGAGCGTCAATGGACGGCGCTGCGCGATGCGTTGATCGCCGCCGGCGCGGCGGTGGAGACGATAGAGCCCATAGCCGATCTGCCGGATCTGGTGTTCACGGCCAATGCCGCCGTGGTGCTCGATCGCAAGGCGGTGCTGTCGCGGTTCCGTCATCCCGAACGGCGTAACGAGGAACCGATCTTCGCGGCCCGTTTTGCTGCGCTCGCCGAGCGTGGCGTGCTGGACGAGGTTTCGCCGATTCCAGATGGAATCATCCTGGAAGGTGCGGGCGATTGCATCTGGGACTCGCGGCGGCGCCTGTTCTGGCTCGGCTGCGGTTTCCGCTCGGACACTTCGGCGGCAGCCTTTCTCGAGCGGCAATTGGGTCATCGGTGCCTGCCGCTGCCGCTGGCCGACGCCTGTTTTTATCACCTGGATACGGCACTGTGCGCGCTGCCGTGCGGAAGCGTCATCTATTATCCGGGCGCGTTCACGCCGGCCGCCCGGGCCACCATCGACGCGCATGTCGCGCCGGAACACCGCATCGCGCTCGATCGCGCCGATGCCGAACGTTTCGCCGCCAATGTGGTCTGTATTGGCAATACGATCGTGCTTTCGAGCTGCGGCGGCTCACTGCGGACAATGCTCAATGAGCGTGGCTACGCCGTGGTCGAGACGCCGCTGCACGCGTTCCTGCGCAGTGGCGGTTCGGCCTGCTGCCTGACCTTGCGGCTCGATCATCGCTCCGAGGCGTTTGGCCGGGTCGATGAGCAAACCGGCAACCGGATCGGTGAGGTGCGCGCAGACGCACAGCGCCGCAGCAGCTGAATTATTCGGAACAAGCGGCGTCAGGATGTTTGCTTAGTGCGGCAATGATCGACCGCCGGCGGCCGCCGCGCAAGGGGCGGAACGGGGCGCGGAACTGCGGCACAGATCGCCGCGTTGTCAGCCGTCATTCCATCACCGATGGAGGATCCAATGTGCTGGGAAGTGGATTACCGCTGGCTCGCCGAGCAGAAGAAGGTAGAAGAGACCAAAGCCAAGCAAGAGCAGCGTTCTGAAGTGATCGAAAAGCTCCTGAGCGAAGCCAACAAGCAACCCGAAAAGAGCGACGAAGCGCCGGCCAAGGAGACCATTCCGGCGAAGTAGCGCTGCCACCGACCGGGGAAGTGACATTGCCCTCTCCCCTTGCGGGAGAGGGCGGCGAAGTCGAGCGTAGCGAGACTGAGCGGGTGAGGGGTAGTTGAACTGTTCACCCCTCACCCGCTTCGCTCGCGGGTGCTGGCGAAGCACCCTCTCCCGCAAGGGGAGAGGGAATCTTGGCTACGCCCGCGCGTAGCGGCCGCGGTTGAAGAAGCGATCCTTCTGATCTTCGCTCGCACTGTCGCGGTTCGATTTGATCGCCGCGACCTTGGCCAGCGCGGCCTTCACCGCGGGCCGTTCATCAATGGCCTTGAACCAGCGCGCTAGATTGGGATGGTCCTCCCATTTCACGCCTTGCGCATCGTGATTGCGCGTCCACGGGAAAGTGGCGATGTCGGCGATCGAATATTCAGCGCCGCCGAGATAGGGCGAGTGCGCCAGCCGCTTCTCCAGAACCTCATAAAGCCGTTTCACTTCGGTCTGATAGCGCGACATCGAATAGGAGATATCCTTGTCCTTGGGCGAGAACAGCTTGAAGTGCGTGAATTGGCCGAACATCGGCCCGACGCCGGTGAGCTGGAACATCAGCCATTGCAGTACGTCGTATTTCTTCGCCATGTCTTGCGGCAGGAATTTCCCGGTCTTCTCGCCCAGATACATCAGAATCGCGCCCGATTCGAACACGGTATAAGCCTTGCCGCCGGGGCCTTCGTGATCGACGATCGCCGGAATTTTCGAATTCGGATTGATCTTGATGAAATCCGGATTGTATTGCTCGCCCTTCCATACATCGACGAAATGCTCTTTGTACGGCAGCTTGGTTTCTTCGAGCATGATGTAGATTTTCTGCACATTGGGACTGGTCAACGCATAAAGGTCGATCATGACAATATCCTCGACTTCCGCTTTGAAAGATTGTGAAGGCGGTGAAGCTAGCGGTCCCTAACAGGCGCGACAAGGCATCGCTTAGCGGACCAGCGCGGCGCAACGATCACTTGTATGAGATCGCCAAGGCCGCGTAGGCTCGCCCACCGCCGGAAAAAAGTTAGCGGGAGAACGGACGGGGAGATCGGAATGAAAGGTTTAAGTCGGGTACTTGCGGCGCTGGCGCTTGCTTGCGCGGCGATGGTGATAGCCGGTGCTGCGCGTGCCGACGACGACTATCCAAATCGTCCGGTGCGCTGGCTGGTCGGCTATCCGCCGGGCGGCTCGACTGACATCTGCGCGCGACTGATCGGACAATACCTGTCCGAACATCTGCATCAGCAATTCGCGGTCGAGAACAAGCCTGGCGCGGGTAACAATCTCGCCACCGAAATCGCGGTGCATGCGCCAGCTGATGGCTACACGTTGTTCCTGGTCAACCCCGCCAATGCGATCAATGCAAGCCTCTATAAGAACCTGCCATTCGATTTCATCCGCGACATGACGCCGGTCGCCGGTTTTATCCGGGTGCCGAATGTCATGGAGGTCAATCCGAACGTGCCGGCGCGCACGGTGAAGGAATTCATCGATTACGCGAAGGCTAATCCGGGCAAGGTCAATCTCGGCTCTTCTGGTATAGGCACATCGGTACATTTATCCGGCGCTTTATTCATGATGATGACGGGGGTCGATCTGGTGCACGTGCCTTATCGGGGCTCGGCGCCGGCGTTGACCGATCTTCTCGCCAATCAAGTGCAAGTGATGTTCGACAATCTGCCGTCGTCGCTCGGGCACATCCAGGGCGGGCGGCTGCGCGCGCTGGCAGTCACGACCACGGCGCCGTCTAAAGCGCTGCCCGGCGTGCCGACCGTTGCCGAAACCGTGCCAGGCTACGAAGCGAGCGCATGGTTCGGCATGGCGGTGCCAAAAGGCACGCCGCGTCCGATCGTCGAGAAGCTCAATCGTTTGGTCAACGAAGCCCTTGCCGATCCGGGAATGCAGGCAAAACTGGCCGACCTCGGTGGCGTTTTAATTCCCGGAACACCCGATGATTTCGGCAAAGTGATTGCCGACGAAACCGCGAAGTGGGCGAAGGTGGTGCAAGCCACCGGGGCTACTGCGGAATAGATTGCAGCACGACATGAGCAAAACAAAATCGCCCGAACAATTGCGCAGCTTCCGCTGGCTCGGCCGCAACGATCTGCGCTCGTTCGGACATCGCTCGCGGCTGCGCCAGTTTGGCTATGACCGCGCCGATTGGGCGGGCAAACCCGTCATCGGCATCATCAATACCTGGAGCGAGATCAACGCCTGCCACGGCCATTTGCGCGATCGCGCCGACGACGTCAAACGCGGCGTCTATCAGGCCGGCGGCTTTCCGGTCGAACTGCCGGCGATGTCGCTCGCCGAACCATTCGTTAAACCTTCCACCATGCTCTACCGCAATTTCCTGGCGATGGAATGCGAGGAGCTGCTGCGCAGCCATCCGATCGACGGCACGGTGTTGATGGGCGGCTGCGACAAGACCACGCCGGGATTGATCATGGGCGCCATCAGCATGGGCATTCCCGCGATCTACGTACCGGCGGGTCCGATGTTACGCGGCAACTGGCGCGGCAACGTGCTCGGCTCAGGCTCCGATGCCTGGAAATATTGGGACGAGAAACGCGCCGGCCGGATCGGCGACGACGAGTGGAATGAAATCGAGGGCGGCATATCCCGCTCCTTCGGCACCTGCATGGTGATGGGCACCGCGGCGACCATGATGGCGATTACCGAGGCGCTCGGATTGGCGATGCCGGGCGCGTCGTCGATCCCGGCGCCGGATTCCAATCATCCGCGCATGTGCGCGGCCGCAGGGCGACGCGCCGTCGAGATGGTGTGGGAGGATCTGACGCCGGACAAGATTCTCACCCCGGCGGCGTTCGATAATGCCATCCGCGTCCATATGGCGCTCGGGGGCTCGACCAACGCCATCATCCATGTCATCGCCATGGCGCGCCGCGCCGGGCTCAAGCTCGACATGGCGCGGTTCGATGAGATTTCGCGCCAAGTGCCGGTCATCGCCAACATCACGCCGTCCGGCAAATATCTCATGGAGGATTTCTTCTACGCCGGCGGCTTGCGGGCCTTGATGGCGCAAATGCTGGGCCTTCTTGACTTGTCCTGCATCACCGTTTCAGGACGCACGCTGGGCGAGGCGATCGCCGGCTGTAAGGTGCATCTGCCGGACGTCATCCATTCCTTGGACAATCCGCTCTATCCGGAAGGCGCGACCGCGGTGCTCACCGGAAACCTGGCGCCGCGCGGCTGCGTGATGAAGCCAGCCGCCGCCGACAAGCGATTGTTGCGCCATCGCGGCAAAGCGATCGCGTTCGAAAATTACGACCATATGGCGCGCGAGGTCGATCGCGACGATCTCGAGGCGACACCCGATCACGTGCTGGTGCTCAAAAACGGCGGGCCAAAAGGCGGGCCGGGCATGCCGGAATGGGGTCAGCTGCCGATCCCGAAGAAGCTTCTCAAAGCCGGTGTGCGCGACATGCTGCGCATCTCCGACGCACGCATGAGCGGCACCAGCTACGGCGCTTGCATTCTGCATGTCGCGCCGGAAAGCTTTGTCGGCGGTCCTTTGGCGCTGGTGCAGACCGGCGATGAGATCGAGGTCGATGTCGCCGCGCGACGCATCCACTTGCATGTCGCTGCCGACGAGCTCACTTGCCGCCGCGAGGCCTGGAAGCCGCCGCCGGCGCGTTATCCGCGCGGCTACGGCGCCATGTTCTCAGCTCACATCGGGCAGGCTGACGAGGGCTGCGATTTCGATTTTCTGCAAGGCCAGGCCGCTATTCCCGAGCCCGAAATTCATTGAGCGGCAAAGCCCGGTTTACCCAGCCGGCAAGACCGTCGCGCGGCATTCGCCAAAGCCGATCCGGGCATGGCCCGGCTTGGCGCAAAAGCCGCGGAAGCTGATCTCGTCGCCGTTTTCGATAAAGGTGCGTTGTTCGCCGCTCGGCAGTGACAGCGGCTTCGAACCGCCGCTCGTGAGCTCCAGCAAACTCGCCCAGCTCGATGGCTCCGGCCCGGACACCGTGCCCGATCCGATCAAATCGCCGATCTCAAGATTGCAGCCGTTGCTGGTGTGGTGCGCGATCATTTGGGCGAAGGTCCAGTACATCTGCGCGAAGGAACTCTGCGTCAAGCGATGCGCGGGCATGCCGTCGCGGCGCATGGCCTCGGTCGCGATATGGGCTTCGAGCGTGATGTCGAGGCCGCCCTGCACCCGGTTCTCAGCGTCGTCGAGATACGGCAATGGGGCCGGATCGCCTTCGGGTCTGGCGAACGCGCCGGTGTGAAACGGCGCCAAGGCTTCCGCGGTCACCACCCAGGGCGAAATCGTGGTGGCGAAATTCTTGCCGAGGAACGGACCCAGCGGCTGGGATTCCCAGGCCTGAATGTCGCGCGCCGACCAGTCGTTAAGGAGGCAATAGCCGAAAATGTAATTTGCCGCCGCGCCGATCGGGACGGTACGACCCAGGTCGGAGGCGGTGCCGATAAATGCGCCAAGTTCCAGTTCGAAATCGAGACGCTGCGAAGGGCCGAAGCTTGGCGCCGGGCCATCGGTTCCTTTGCGCTGTCCGCTCGGCCGCGTCACCGCAATATCGCTGATCCGCACCGAGGAGGCGCGGCTGTGATAGGCGAGGGGGACGTATTTGTAGTTCGGCGTCAACGGATGGTCGGGGCGAAACAACCGCCCTGCATTGGTGGCGTGAAAGATCGAAGCGAAGAAGTCGGTGAAGTTGCGGAATGCAACCGGCATTCTCATCTCGGCAGATGCCATCGGCGTCAGATAAGGACGCAAACGGGCGTTGGCGCCAGCCTCAGCGGCGAGATCGCGCGACAAAGCGAGCCGCAAAGCCGACCAGGCCGGCGGCCCCAGCGACATCAGCGGATTAAGAAACGGCGCGCCGCAAGCCTGTGCCGCCATTGCAGCAGGGCCGTTGAACAGGCCGGCCGCCGCGGAAATATCGACGATCTGATCGCCGATCGCTACGCCGACCCGGGGCTGTTCGCCCGCTCCGCGGCGAAATACACCGAACGGCAAATTCTGTATCGGGAAGTCGCAGCCAGGCGGATTGGCACTTTCAACAAAGCTCCGCCGCGCCGGGTCGTGAGTTTCATTGAGCAAAATCGGCATGGCTATCGTCCCGGCGCAGCGGTGCTGCGCTTCCCGCTTGCCTACGCAGTTCCGGATAATGTGCCACGAAGTCGGCATACATGTGCCGCAAGCCCTCGCGCAGCGGGGTCTGCGCGCGCCAGCCCAAAGCGTTGATGGCCGACACGTCCAGAAGCTTCTGCGGCGCGCCGTCCGGCCGCGAAGCGTCAAATTCAATTTTGCGCGAAAGCCGATCACATCGGCAATCAAGCTAGCAAAGTCGGCAATCGTGATGTCCTCGCCGGTTCCGGCGTTGAGAAATTGCAGGTCCGAATAGCATTTCATGACGAAGACGCAAGCATCGGCAAGATCGTCGACCGCGAGGAATTCGCGGCGCGGCGTTCCGGTGCCCCAAACGGTCACGCGTTCGCCGCCGGCGATCTTGGCTTCGTGAAAACGGCGCAGCAAAGCGGCGGGAACGTGACTGTCTTGTGGATGATAGTTGTCGCCGGGGCCGTAGAGATTGCTCGGCATCACCGAGACGAAATCGGCGCCATGCTGCAGCCGATAAGCTTCGCACAATTTGATGCCGGCAATCTTGGCCACCGCGTACCATTGATTGGTCGGCTCAAGCGGCCCCGACAGCAGCATTTCCGGAGACATCGGCTGCCGCGCCAGCCGCGGATAGATGCAGGAAGAGCCGAGATAGAGGAGTTTGCGCACGCCATGGCGATAAGCGGCGTGGATAGTATTGCGCGCGATCGCGAGATTGTCGGCGAGGAAGTCGGCGGGAAAAGCGCTGTTGGCGCCGATGCCGCCGACCTTGCCGGCGGCGACAAATACCGCATCGGGTTTGGCCTGCGCCACGAAGCGCTCGACCGCTTCGGAGTGCCGTAAATCAAGTTCGTGGCGGGTTGCGGTGATTATTTCGCACCGTTCGCGCTCGAGCCGCCGCACGATGGCCGCACCCACCATGCCGGCATGTCCGGCGACATAGACGCGCCTGCCGTGCAATTCGAAAAGGACCGGCGCGCTCATTGGCTAGTCATGCATGTTGCGAAGGCCGCCGTCGCGGCGCATTTCCGCCAAATCCGAATCGACCATTTCGCGCACCAGTTCATCGAATGTCACTTTGTGCCGCCAGCCGAGCCGCTGGCGTGCCTTGCTCGGATCGCCGAGCAGCGCGTCGGTTTCCGTCGGCCGAAAGTAGCGCGGGTCGATCTCGATGAGCACGCGGCCGTCGCGTTTATCAAGACCTTGCTCGGCCAGTCCGGAACCGCGCCATTCGATGGTTCGGCCGATGCAGGCAAACGCTTTTTCGGCGAATTCGCGGACCGAATGCTCTTCGCCGGTCGCCAGCACGTAATCGTCGGGTTCGGGCTGCTGAACGATAAGCCACATGCCCTCGACATAATCGCGCGCGTGGCCCCAGTCGCGCTTGGCCGACAGGTTACCGAGAAACAGCTTGCTCTGCAGGCCAAGCTCTATCGCGGCAACCCCGCGGGTAATCTTGCGGGTGACAAAGGTTTCGCCGCGGGTCGGTCCTTCATGATTGAACAGGATGCCGTTGGAAGCATGAATCCCGTAGGCTTCGCGATAATTGATCGTGATCCAGTAGGCGTAGAGCTTCGCCGCCGCATAGGGCGAGCGCGGGTAAAACGGCGTGGTTTCGCGCTGCGGCACCTCCTGCGCCAGCCCGTACAGCTCCGACGTCGAAGCCTGATAGAATCGAACTTTGTCCTCGAGACGAAGGATCCTGATTGCTTCGAGCAAGCGCAGCGTGCCAAGCGCGTCGGCATTTGCGGTGTATTCCGGCGTCTCGAACGAGACCCGGACGTGGCTCTGTGCGGCCAGATTGTAGATCTCGGTCGGCTGCACTTCTTGAATGATGCGAATGAGATTCGTCGAATCGGTCATGTCGCCGTAGTGCAGAAAGAGCTTTACGCCCGCGCCATGCGGATCCTGATAAAGATGATCGACGCGCGCGCTGTTGAACGACGATGAGCGCCGCTTGATTCCGTGCACAATATAGCCCTTGTCCAGCAGGAGCTCGGCGAGGTAAGCGCCGTCCTGGCCGGTCATGCCGGTGATCAATGCAATACGCTCTGACATCAGCTGATCCGCGCCGGTTTTCTGCCGATGACCGGCCCCAACCCCCATCGAAAAGCGCCGGATTGAGGGCTAAACGCCGCGGTTCGTCAAGTCGTGTCGTCTACTCTTATCGAGGTGGTTAGCGGCGTCATTGCGCGCTTGCTGCCGCAGTTCTTTCGTTCAGCCCGGAGGGCCGCCGCCGAAGCGCTGGCGTTCGCGTATCTCTTGATTTTCGTTCATGCGGCGCTGCGCCTCGGCATCGATCGCGCGTTTGAGATCGGGATGCTTTGCCGTGAAAGTGCGGAAATCGGCGAGGTCGAGGATCAGCAGCGTCGAGGGCATCGTCGTCGTCACATTGGCGCTGCGCACCGAATCCCCGAGCAAGGCGAGCTCGCCAAAAAATGCGCCGGGCCCGAGCCGCACCGGGGACGGCTTGATATCGACCTGCACTTCGCCGGCGGCAATAAAGTACATGCAATCGCCGATCTTGCCGCGGCGGATGATGGCGGTGCGTTCCGGCACTTCGAGGAGTCGCAGCAGGTGAGTGATCTCAGTGATGGAGGCCGGATCGAGTGATTGGAAGAACGGTACTTTGCTGACGAGATCCCACGTGCGAATGAAATTGCGACGCCGCGTTTCGGCGGCAAAGCCGGTCGCCAAGATACCGGTCGACAATCCGAAGGTGGCGATGCCGCAAATCATCACAATCCCGCCGAGCAGACGGCCAAGATCCGTGATCGGCACCTTGTCGCCGTATCCGGTCGTCGTTAGCGTCACCACCGCCCACCACAATGCCTGCGGCATCGAATTGAACGCGGTCGGCTGCGCATGACGCTCGATCAGGAACATGGCGGCCGAGGAAAGGAACAGCACGATCAAAAACAGCGCGAACACGCTCGCCAGCGCTTTGGCCTCAACGACAAATACACGCTGCAGCTGGGCGAAGCCTGGCGAATCCTGCGCCAGCTTCAGCACCCATAACGACGCCAATAGCCATGCTGTCGCCGGCGGCACGCCGCATAGCAGCGCTATCGGCACGGCAATGACCGCAATCAAATCGATAAATCCAGAGACCGAACATATGTGCGGCCAGATTTTTCCACCGTGGATCGCCGCGTTGGCGCGCACCACGGCGTCGATCGCAAAATAACCGAGACACGACCACAGACATGCGATCAGCCAGCCGCCGGCTGCCCGTTGCAGATCGGGTACCGTATAAGCGGTCAGTGCCGTCAAGCCGAGGACGAGCACCGACATGCGCGCCGAGGACGACGCACCGAACCGGCGCAACGGCGCGGCATAGTGAACGAAGTTTCTGACGACGGGCTTGAAAACCACCGCCAACCCCGCGACGCGTGTCCGGTTATTCTGGTATAATGATTACGCCGCGATAGTGGTCTCGGCCAGCCGAAATTACACCTCCAACCGGTCGGCTTTCAGACAAAGCCCTTGATTACTTACGAAATCTCCGGCCTGGCGCGCAGCGCATGCTTAAATTTGCAGTCGTATGCCGTTAAACTGCGCCGCGACTCGTGACCGCCTTTCGCCGCGGCTTGATCCGGGACAGCCATGAAACGGCAGCAGATTTCACGTTTGGAGCTCGCCGGCTATCTGCTCTCGCCGTCGCTGTTCGTGATGGTCACCCTGATGGTGGTCGAAGCCATGCTCGCCGCGGCGACGACATGGCTCGTCATCAATGCGGGACGCAAGGTTGCGATCGGCCAATTCCTGCTTTCGGATCTGATCTGGATCCTCACCGCTCAATCGGCTTCCTATGTCGTCGGCGTCATCAGCTGGATTTTCGCGGAGCGCGCGGGCTATCGCGGTTTTGGCAAATTCATGCTGCGTTTTGCGCGCGAGAATCGCAGCAAGGTTAAGCTGCTTAACGAGAAGCCCGCGCGCGAACAGGTGGAGCCGTTCCTCACCGGCGAGACCTTTCAGTGCTTCTTCAACGTGATGTACGAGCTGGAATTCGCGCTTAAGCTGTTTCTTGGGCTCGTCTTCAATGCGCTCGTGCTTGGTGCTGAGATCGATATCAGCTTGCCGTTCGCATATGTGGGCGCATTAGGTGCGCTGTTGCTGATGCAGTGGATCCTGCAAACGCCGATCGCGCATGCCTATCTCGAAAACCAGCGCATGAATAATCGCGTGACCGCGCAGGGCTACACCGCGTGGGACAACGTCTTTTCCGGCAACAGCTACAATCTGCGGCTCTGGCTGGCGGAATTCAAGAAACGCCTGCGCGAAGGCTTGGTCGCACAGATCCGCGCCATCGTCGCCCGCGAGGGCATGAGCGCAATGAGTGGGATCGTGAGTCTGGCGATCGTGTTCGCGACCATCAGCGTGGTAGCGCTGCAAAATGCAGGCGACACAGTCCTGCTGGTGGGGCTGGCCACCACGCTCCCGCGCCAGATCGAAATGACCTACGAATTGCATCTGCTTGCCACCGGCTGGAACGACTTCATCGCGATCTGGACTCGGTTCGGCGGCGTTGCCGCCAACATGCTGCCCGAGCCCGAGGCCGATTTTGACAAACGCATCAAGTTCGACCGGCTGGTCTTGCGCGAGGGCGATCATGCCAACGTCGTCTCGTCGTTAAGCGACGCCCTTCGCATCGCCTTTGCCCATCCGACCGGGCGCATCAATGTGCGGGGCGCCAACGGCACCGGCAAATCGTCGCTGTTGGCGAGTCTCAAGACCGAGATGAAGAAGCGCGCCTATTATTGGCCGACGACGGACCGGCTCGCGTTTCAGTTCACCGGCGGCGTCGTGCCGGTGGACGTCGAAGGGGACGACGAAGACGATGTCGTCGTGGTCGCCGAGTCGATGGACAAAAAGCTGGGCTTCTCGTCCGGTGAGCGCCAGCTGAAATCGCTTGAGGAAATCGTTAATTCCACCGACGCCGAAGTCTATCTGCTCGATGAGTGGGACGCCAATCTCGACAGCGCAAACAAGGTCAAGGCCGACGCGCTGGTCGACACGCTCGCTGCGCGCGCACGCGTCGTCGAGATATCCCATCGCGACAGGGCGCCGTCCAGCGTTCCCGCTTGATGGGGGCGCCGAGCCCGGGAGCCGCCCGCGGTAAGGGCAGAATATGCTAGCGTGGTCCGGCGTTTCGGGACGAGAGCGATGGACCGCAGGCAAATCATAAGGCTCGTTGGCGGAACGGCAGCCTTCGCGGCCGCGACCGCGTGCCCGCTTGGGAGCGTGGGCGCGGCAAAGGTCGCGCGCATCGGCATCATCGACGATGGTCCCGACTGGGACGCATTTCGCCAGGAGCTGCGCGAACTGAACTATGTCGAGGGCCAAAACATCGCGTTCGAATATCGGCGGGTCGACGGAACGCCCGATCGGCTGGCTACCGCAGCGCGCGAATTGGTGCAGATTCCCGTTGCTGTCATTGCGGTGTATGGCACGCCCGCCGCCCAAGCCGCACAGCAGGCCACCCAATCCATTCCCATCGTCGTCATCGCGGTCGGCGATCTGCCAGCCTCGGGGCTGGTCGCCAATTTCGCGCATCCGGGTGGCAATATCACCGGCAACACCGCTCTCGGTCCGGATGTCGTGACCAAGCGGCTGCAGGTCTTGCGCGACGCCATTCCCACTGTCTCGCGCTTGGCTTTGCTTTGGAATCCCAACAATGTATCAAGCGCCGCGCTTTTGGATGAATTGTGGAGGACGACGCCGTTTTTCGGGATGAGCCTGACGCCATATGAAGCGCGCATCGCCGACGATTTTCCGCAAGTTTTTACTGCGATGCTGTCGAACCGGCCGGATGCGGTGCTCACCACCAACGACTCGATGCATCAGATGCATATGGCACAAGTGATCGATTTCTTGCTCAAGAATCGGATTCCAGGAATGTTCCAGCTCCGGCGCAACGTGATCGAAGGCGGGCTTATGTCCTACGGCACGAGCCTGCCGGATCTGTTTCGCCGCGGCGCCCGCTATGTGGATAAAATACTTCGCGGCGCCAAACCCGGCGAGCTTCCGATCGAGCAACCGATTTCGTTCGGCCTTGTCGTCAATTTGAAAACCGCACGCGCCATCGGGGTTGAAATCCCGGCTGCGCTGCTTGCCAGGGCCGACGAGGTGATTGAATGACGCGGGCACGACGCTTTTCCGAGTGCTAAGATGATGCAATGAAAGCCGACGTCGACCAAAAAAGCGGCGGACTTAAAGCCGATCTGACGGATCGTTCCGGCGTGCCGCTTTCGGGCGCCGGCGCGTCGATTGTGCGCAGCCGGTTGTTTTTCAAATATACCCTTTTGTTCGTCACCGTCGTCGTGCTGGCGCTGGTCGCCAATGGCGGGTTCGAAGTCTGGTTCTCATATCAAGAGCACAAGGGCTCTTTGATCAGCATCCAGGAACAGCAGGCCGTTGCTGCCGCCGACAAGATCGAGGAGTTCATTACCCAAATCGAAAGCCAGGTCGGCTGGACCACGCAGCTGCCGTGGACGGACGGTACGCTCGATCAGCGCCGTTTCGATGCGTTGCGGCTTTTACGCCAGGTACCGGCGATCACGGAGCTTGCTCAAATCGATGCTGCGGGTCACGAGCAGCTCAAGGTTTCGCGGCTAACGATGGATGTGGTCGGCAGCGGCATCGACTACTCGCATAAGCCGGAATTCACGCAAGCCGTGGCGCACAAGGTGTATTACGGCGCGGTTTACTTTCGCCGCGAGTCCGAGCCGTACATGACGCTGTCGCTCGCCGGCACCCGGCGCGACACCGGGGTGAGCATCGCGCAGGTCAATCTCAAGCTGATCTGGGATGTGGTTTCCAAGATCAAGGTCGGCGAGCATGGCCGCGCCTATGTCGTCGATTCAGCCGGCCGGCTGATCGCGCATCCCGATATCAGCCTGGTGCTGCGCAATACCGATATGTCGCGCCTGGCACAGGTCCGCGGCGCGCGCGCAGGCTCTGCGACCGAGGCCGTGCAGGAAGCCGACGATGTCGGCGGCCACAAAGTGCTGACCGCCTACGCCCCGGTCAACCCGCTCGGCTGGTTCGTGTTCGTCGAAACCCCGATCGAGGAGGCCTATGCGCCGCTGTACCGGTCGATTCTGCGCACCGGTTATGTCCTCCTCGGCGCGCTGGCGCTCGCCTTCATTGCCGGCATGTTCCTGGCGGGACGCATGGTGGTGCCGATCCAGGCGCTGCGGGCGGGCGCGGCGCGCATCGGCAGCGGCGACCTCGGCCAGCGCATCACGATCAAGAGCGGCGACGAAGTCGAAGCGCTGGCCAATCAGTTCAATGACATGGCCGGCAAGCTGCAGGAATCCTACGCCGACCTTGAGAACAAGGTCGAGCAGCGCACCGCCGAATTAAGCGTATCGCTCGAACAGCAGACGGCGATCAGCGAAATCCTGCGCGAAATCTCGAATTCGCCGAGCGACGTTCAGCCGGTACTTGTCTCGGTTGCCGAACACGCCGCGCGCATCTGCGAGGCGCAATATGCAGACATCTTCATTGTTGAGAATGACGCGCTACAGATTGCCGCCACCTTTGGCGACCCTGGGCGACGTGCCGACAC
>DASSXN010000060.1:0-8866 GCA_035703785.1 Xanthobacteraceae bacterium
GCGATCCCGGATCTCATTCGCTTGGAGCGCTACGAACGTCGCGCCTGGTCGCGCCAGAAGCGTGCCATCCAAGAATTCGTGCTCATGAAATTCAGCCGCGCGATGGCCGCCGCCCGGCAGATCCCAACGACGTACCCACCCTACGGTTGCTACTCCACGTCCTCGACGTGTTTCGGTCCGGTGCCGAACGCCTTTTGCGCCAGCGCAGCTTGCGTGAACTGATCGATATCGCCATCGAGCACTGCCGCGGTGTTCGAGGTCGAAACGCCGGTGCGCAAATCCTTGACCATTTGATAGGGCTGCAGCACATAAGAGCGAATTTGATGGCCCCAGCCGATATCGGTCTTGGCGGCCTGCTCGGCGGCCGCTTTCTGCTCGCGCTTCTCTAATTCGCGCTCGTAGAGTTTGGCGCGCAGCATCTGCCAAGCCTGGGCGCGATTGCGGTGCTGCGAGCGGTCGTTCTGACAGACCACCACGATATTGGTGGGAATGTGAGTCAGGCGAACTGCGGATTCGGTCTTGTTGACGTGCTGCCCGCCGGCGCCGCCTGCGCGCATCGTATCGACCCGCACGTCCGTTTCCTTGATCTCAATATTGATGCGGTCGTCAACTACCGGATAGACGGTGACGCTGGCGAAGGAGGTGTGCCGCCGCGCATTGGAGTCGAATGGTGAGATGCGGACCAAGCGGTGCACGCCATTTTCCGTCTTCAGCCAGCCATAGGCATGGCGCCCTTTGATTTCTACCGTCGCCGACTTGATGCCGGCCTCTTCACCTTGGGTCTCCTCGATATATTCGACCTTGAAGCGGTGCTGTTCGGCCCAACGCACATACATGCGCAAAAGCATGTTGGCCCAATCCTGGCTCTCGGTGCCCCCGGCGCCGGCATGGACTTCGAGATAGCAATCGTTGCTGTCAGCCTCGCCCGATAGCAGCGCTTCGAGCTCGCGGCGCGAGACTTCGCCTTTGAGTTTGCGCAGAGCGGCTTCCGCCTCGGCAATCGTCTTCGGGTCGCTCTCGCTCTCGCCAAGCTCGATCAGCGTAAGTTGATCGTCGAGCTCCTGCTCCATCCGCCCCAAGGCGGTGAGTTGCTCGTCGAGCCCGGTGCGCTCCTGCATCAGCCGGCTTGCCCGCTGCGGATCGTTCCAAAGATTGGGGTCTTCGGCTTGCCGGTTCAGTTCGGCAAGCCGCGCGCGCGCCTTGTCGAGGTCAAAGATGCCTCCTCAGCAGCGTCAGCGACTGCTTGATTTCGGCGACAACAGCTTCGGTCTCGGAGCGCATGGGGATCAGATGTCAAATAAAGCCAAATGATCAGCACCGCAAACATATTCCGATATCTGACATCCGACCTCTGTTCTCAGTACAACCCCCCGGTGCCGGTGCGTACGACATTGCCGCCATCCGGCGAACCGGCAGTCGGCACGCCGTTGGCGGTATCGGCGCCGATCACCGAATAGGAATCGGGCGGCGCGGTGCCGGGTTTGAACGCTTCCAGGATCACTTTGGTATCGCCCGGGCCAGCGCGCATTCCGGACTTGGCCTCGACCCGGATCAGCTTGATTCCGGGCGGAACGCTGAATGGAATTGGCGGCTTGTCCGCAAGCGTCACTTTGAGAAAATCCTTGACGATCGGCGCGGCGAGATGTCCGCCGGTGGCGAGCCGGCCGATGTGGCGCGGCTTGTCGAAACCCATATAGACGCCGCAAACGATGTCGGGCGAATAACCGATAAACCAGACATCCTTCTCGTCATTGGTCGTGCCGGTCTTACCCGCAATCGGCTTGCCGACTTCGCGCACCACGGTCGCTGTGCCGCGTTGCACGACGCCTTCCATCAACGAGGTGATCTGATAGGCCGTCATTGCATCGATGACCTGCTCGCGCCGGTCGATCAGCGTCGGCTCGACCTGACTGTCCCACTTGCTGGCGTCGCAACCGACGCATTCGCGCTGGTCGTGCTTGTAGATGGTATGGCCGTAGCGATCTTGAATGCGGTCGATCAGGGTTGGGATGACGCGTCGACCGCCGTTATCGAACATCGAATAGGCGGTGACCATGCGCAGCACGGTCGTTTCGCCGGCGCCAAGCGCGTATGACAGGTATGGCGGCAACTCGTCATAGACGCCGAAGCGCTTCGCATACTCCGCGATAAGCGGCATGCCGAGGTCCTGCGCCAAGCGCACCGTCATCACGTTGCGCGACTGTTCGAGACCGAAACGCAGAGTTGAGGGTCCGAAAAACTTGCCGCCGTAATTTTCCGGCTTCCAGATGCCGCCGCCGGCACCCATGTCGATTTCAATCGGCGCGTCCATCACGATGGTGGACGGCGTGTAACCGTTATCTAGCGCCGCGGCATAGACGATCGGCTTGAACGACGAGCCGGGCTGCCGCAAGGCCTGCGTAGCGCGGTTGAACTGGCTCTGATCGAATGAAAATCCGCCGACCATCGCGAGCACGCGGCCGGTATGGGGATCCATCACCACCATGGCGCCGGAAATCTCCGGCACTTGGCGCAGCCGGTACTGGCCCTGCGCTTCCAACGGCGAGACGTAGATCACGTCTCCGGCCGAGAGCACCTGACTGACTTTCTGGATAGGCTTCGATGGACCGCCGGCCAGTTTCGCCCATTTGACGCCCTCGAGTGTTACGAGGCCGACTTCGCGATCCTTGACGACAGCGCCCCCAGGGTCGCGCGGCGGCTGCAACCCGACGCGGGCGGATTGATCGTCGACCTGCAGCACGACGGCAAGGCGCCACGGATCGATGTCGTCAAGCGACTTCACCTCGGCCAGTTTGACGCCCCAATCGCCTCCGGTATCGATCGTGGTGACCGCACCGCGATAACCTTGGCCTTCGTCGAAATTGACGAGTCCATTGATCATCGCCTTGCGCGCCAATACCTGCAGTTTGGGATCGAGCGTGGTTCGCACCGACAGCCCGCCTTCGTAGAGTTTTTTCTCGCCATATTTCTCATAGAGATACCGCCGCACTTCCTCGGCGAAATATTCGGCCGCGAAAATGTGAGCGCCGGTCGGACGAACGGTGACCTGCAGCGGATCCTTCTTGGCTTTTTCGCCTTGGGCGGCGGTGATGTAGCCGTCCTCCGCCATGCGATCGATTACATAGTTGCGACGGCCCACCGCGTCGTCATGCCGGCGGAACGGATTGTAATTATTCGGCCCCTTCGGCAGAGCGGCAAGGTAAGCAGCCTCGGCAATCGTCAGCTCGTGCACCGATTTGTCGAAATACAACAGCGATGCCGCCGCCACGCCATAGGCACCGAAGCCGAGATAAATTTCGTTGAGATAGAGTTCGAGGACCTTCTGCTTCGAATAGGTGCGCTCGATACGCAGCGCCAGCAGCGCTTCCTTGATCTTGCGCTGAAACGACAGTTCGTTGGTCAGAAGAAAATTCTTGGCGACCTGTTGGGTAATGGTGGAGGCGCCCTGCGGCCGGCGGCCGGTTCCGTAATTTTCGATGTAGAGCATGCCGGCGCGGGCGATGCCGTAAATGTCGACACCGGGATGCTGATAGAAATTCTTGTCCTCGGCGGCGACGAAAGCATTGATGACAAGCTTCGGAATCGCCTGAATCGGCAGATAGAGCCGCCGCTCCTTGGCATATTCCGCAAGCAACGAGCCGTCACCGGCGTGGACGCGCGTCATCACCGGTGGTTCATAATCCTTAAGCTGCGAATAATCGGGCAAGTCCTTGGAGAAATGCCACAACAGGCCCGCCGTCGCCGCGACGCCGACGATGAAAAAAATGGTACCGACCGCAAACAGGAAGCCGAGAAAGCGCAGGAGCAGTTTCACCGCGGCACCAATCTCATTCAGTAAATTTCGGTTGAGCCAAACTCATCGACGGCGCCCCGCAGCCAGCGGGCCGTTTGGCGGCAGAGACCACACAACTAATGAGCGTCTTCGCGCCGCGACTGTGGCGGAGTGTGACAGCAATGGCCCCCACCTGCTAGCTCGTTCCGTCTCGCTCATGTCGTCGCTCGGTTTTTTGTTCAAACTGAGGCCATTACGCCACATGAACCGGTGGAGTTCGCCCTCAATTAGCCCCGGCGCGGGCCCCCGCCAGATGATCGGAAAAATAGCCATCAATCGCCGACGCCATCGCATCCGCCGTGTGATCTCGCCAGCTGTCCGACAACAGCGATTGCAAATCCTCTTTGTTTGAGACGTAGCCGAGTTCGACCAGGACCGAGGGCACGTCAGGCGCGCGCAATACACGAAAACCTGCCGACTTGATGGGCTCTTTGTGCAACCGAGCGGTTCGCTTCATTACCCCAACCAGTTTATTCGCGAATTGAACCGAAAACGTCTTGGTCTCGCGCTGCGCCAGGTCGATCAGGATGCCGGCGACGTCATCCGGCTGCTCTTTCAGGTCAACACCTGCGATCACGTCGGCGCGGTTTTCCTGTTCGGCAAGTCGCGCGGCGGCGGGGTCGGTCGCGGTTTCGGAGAGCGTGTAGACCGTGGCGCCCTGCGCATCCCCTTCCCTTCGCGGCAGCCAATCGGCGTGGATCGATATGAACAGGGCAGCGCCAACCTCGCGCGCGAAGTGCACCCGCTCCGCCAGCGGCACAAAGGTGTCGTCCGATCGCGTCAGCAGCACACGATACTTGCCTGCAGTCTCGATTTTTTCCCGCAGCCGCTTGGCGAAATCGAGCACGATGTCTTTTTCCATCTGCCCGCTCGGCCCCTTGGTGCCGGTATCGATCCCACCATGTCCGGGATCGAGCACGATAAGCGGCCGGGCATCGCCGGAGGAAGACTGCTGCTCGCGCGACGGCGGCGCCTGGGCGTGCGCGAATCGCTGATCAAGAGCGCTCTTGCGTAAAAAGCTTTCGCGGTCGCTCGCCACCAAATCAAGCACGAGGCGCGCCGGCGCACCGTCCGCCGGATCGACGACAAATGCCTTGTCGACTCGCGCCGGCTTGACAAGGTCGATCACAATGCGCGAGCCACCCGGCATCACCAGCCCAAAACGAAACGCTTTGATCAAACCGCGACCGGTCTCACCGGCCTTTGGCGGCAGCCGAAACGTGACTTGCGGGATGTCGACGACGACCCGGTATGGATCGGCAAGAGTAAAGACGTGCAGGTCGATCTTGCGGCTAAGATCCACCACCAAACGCGTTTGGCCGTCGTCACCGCCGAGTCGGGCATCGGTCGCCGCCGGAAAGGAATCGGCGGAAGCCGGCGCAGACGCGCCAGCCGCCAATGCGATCCCGGCGATCAACGCGCCGAAAAAGGCCAAGCGCACGGCTTGGATGACCATCGGCTCCGACCTCATCCCGCCCTCCTATCCCATTAGGCAGGCATAGTTAACCGGAACCTAATTACCCAGCGAAAAGCCCTAGTAATAAGGCAAAACCCGCCTTACCTGCGGGTAAATCCCACAGGCGACTTGCCAATTCGGCGGCAGCGGCCGTAAGAAGAGCATGCTGACGATGAAAGGTTCCGGTTGTGTCCGCGTGACGGCCTCCGGCGCGTGCGCCATATCGGCTCCCTTAAGACGATCCGGGAGCCGGGCAAACGCTGCTTTCGATCCGCTGCAGTGCCATGACGTTCGTTGAGAAGATGTTCAGACCGATCATGCCTTCGACAAACACGGCATTCGTAGCGACGCAAAGCTCTGCCAAGGCCAGTGGGGATGAGGACGACCCGGACCGCGCGCGCCGCACATTCGCAGCGGCAAAGCCGCTAAATGGCGTCGCGCCGCATCGCCCGCATCTAGCGAAATCGCGGCCGCGTTCCGCGCTGCCGTCTCGTCGCGGTTTGGAGTTTATGTTCGAGGCGCAAGTCAAGGTTTACACCAAACGGCTCGGCAGTATTCGTTTATCGCTTGCCGACGGCCGGCCTTTCTATGCTTGCGGCGCTCGCAACTTCCGGACCGCTCCACTCAACAAAAATCGGACCGGTTTTCTCGCCTCCCGCCGATGCGGCGCGACGCGAGCGGGCACGGTCCCCATGAGATTTGCCAATGGCCAACAAAATGCTCATCGACGCGACCCATCCGGAGGAGACCCGGGTGGTGGTTTTGCGCGGCAACCGCGTCGAAGAATTCGACTTTGAATCTGCGCACCGCAAGCAATTAAGGGGCAATATTTATCTGGCGAAAGTGACGCGCGTCGAGCCGTCACTTCAAGCCGCTTTCGTCGATTACGGCGGTAATCGCCACGGGTTCCTCGCTTTCAGCGAAATCCATCCGGACTATTACCAGATTCCGATCGCTGATCGGCAGGCTCTCATCGCCGAGGAAGAGCGCGCGCAGCGCGCCGCCGTGGATGATATCGAGCGCGTGCCCCGGCGGGTCCGGGAACCCGCCCGTTCGCGCCGCGATGATGATGTGATCCGGGGCGACGCTGCCGAACCGCTGGCCGGCGATATTCTCGAATCGGACCAGTCCGCGTCGGGATTGGCCGGCGCTGGGGAATCGAGCGAAGACTCTGAGACCGAGCCCCTGACCGTCGCACCGGCAGAAGAGACGACTGCGCCGAGTTTCGAACCCCCCGCGCCGATAGGACCGGCGGGCGGCGCCTCGGCCGACGAGGTCGAGGCCGGCATCGTGCACGAGGCCAGCCGCGACGACGCGCAGGATCGCGCTGCGATCGAAGCGGCGGAGGCCACCGCATCTGCGCCAGCGAGCGAGAACGACGAGGCCAGGTTTACAACCGAGGCGCGCCCGTTGGACGGCAATAGCGAGGAAGAAGAGGCGGCTGAAGAGGTCGTCGAATCCGTCGGCGGCGCCGATGCATTGGAAGAAGTCCCGGATCGCGCCCCGCGCTTTCGGCGCCAATACAAGATCCAGGAGGTTATCAAGCGCCGCCAGGTCATGCTGGTGCAGGTGGTCAAGGAAGAGCGCGGCACCAAAGGCGCGGCGCTGACGACCTACCTTTCGTTGGCCGGACGCTACTCGGTGCTGATGCCGAATACGGCCCGGGGCGGCGGTATCAGCCGCAAAATCACCAATCCGGATGATCGCGCGCGGCTTCGCGAAGCGGCCGCCGACCTCGAAGTGCCGGAGGGTATGGGCGTGATCCTGCGCACCGCCGGCGCCAGCCGCACCAAGATCGAGATCAAGCGCGATTTCGAATATCTCTTACGGATGTGGGAGACGGTGCGCGACTTAACGCTCAAATCGACGGCTCCCAAACTGGTCTACGAGGAAGGCTCGCTGGTCAAACGCTCGCTCCGCGATCTTTATATCAAGGACATCGACGAGGTCCTGGTCGCGGGCGCGGACGCCTATCATGAAGCCAAGGATTTCATGCGCATGCTCATGCCGAGCCATGCCAAGAACGTGAAGCTTTACGCCGACAGCCAGCCCCTGTTGTCGCGCTACGGGGTCGAGAACCAGCTGGATGCGATGTTCTCGCCCGTCGTGCAGCTGCGGTCGGGCGGGTATGTCGTGCTCAACCAGGCCGAAGCCTTGGTGGCGATTGACGTCAATTCCGGGCGCGCCACCCGCGAGCATCATATCGAGGACACCGCGTTCAAAACCAATTTGGAGGCGGCGGACGAGATTGCGCGGCAGCTGCGCTTGCGCGATCTCGCCGGATTGATCGTCATTGACTTCATCGACATGGATGAAAAGCGCAACAATCGCGCGGTGGAACGCCGGCTCAAAGAGTGTCTCAAACACGATCGCGCGCGTATCCAGGTCGGCCGCATCTCGCATTTCGGCCTGCTCGAAATGTCACGGCAGCGCATCCGCACCAGCGTGCTCGAAAGCTCAACCGAGAAATGCCCCTATTGCGGCGGCAGCGGCCATGTCCGCTCGGTCTCGTCGCTGGCCTTGCAGGTGCTGCGCGCGCTCGAAGATCAGCTGATAAGAGGCGCGACGCACAATCTCATCGCGCGCACACGCCCAGATGTCGCACTCTATGTGCTCAATCAAAAGCGTGCGCATTTGCGCGGGCTGGAAGATCGGTTCGCCATCACGATTACGGTCACCGCGGACGAAACCGTTCGGGCGCCGCAGACCTTTGTCATCGATCGTGGCGAGCAGGTGCATACGCCTGAGGCGGCAAAAGCGATTGCCGAGCGGGCCCAAGCCGCGGTCGCGCCGCTGGAAGAAGAGGACGACCTCGAAGAGATTGGCGGCGAGGCAAGCGAGGCGGAACAAGCCGAGTTCGAGGCCGAAGCCGAGATTGCCGCTGCCCCAGTTGCCGAACCCGGCGAAGGCGGGCCGCGCCGCCGCCGACGGCGTCGCCGCGGACGCGGCGGCGGCGAACATATGCATGACCAGGCCGAGCCCCATATCGAGCAAATCGCGATCGCCGAGTCGGACCATGATCAGGCCGCGGAGGCTCACGACGCGACGCCGGATGGAGCCGTGGTCGGAACAGCCGGCGGCTTTGCATCCGAACCGCATGAAGGCCGCGAAGAGCCGCGCCGTGACGAGCGGCGCCGACGTCGTGGCCGCCGCGGCGGCCGACGTAATCGGCAGCGCGATGGCGAGGGCGGGTATGCCGATCAATCCGGGCACTACTCGCAACAGGAATTCGCACCCGCAGAGCAGCTCACCCCACCCGCAGCGACCGAACCTGAGCTCTCACATGCCGCTGCCGATCTCGATTCGTCATCGACCGAGCGCGCAGCGCCGCCTGAAGCATCGCCAGCCGTATCGCCTGCTACGGTCGGGCAGTCGGAAGCGGCCCGTCGGCGTTCGACAATTCGCGAGCCGGCACCGACAGCTGGAGGCGAAGTTGCGGGGAACGATCCGGCAGCGCCGGTGGCATCGCAGGCGCCCGAGCCGGTGATTACCGAAACCGGCGAGGCTTCCGAAGGCGAACGGCCGCGCCGCACCGGCTGGTGGTCGCGCCGCTTCGCCGGCAGCTGAGCGATGAAGAG
>DASSXN010000062.1:0-5066 GCA_035703785.1 Xanthobacteraceae bacterium
ATCGGGCGCGCTGCTTGCGCCTGGACGTGCACCGCACTCGTAGACTCTCCCTCTCCCCGTTGGGGAGAGGATTGAGGTGAGGGGGTTCCGGATTCGCCGATAGTCTCGATCCCCCTCACCCCTCCCTCTCCCCTCTGGGGAGAGGGAGAAGACAGATCTGCGAGCCCTCCAATAACTCGGCTGCGGATCGCGGCGAGCGTGCGATCCCACCAATTGGGATTGGTGACAATGTCAGCCCGATAGAACGACGGGCACAGCACAGCGGCATGGGCCACCTCGCCGCACAAGCCACAGCCGACGCAGCTTTCGACAACGGCGGCAACCGGATCGCGGCGCAGCGGATCGGGATTGGGCTTCACCGTCAGCGATGGACAGCCCGACAGCCGGATACAGGAATGGTCGCCGGTGCACAGCTCGTCGTCGACGCCATAGCGCGTCTTCACCACCCGCTCGCCGCGCTTGAGTTTGTCGGCTTGCTCGACGCGGATGCGGCGCTGCCGCGCCAGCATGCATTCGCCGTCGGCAATGATCACTTTGAGCCCGCGCTCGGCGCTGCGCATGGCCTCTTTCAGCGTCGCCGCCATTTTGCCGACGCTGTAGCTGTGCACCGTGCGCAGCCAGCTTACGCCCAAGGCGCGAAGCGTTTTTTCGATGCTGATTCCGGTCGATGCGCCGGCGCGATGCGCGCTGCTCGACGGCAAATATTGCTGGCCGGTTGCCGAGGCGTAACCGTTCTGCATGATCACGAGCACGCCGTCGCCCTTGTTGAACACGTTCGAGGCGACGCCGGTAATCAACCCGTTGTGCCAAAAACCGCCATCGCCCATCACCGCGATCGGACGTTTCGCCATGTTCGGAGCGACCGCGGCCGCGCTCGCCAGCGACATGCCGTAGCCAAGAATCGAATTGCCGAGCGAGAACGGCGCAAAGGTCGCGAAGGAATGGCAGCCGATGTCGGCGCTGATATGGACCGGTCCGAGTTCGCGCTGCGCTAGCTTGATCGCGGCAAAAACCGGGCGCTCCGGACAGCCGGTGCAGAAATTTGGCGGCCGCGCCGGAATATCGTCGAGCGCCGCAAGCGCGCTCGTGCGATGCGCAACGATTTCTTCGACGTGGCGCGAAATGGATTGAGCCGCGATACCGCTCGGCTGCGCCGCCGCGACCAAGGCCGCGATGCCGCGCAGCAACACCTCAGACGTGTAATCGCCGCTCGCCGGCAGGCAGCCTTTGCCATAGATGCCCGTGTCGGCGCCGGCATTGCGCAAAATCACGTTGATTTGCTGTTCGACGTAGTTGGGCGAGCCCTCCTCCACGACCAGCACCGCACGTTTGCCGGCGCAAAATTCCTGCACTTCTTCCGGCACCAGCGGATAGGCGACGTTGAGCACATAGATCGGGATGCGCGAGGCGCCGTAGAGATCGGCAAGATCGAGCCGCGCCAAAGCGCGCAGCAAGCCATTGGTCAGTCCGCCGAGAACGATAATGCCGATTTCGTCGATCTCCCCGGCAATCAGCTCATTGAGCTTTTGCTCGCAAATGAATTTCTGCGCCGCCGGCAGGCGCTGTTCGATTTTCAGCCGTTCCTGCGCGAAGGTGGCTGGCGGATGCGCAAGCCGCCCATATTCGAACCGGACTGGTCCCGCGAGCCGGTGCTGCGCGTTGTAAAGCCCGGGTTTGTTGTCTTTGGCGGTGAACTCGCCGGTGAGGTGACAGGCGCGCACGCGCAGGTCGAGCATGACCGGCGCGTGACTGGCCTCCGACAGTTCAAAGCCCCTCTCCACCATGTGCACGATGGTCGGCAGGTCGGGCCGCGGATCGAGCAGCCAGATCGAGGACTTCATCGCGTAGGCGTAGGACCGTTCCTGGATCACGCTCGCGCCTTCGCCGTAGTCCTCGCCGAGCACGATCAAGGCGCCGCCAATGACGCCCGGCGAAGCGAGGTTCGACAAAGCGTCGGCCGCGACATTGGTGCCGACGATCGATTTCCAGGTCACCGCGCCGCGCAGCGGATAATTGATCGAGGCGCCGAGCATGGCCGCGGCGGCGGCCTCGTTGGTGCAAGTCTCGACGTGCACGCCAAGCTCAGCGAGCAAGTCCTTGGCTTCGACCATGACATCCAACAGATGCGAGACCGGCGCGCCCTGATAGCCGCCGACATAGCTCACGCCGGATTGCAGCAGCGCCTTGGTGACGGCGAGGATGCCTTCGCCGCGAAAGGTCTCGCCAGCGCCAAGCCGCAACGCCTCGACTTCTTTGCTGAACGAGCGTTCCATAGGTGACCGAAATGAGTGACCGCGATGGGCGACCGGGACGTGCCTTCGCGGCAGATATAGCTGGTTTTGCCAGACCGCAGCAAACAGGCGCAGCGTGCGGCGGCGGCTTGTGTCCGCTATGGCTCCGGCTAGGGTGCCGCCTGCGGCGCGCTTAAAGCGCCGGATGGCCCAGGCGGCAGAGGTGAACGGGCGCAGGAATGGACGGGCAAAGCCAGATCGTCATCGAGCGCGTGAACCACACCTATCGGCCGCCGCGCGGCCGGCCCGTACTGGCGCTATCCGACGTTTCGCTGCAGGTGCGACCGCGCGAATTTCTGGCGCTGCTCGGCCCCTCCGGCTGCGGCAAATCCACCCTGCTCTATCTCGTCGGCGGGTTTCTGCCGATCGAAGCCGGCCGCATCGCAGTGAAAGGCAAAACGGTCACAGCGCCCGGGCCGGATCGCGGCATCGTGTTTCAGCATTTTGCGCTGTTCCCGTGGAAAACGGTGCGCGCCAATATTCTCTACGGCCTCGAGCGGCAGGGCATGCCGCGCGCCGAGCGCGAGCGGCGCGCGCAAGCGTTTGTCGATCTGGTCGGCTTAAGCGGATTTGAGGACAGCTATCCGTCGCAACTTTCCGGCGGCATGAAACAGCGCACTGCAATCGCGCGCACGCTGGCCTTCGATCCCGACATTCTCCTGATGGATGAGCCGTTCGGCGCGCTGGACGCGCAGACGCGCGCGCTGATGCAAACCGAGCTCCTCAACATCTGGAATCGCACGCCCAAGACCGTGATCTTCGTGACCCATGACGTGCAGGAAGCCGTGTATCTGGCGCAACGCATCGCGGTCATGTCGGCACGGCCCGGACGTATCAAGGCGGTGATCGAAACCAAGCTCGACCATCGCGATCCGGGCGTTACCCGCAGCAAGGAATTTGTGGAAAAGGTCGACGAAATTTGGAACTTAGTGCGCGAGGAAGCGATCAAGGCCGAAGCGACAAAGCCGAGCGCCTGATCGCATCGAGCAGGCGCAGCGCAACGAGCAGGACGCATCATGCAAGCCGTAATGCGAGCAGGCCTCCGCTATCTGCCGCTCCTCCTCCTGGCGCTGGCCTGGGAAGCGGTCGCGCGGCTCAACCTGGTCGATACGTCCGCGCTGCCGCCCTTAAGCAAGGTGGCGACTGCCTGGATTGATCTGATGCGAGGCGGCGAACTCATCGATAACGGGAAAGCTTCGCTCTATCGCGGATCGGTCGGGCTTCTCCTCGCCGTTTTTGGCGGCGGCGGGCTCGGGCTGCTGATGGCGCGCTGGCGGCTGTTCGATAACTTCGTTAATCCGCTGGTGGAATTATTCTATCCGCTGCCAAAATCGGCGCTCATTCCGGTCACCGTGCTCTGGCTCGGCTTTGGCGACGGCTCGAAGATCCTCCTCATTTTTCTCGGCTGCATGATCCCGGTCACGATCGGCGCCTATAACGGCGCGCGCGGCAGCGATCATGCGCTGGTGTGGTCCGCGCGCAGCATGGGGGCGAACCGGCTGCGCATGATGTGGGACGTGATCGTGCCGAGCGCGCTGCCGGAACTGCTTAACGGCATCCGCACGGCGCTCGCGCTTGCCTTCATTCTGCTGGTGAGCTCGGAGCTGATCGTGTCGCAGCAGGGCTTCGGTTATTTGATCGGCTATCTGGGATCGACGGGGTCCTACGAGGGCATGTATGCCGTGGTGCTGACCGTCGCGTTCCTCGGCTTTGCCGCCGACCGGATTTATCAGCTCTTCATCCAATGGCTGCTGGCATGGCGCGAGTAGACGATACCGCTTCGCTTGCCGCCGCCGAAGCCGGGATTTCCCGGGATGCGGCGCGGCGTCTGGATATCGCCTTCCGCAGCGGCGCCGGAATTTTTTCGTTTCTCGTGCTGCTGATCGCCTGGGAAGTGTTTGCCCGCAGCGGCAAGGTCACCGCCTTCATGCTGCCGCCGTTCTCGGCGGTCGCACAGCGCATTTACGCCGACGCCATCGTCGGCGAGCTCTGGCGCAATCTCGGCGTCACCATGTTTCGTGCCTTGACCGGCTTTGCGATCGCCGCCGTCGGCGGCGTCGCGCTCGGCGCGATGATGGCGCGCAACAGGTTGGCGCGCTGGTTCTTCGACCCGATCATATCGGTCGGATTTCCGATGCCGAAGATCGCGTTCCTGCCGATCATCATCCTCTGGCTTGGCCTCTACGACGTTTCGAAAATCTCCGTCGTCGTATTCGATGCCATTTTCCCGGTGGTGACGGCGACGCTCGCCGGATTGGCCGGCGTGGAAAGGGAGCTGATCTGGTCGGGACGAAACATGGGCGCGAGCGAGCGCGAATTGATGTGGCAAGTCGCTCTCCCGGCGGCATTGCCGCAAATTCTGACCGGGCTGCAGGTCGCGCTGCCGATCGCGCTGATCGTCGCTATCATCGCGGAGATGGCGATGGGCGGCTACGGGCTTGGCGGCGCCATGATGAGCGCCTCGCGTTTTGCCGATTCACGCGGCGTTTTTGCCGGCATCGTCGAGATCGCAATTGTTGGCTATGCGCTGATCAAAGCCATGGCGCTGATCCGCCGCCGGCTCCTGGTCTGGCATCAGGAAAGCGCCGAGCAGCATTAGTCGATTTGCCGCGATCCCCGAAAGTCTTGCCTCGTACCGCCGTTTCCGCCCACAATCGCGCCATGATCCGCGTTCGACGCGCAAATAGAAATGCATCCTGGAGGACGACCATGCGTGGCAAAATCATCTTAGCCGTTATCGCGCTTCTCGCCATAGGCGCGGGATTGGGCGTCGGC
>DASSXN010000071.1:0-10257 GCA_035703785.1 Xanthobacteraceae bacterium
CGAACCAAACGACTTCGCGCAGATCGCTGAGATGTAGTCTGCGAGCGATTGCGGGCTGGCTGAATTGACGCTCAGATATGCTGTCGCGGCAAAAGCGCCGACCGCAATCGCTGCGAGGTGCGACCCGACTGACAAGCGAGAAATTGGCGACATAGCTGCGACTCCGATGCTGGCCGCGACTACGGCAAGCGTCTTAATGAGAATGGCAGCGATCAACGTTCGGCAACGCTGCCCGCAAGGGGCAGCCGTTGCCTCATCGGGCGAGCCTAACTCGCATCCGATTGACTAGGGGGCCTCGCCCTCTTTCGACATGCACGCCACGTAACGGTCCGATTCAAATGGGATGTTATGAGTACACTTTTTGAGGGCCGCCATGCGGCGTTTGTTGAGGATCATCTTGTCGCCGACGTAGTAATCACCCTGCTCATTTAATTTCAGTTGTCCAGGGGACGCATGTACCACCGTTGTCGGCCCCGGTGCGTAATAGTCGCCCTGTGTTGGGCTTTGAGCTTGCACCGGCCCCGCGACCAACAGCGCAAGAATAACGGCCAGAGATGACTTCCTAATGATGTGCATCTCGATCTCCTTTGTCGGCTAATGCCCCCAGGAGACCCCTCGGCGTGGATTATAACTAAAAAGCCGTATCCAAGTCACTGCCTCATGGCTATGCCACAATAGTAGTAATCATCAGTCACCTGACATCCGGCGGACTCACGCCGCCGCTCAGAGTTGTTTCTCGAATTTTATCAGGGCGCTTCAGTAAAGCCGCACTTATTTCGATCACATGGTCGGCGCAGGGACGCGATTTACGTCCGTGTAGCTGCGGCGAGCGCCGCAAAGCCGCGCTCCAGATCGGCAATCAGATCGTCGACTGCCTCGAGGCCGATATGGAATCGCACTGTCGGCCCGCCGGGCTGCCAGCGCGTTGCGGTCCGCAGCGGCGCGCAATCGAACGGAATAGCCAAACTCTCGTAGCCGCCCCATGACGCGCCGATGCCGAACAATTCCAGCGAATCGAGAAAGGCGTAATAGGCTTTTTGCGGCACCGGCTTGAGCACCGTGCTGAACAAACCGGAGGTGCCGGAGAAATCGCGTTTCCATATCGCATGGCCGGGATGGCTCGGCAGCGCCGGATGCAACAAGCGCAACACTTCGGGCCGCTGTTCGAGCCAGCGTGCGATCGCCAGTCCAGATTTTTGGTGCCGTTCAAGCCGAATTGCCAACGTGCGCAAGCCGCGCAATCCGAGATAGACATCGTCGGGGCCTTCGCATTGCCCGGTGTAGCGCACCGTGTTCTTCAGCCGCGTAACAGTGGCCGCGTTGGCCGATACGGTGCCGAGCATGACGTCGGAGTGGCCGCCGATATATTTCGTGCCAGCCTGGATCACCATGTCGACCCCGTGGTCGAGCGGACGAAAATAAAGCGGTGTCGCCCAGGTATTGTCCATCAGGGCCAACGCACCTTTGTTATGAGCGGCGTCGGCGATCGCGGGGATATCCTGCATTTCGAAGCTCAATGAGCCCGGCGATTCCAGATAGACGAGACGCGTATTCGGGCGGATCAATTCACCGATGCCGGCGCCGATCAGCGGGTCATAATAGGTAACCGCGACGCCGAGCCGCATCAGAATCTGGTCGCAAAAAGTACGCGTCGGTCCGTAGGCGCTATCGGTGACCAGCACGTGATCGCCGGCATGCACGACGGCCAGGAATGCGTTGGAGATTGCCGCGAGCCCGGATGGCAACAGCGACACGCCGGCGCATTGCGATCCTTCCAGCTCCTGCAAAGCGAGTTCGAGCGCCTCCGTCGTCGGCGTGCCGCGCCGTCCATATTGGTAGCGCGCACGATGGGCGAGAAAATCCTCCGCGCTCGGATAGAGCACGGTCGAAGCGTGATAGACCGGCGGATTGACGAATCCGTGATACGATGTCGGGTCGCGGCCGCCGGTAACGATCTTGGTGGCGGGCTGCCGCGGCCGCGGCCACTCTTTCGGTTTGTCGTTCATCCGCTACCTTCGCGTGCCCTTGCCTGCCGAATTCGGCCGCCTTGTAAGTCCTGTTTGGCGTCTGCCCGGCCATTTCCAGCCATTATGCCGGTTCGTCAACCCCTTGACCTCATAGTGCGATCGTTCTCAGATGATCCTCGATGGGTAACAAGCCACGCGCGCCTTAAGGGTCGGGGCGTGCGCGCCTCCTTGAAAGGGCTGATTATGAAACGTTTAGCTACGGCTTTCGCCATTGCAACGGTGCTTGCGCTGGCAGCGCAGGCGGCATCCGCGCAAACGCTCAAGGCGGTTCAAGATCGCGGTCAGCTCGTCTGCGGCTCGAATGGCGTCGTCGCCGGTTTCGGCGCCCCGGATCCGCAAGGCAACTGGACCGGATTCGACGTCGATTACTGTCGCGCGATTGCCGCAGCGATTTTCAACGATCCGACCAAAGTGAAATTTGTGCCGCTAACGGCGCAAAACCGGTTTACCGCGCTGCAATCCGGTGAAGTCGACGTTTTGGCGCGCAACACGACCTGGACCATGTCGCGCGATACTACGCTCGGGCTCGATTTCGCCGCCGTGAATTTTTATGACGGCCAGGGCTTCATGGTCCGCAAGTCGTTGAAAGTAAATTCGGCGTTGGAACTCAATGACGCGGCGGTCTGCGTGCAGCAGGGCACCACCACGGAGCTCAATCTCGCGGACTATTTCCGTGCGAATAATATGTCATTGAAGACAGTGACCTTTGCAACGGCCGATGAAGCGATCAAGGCCTATGACAGTAGTCGCTGCGACGCTTACACCACCGATTCATCGCAGCTCTACAGCGAGCGGCTGCGGCTGAGCGATCCCAACGCGCATATCGTGCTGCCAGAGATCATCTCCAAGGAGCCGCTCGCTCCCGCCGTGCGGCAAGGCGATAATGCCTGGGAAGATCTCGTGCGCTGGACACACATGGCGTTAGTCGATGCGGAAGAGCTCGGCGTCAACCAGCGCAATGTCGACGATATGATGAAATCCAACGCGCCGGATGTGCGGCGTCTTCTCGGCGTCGAGGGGCAATTTGGTCAATCGCTCGGCCTGACCAATGATTGGGCGTATCGGATCGTCAAAGCTGTCGGCAATTACGGCGAAGTCTTCGAGCGGAACGTCGGTCAAGGTTCGCCATTGAAGATTGCTCGGGGACTGAACGGCTTGTGGACCAAGGGCGGTCTGCAATACGGGTTACCCGTGCGGTAACCCGGCTGGCTGTCGCGTTCGCCGCCGGCCATGTCGAAAATGCTGCAATTCCCGGTTCGCAGCAAACAGCAATGGACCAATATTGCGCTTCAGGCGGCGCTCGTGGTTGTGGTTGGCGGCCTTATCTATGCGGCCGCCGTCAACGCCAGCAATAATCTCGCGAAAGCCGGGATCGCCTCCGGCTTTCGCTTCTGGGACAACACTGCCGGTTTCGACATCAGCCAGACGCTGATCGCTTATTCGTCGAGCACTTCGACGTTCGGCCGCGCGTTCTGGGTCGGCCTTCTTAATACACTTCTGGTCGCCTCGCTCGGCATCGTGCTGGCGACTGCGCTCGGCTTCACCATCGGGATCGCACGGCTGTCGCGCAATTGGCTGGTGTCGCATCTGGCCGGCGGCTACGTCGAACTGGTTCGTAACGTGCCGCTCTTGCTGCAAATTCTGTTCTGGTACAACGCCGTTCTTAAGTCGCTACCCGACCTGCGCGGCAGCATTGCGATCCCGGGCGGCACGTTTCTCAATAATCGCGGGCTGTTTCTGCCGCAGCCGCTGTTCGATCCGAACTTTCGTTACGTAGTCGCCGCGCTCCTGTTGGGAATTGTTGCCACGCTGGCGCTGCGGGTCTGGGGCCGCCGCCGCCAGGAGCGCACCGGGCAGCCGCCGCGCACATTGTATTACGCTTTCGGGCTGATCGTACTGTTGCCGCTTGTGGTGTTCTTCGCTGCCGGCGCGCCGCTGTCTTTCAGTTTTCCGGAAATGGCCCGCTTCAATATCAGGGGCGGCACCGAGATCTTGCCGGAATTCGCGGCGCTTCTGGTCGCGCTGACGATCTATACCGCGGCGTTCATTGCCGAGGTCGTGCGCGCCGGTATTCTTGCCGTGGCGCCCGGCCAGACTGAAGCCGCGCAGGCGATCGGCTTGCGCTCGGGAGCGACGCTTCGGCTGGTGGTGGTGCCGCAAGCAATGCGCGTCATCGTACCGCCGCTGACCAGCCAATATCTCAATCTGACCAAGAATTCTTCCCTCGCAGTGGCTATCGGCTATCCCGATCTGGTGCAGGTGTTTGCCGGCAGCGTGCTCAATATCACCGGCCAGGCGGTCGAGGTGATCGCCATTACGATGGCCGTTTATCTTTTCCTCAGCCTAGTCACGTCGTTGTTGATGAATCTCTACGGGCGCAGGGTCGCCATCGCGGAGCGCTGAACCATGGCGGCAGCCGACCAGGTCTATCTGCGGGACGCACCGGCAAAACTGCTTCCGGCCCCGGTGGCGAGCACCGGCGTGCTCGGCTGGATGCGCAGCAATCTTTTCTCGTCCCCGGCCAATATCGCGCTCACTGTTATCTGCGTCGCCGCCTTCGTCTGGATCGTGCCGCCTTTGCTCCGCTTTTTCATCTTCGATGCGGTGTGGTCTGGCGCCGATCGTGAGGCCTGTCTGGCGTCGGAGCAGCACCCCGAACCCGGCGCGTGCTGGGCCTTCGTGCGGGTATGGTCCTCCTATTTCGTCTACGGCTTCTATCCGATGAGCGAGCGCTGGCGCGTCGATCTGTTCTTCGTGCTGCTTGCGCTCGGAATCGCCTGGCTGGCCTGGCTCGGCGCGCCGCGCCGTGACCTCGGCGCGATCTATTTCTTCATCGTGCTGCCGATTCTTTCTTACATTCTCTTGAGCGGAGTGCCGATGATCGGCTTGCCCGACGTGCCGACCTCGCTGTGGGGTGGCATTCTCGTCACCATCGTCGTCGCAACCGTAGGCATCGTGGCCTCGCTGCCGCTGGGCATTTTGCTGGCGTTGGGGCGGCGCTCGGCAATGCCGGCGGTGCGGCTCGCCTCGATCACCTTCATCGAATTTGTCCGCGGCGTGCCGCTGATTACGGTGCTGTTCATGGCGAGCGTCATGTTGCCGCTGTTCGTTCCCGACCGCTTTGCGCCGGATAAGCTCGTGCGGGCGCTGATCGGCGTCGCCTTGTTCGCCTCGGCTTATATGGCCGAGGTCGTGCGTGGCGGACTGCTCTCGATACCGCGTGGCCAATATGAGGCGGCGCAGGCGCTCGGCCTGCCATATTGGCGCATGATGATCCTTGTCATTCTGCCGCAGGCGTTGCGGGTGACGCTGCCGAACATCGTCAACACTTTCATCGGATTGTTCAAGGACACGACGTTGGTCTTCATCGTCGGAATTTTCGACTTTCTGCGAACCATTGAAGCCGCCCGCGGCGATCCGCACTGGGCCACGCCGGTCACCAGTTTGACCGGCTATGCCTTTGCCGCGGTGTTCTACTTCGTGTGCTGTTATGGCATGTCGCGCTATGCGCGAAATGTCGAAGCGCGACTGGCGCGCGCGCATCGTCGTTGAAAGATGCAAGATATGGCGGATACAGACATGACAAATACGGCGAAGCAGACCGGCGGCGAGAAGTCGGAATGGGCCGTCGAGATCATTGCCATGAACAAATGGTATGGCGATTTTCACGTGCTGCGGGACATCAATCTCACCGTTGCCCGCGGCGAGCGCATCGTCATCTGCGGTCCCTCAGGCGGCGGCAAGTCCACGATGCTTCGCTGCATCAATCGTCTGGAGGATTGGCAACGCGGGCGCGTCATCGTCGACGGCAAAGAGCTGACTGACGATCCCAAGCAGATTCTGGCGGTGCGCCGCGACGTCGGAATGGTGTTTCAGCAGTTCAACCTGTTTCCGCATCTCACAGTTTTGGAAAACTGCACCTTGGCGCCGATCTGGGTGCGGCATATGCCCAAAAAGGACGCCGAAGATCTGGCCATGCGTTACCTGCGGCGGGTGCGGATTCCGGAGCAAGCGCTCAAATACCCGGCGCGGCTGTCCGGCGGCCAGCAACAGCGTGTCGCCATCGCGCGTGCCCTGTGCATGAGCCCGCACATCATGTTGTTCGACGAGCCGACTTCGGCGCTTGATCCTGAGATGGTCAAGGAAGTGCTCGACACCATGGTCGAGCTTGCCGGCGACGGCATCACCATGCTCGTCGTCACTCACGAAATGGGTTTCGCACGGCAAGTGGCCGATCGCATCATCTTTATGGCCGACGGCCAGATTGTCGAAATCAACGAGCCGAAAACGTTCTTCGAACATCCGCAGCATGAGCGCACGCGACTGTTCCTGCGGCAAATCCTGCATTGACAGGAAATTCAATTTGTCATTTTGCGGACAAAAAGATTACGCGTTCGTAATCTTCGCAGAGCACATTTCCAAACTTTAACTTGTACGGCAGCCCGCCGCGCCATCTACTCAAGGCATGTGCAGAATTTCAGGAGGATCGCCATGTTGAGGCCAGTGATCACCGCGACCGCGCTCATTGCGCTCGCTGGTTCTTCGCTCGCTTATGCGCAGCACAGTTTTGGCGGCGGCAGCGGATTCGCTAACGACGAACCGCGCTTCGAGCAACGCCATCGGCCGAGTGCTGCGGATGTGTCCGCTTTCGCCGACGCGCGGATCGCCGGGTTGAAAGCCGGACTCCAGCTTACGCCTGATCAGGCCAAGAACTGGCCGCAGTTCGAGCAGGCTGTTCGCGATCTCGTTCAATTGCGCATCCAGCGGCTGCAGGCGCGCCAAGCCGGCGATCAGCAGCCGCCGGGCACGCCTTTTGAGCGGCTGTCGCAACGCGCCGACAATATGGCCAAGACCAGCGCGGCGCTGAAAAAAGTCGCCGACGCCGGTGCGCCGCTCTATCAGAGCCTCAACGACGATCAGAAAAACCGTTTCGTCAGGCTCGCGCGCATGTTGCGGCCGCATCATCATATGCGCGGGGATCATGATCGCGGCTGGGGCGAGGACCGGCGCGACGGCTAGCCGCTTTTCCACGTCGAATTTGCTCGCCCGTTGATCTCCCTCCCTGCAGCGGGCGGAAAGGAAAGCCGCAGGAGACGTCCTGCGGCTTTCGCATTTTCGCCGATGGAACGAAACGTCGATTGGAACGGCTACAGCGTCTCTATGAATTCCACCATCTGCCGCCGCTGATCGGGATCGGGAAGCGGTCCGCGCATCGCGCCGAGATTATCGGCCATGTGGATTGGATCGGCGGTGCCCGGAATGACCGCGGTCACGCGCGGATCGCCCAACAGATATTTGAGAAAGAATTGTGCCCAGCTGCGGGCGAAGCCTTGCGCCCAATCCGGCAGGGTGCGATCGCGTACGGCGCGAAACAGCCGGCCGCGGCCGAACGGCAGCGCGGTCAGCACGCCGGCCTTGACCTCGGTCGCAAGCGGCAGAATGCGTTGCTCGGCCTCGCGGTCATCGATCGAATAATCGATTTGCACAAAATCGGGCTTTTCGCGTCGGAGCATCGCTTCCACCGCCGCGAAGACGCCGTGGGAGGTCGAGGTGATGCCGATGTAACGGCACACGCCTTGCGCTTTCCATTCGCGAAAGGCGCCGAGCGATTGCTGCGGGTTTCGCACATTATGGAGTTGGAGAAGATCGAGCTTGGCGGTCTGTAGACGATTCAAAGAGCGTTTAAGCTCTTCGACATCGGGAGACTCGAGCTTGGTCGCGATAAAAAGCTTACCGCGCAAATCAGCGGGGCCGATCACGTCGCCTAGAATGCGTTCCGCATCGCCGTAGGTCGAAGCGGTGTCAATGAGTTTGCCGTCGTTATCGATCAGTGCACGCACGACAGCGCGTGCGTTTTGCAGCGTGGCAGCGTCGGCGCTGTCAAAGACGGCGGCGGTGCCCAGACCGACGGCGGGCAGGGGCTCGCCGGTCGATGGGATCGGGCGTGTCATTAGGGGCGAAGCGGGTTGTGCGAAGGCTGGCAGGGCCAAGCTCGCCGCTCCCGTCGCCAAGGCAGCTACGGGCACATTGGCGAATTGGCGCCGTGTCAATTTAGGGTCAAAACTCATTATTTCCGCGAGCCGCGTTGCAGCCAAAATCGCTCGCCGGGCAGGAGAAGGGCGAAGAGCGTATTGGGGAATACGGTCGAGCCCTTCGACGAACCCGGCGGCGATTTTCGCTGCAACCCGAAGGGACGCGGGCCTTTCGGCCGCTGGCGTCGTTGCTCGTCGCTCATGATCGGATAGATCACATCGCTCCTCGCGCCTAGCCAGCGGCCCAAATGCCCAGCGTCGCGGCCGCGCAAATAATGAGTTTTGACCCTAACCATTCACTGCCCGGATGTGGCGGCGGCGTCGATCAGCTTTGCGCGCTGCTCTTTGGCGCGCTGCTCTTGGGCCCGTCCTAACGCCGCCGACAGGATCAGCCAAATCGCCGAAACCGGCGCGGCGACGAGCGCGATCGTGCCGAGCTTTAGCCCAAGAAGCTGCAAGCTGTCGAACACCCAGCCGTAAAGCGCGTCCGAGCCGCGATAGATGACCACGTCGATCAGGTTCTTGGCTTTGTATTTCTCCTCCCGGCCAAGCACCGTATAGAACACTTGGCGAGCGGGATTGGCGAGCGCGAAATGGATCCAGCGCTGCGCCACCTGGGCCGCCAATACCGCCGCGAGTGTAGGCGCCAAAAACACCGCGAAAAAGCCCGCCGCATACACGGCCGGCAGCGCCGCCGCCGCAACGCCGGTGCCGAAGCGCTTGAGTAATTGCCCGGTGGCAACAAGCTGCGTCGCCAGCGTAAGCAAATTCACGGCAAGATCGATCGCAGCGAAAAGGCGGGTTTGTGCGCCCGCACCCTGGACCTCGGCGGCAACGATATGGATTTGCTCGAAATAGAGGATGGTCGCGCAGAACGATTGCAAGGAAATCCACGCGGCAAGGCCAATCAGATAAGGCGAACGAATAAGTTCGGGGATCGCCGCAAAAGCGCCGCCGCCGAGGCGCTGGTCCTGCGCGCGTGCCGTTTGGTGGGACGTCGCGGCACGTTCGAGACGCCAAACGCTGAACACCGCGGCTTCGATCAGAATCATTGTCGGGATCAAAAGATTGGTCGGACCGAGCGGCACCGACAGCCAGATCGTCAGGACCGGTCCAAGCAGTGCGCCTGCTGTGCCGCCGGCGCCAATAAAGCCGAACAAGCGCTTACCTTGGTCGGCGGTGAACAGGTCGGCCATGAACGACCAGAACACCGCCACCGAGAACAGGCTGAATACCGCAACCCACACGTAAAATATTCGCGCGACCAGCGCGGTATCGATCTGTAGCGTGAGAAACAGCCAAAACAGCGCGAGGTTGACGACAAAAAAATGATTGACGATCGGAATGAACCGGGCGCGCGGCAGCTTCGCGACCAGCATGCCATAGAGCGGCTGCGCGACCAGGAGCATGGCGAAGGTGGCGGTAAACAGCCACGGCAGATCGCGTATGCCGCCGGTGATCGCCATCTGGTCGCGGAGCGGCCGCAGCACGTAATAGCCTGCGAGGAGCGTGAAAAAATAGGCGAACGACCATAGCGCGGCGGCGCGCTCCTGGGGCGTCGCCGGCAGCACACGCGCCAGCGCGCGCCGCAGGAACGCGCCGCTACGGTCATCGGTCGTTTCGAGTGTCATTGCGGCAGGGATAACTTCTGCTTTAGTTCAGCCGCGCTGACCTGCTGTCCGTAACCCGGCCCGCCGCGCTGAAAGAGCTTGGCGTCGGCGAGCTTGCCGACGACCACCGGATCGAAACCCGCGTCGCGAACGAGCGCCGCGGCCACCCGGACGGCGTCCTGATCGTCCCCGGCAATGGGCACCGCGAGTTTCGGATCGGGCCGGTTCGCTTCGCTGGCGAATGTTTTATACGACATCGTGTTGAAGGCGCGAACGAGCCGCGTTCCCGGCAAGTATTTCTGCGACGTGACGCCGACCCCGTTGGCCTCCACTTCCTCCGCGATCGGTCCGTCGCGGCCAACAAGGGCGTTGCAAGTATCCAGGACGATTTTGCCCTTGAGTTGGGCGGCGTAATCGCGACCGATCTGCGGAAGTGCGGGGTAAGGTATGGTCAGCAACACAGCGTCGCCGAAGGCAATCGCCAGATCGACGGTGCCGGCCTGCGCCAGCGGTCCGAGACCTGTCACCAGATCTTTCAACTCCTCCGGGTGGCGCGAGGAAAACAAGACCTTGTGCCCGTTCTTGACC
>DASSXN010000033.1:0-10248 GCA_035703785.1 Xanthobacteraceae bacterium
GCTGCGATCACGATCGCCGATAGCGTGCCGGAGTGCTTGATCGGCGATCCGGTCCGGTTGCGCGCGGCGCTGGAAAACCTTCTCGACAATGCGCTGAAATTCACCGACCAAGGCGCAGTCGAATTGGAGCTGCGCGCCGAGCCGGCAAAAGCCGGACGTGTGCGGCTGCACTGCATTGTGCGCGACACCGGCATCGGGCTTACCCGCGGCGAGATCAAGCGGCTATTCCGGCCGTTCACTCAAGCCAGCAGCGAGATCGCCCGGCGCTATGGCGGCGCGGGCGTTGGCCTGAGCATTGTTAAAACGCTGGCCAAACGCATGGGCGGTGATCTGACCGTCGCCAGCACGCCCGGACGCGGCTCGGCTTTTCAGTTCACGGCCGTGCTGCCGATCGCGCGGGACGACGCAGTTGCAGCGGCGCTGCCGTCGCAGCGCCGCTGACAACAAGGGCAGCATCCACATTTCTGTCGTGTATTGAATTAATGTCAGGTCCTCGCGGGCGCTGAGGCGCTAATTTTTCGTTTGATCGCCTCTAAGCTCTGCAAATAAACTCTTACGCGGAGCATGTCTGCAAGACATCCCGAGCCGGGAGGAATAATCATGAAACTGCGTATCTCGCTGACGCAGGCGGTTGTAGTTGCAATCGCCACCGCCGCTTTGCCGCTATTTCCGAGAGACGCTGCGGCGCAGATCGCTGTGTCTTCAAATGACGGCAAGGTAGTGCTCAACAACGGCATCGTCGCGGTTCCTGCCAATCCGGTCGATGACACAGTCACTATCATCAATCTCGGCGTTTCGCCGCCGAAGATCATTGCCGAGCTCAAGGCGCCCTCGAGCGTAACCGGGCCGCCGCAAAATGTCGCCGTGGCTCCGGACGAATCCTTCGCACTTGTCGCCGCCACGATGAAGCTCGATCCGGCCGACCCAAAGAAACAAGTCCCAGACAACCGCCTCTCGGTGATCGATCTGAAGGCCAACCCGCCTGCCGTGATCGCAACGCTCGAGGCCGGGCTTGGGCCGAGCGGGACCGCAATCAACCCCGCCGGCACGCTCGCTCTGGTCGCCAATTACCGGGAAGGAACCGTCTCGATATTCACCATCTCCGGCAAAACACTCACTGCCGCGGGCAAAATCGATTTCGGCGGTCCGAAAGCGGGGCCGGCCGCGGTGACGTTCACCCCCGACGGCAAGACTGCGCTGGTCACGCGGGACGGCGACCACCGCATTTCCATTTTGTCGGTTGACGGCAGCAATGTCACCGACACTAAGCGCGTCATGACCGGCGGCCATCGCCCCTATGCGGTGCAGGTTAGCCCGAAAGGGGACATCGCGGTGATCGGCAACCAGGGCGCCAATACCGGCGACGTCATGCCGGTGAATGTCGTCGATCTGAAAGGAAAAGCGCCGCGCATCGTCAACACCGTGGACGTCGGGCAGTACGTCGAAGGCTTGGCGTTTTCAGATGACGGCAACTATCTGGCCGTCATCCCGCAGAACGGCTCGAACCTGGCGCTGAGCCATCCGTTTTACAACGATCACGGCCTGCTCGTCGTTTTCAGCGTGAACGGAACCACATTGACCAAGGTGGCTGAAGCTGAAATCGGGCGATGGCCGCAGGGCGTGGTCTGGAGCCGTGACGGCAAGACCCTGCTGGCGCAGAGCATGGTGGACAACGCGCTCGCCGTCGTGAGTTTCGACGGCAAGAACCTGAAGCTCACCGGCCAAGTCAAAGTCACGGGCGGACCCGATGGCATCCGCACGGCTGGGCGCTGAGTAACTTTCGGGCTGAGACCGTGCGCAGCGTGAATGGAGCATTCAATCCGCACGCTGCGCCGGCCAACTAGGCGACCGGCGAATTCTATTTTGGTGGAGTCACGTTCGCGGTGAGCATCGCCGCGCGCCAGGCATCGCCGTCACGAACGAGCACCCATCCAAAGTGTCCGCCGCTTTGTCTGCCGGCCTGTTCTCCGGACCCGACCAAACCATATTCACCAGAGGCCCAAACGGCAGTGCCTGCCATCCCGGCGTCGGTTGTCGTGACGGTCTCCTTCGTCCAACCCGCCTTTATACGACCCGTTAGAGCTTTCTCGATCGCGTCGCGACCCTTCAGAACCGCTCCTGATGGCGCGTTGAAGACGCCATCGGGGGTGAACAAAGCAGCAAGGGCCGCAGCATCGCCGGCATCGTAGGCTGTGACCCATTTCGTTGCGAAATCGTCAGCAGTCTTCTTAGCATCCTGGGCGTAGGCTGAGATCGATAACACACTCACAACGACTAAAACAAAAAGGCGCAGATACATCGGCGTCTCCACACGTCCAATGTTTGATGTTCAAAGACTAGTGTTTGTCATCGCCATGTCAACGCGCCGCTTTGACACGCAAAGCCACTAAATGAGGTTTGCTTTCAGAGCGATAAAAAACGGCGCGGCTAAGCTAGGGTTGCGATCGTACGAGAGATACGGCGCTCTAACTGGGGCCATCGAGCGATCCGATATTCACCAAGGATTGTGCCGGCAGAGCAAAACCGGCGCGAAGACCGTTCCGGACGTGCTAAGGGTTTGCGATGTTTACACGCGCAGAGCTTGAAAAGGTCATCCCGCTGGTTCGCGCCAGCGTCCCGCCGACGCCACAATATGCTTGGCCGCTGCTTGAGGCACAAACCGGCGTGCAGGTGGTGGTCAAGCACGAGAACCACACGCCGATTGGCGCTTTCAAAGTGCGGGGCGGACTTGTTTATTTTGAGCGGCTCAAGCGCGAACGTCCGCAGGTCCAGGGCATAGTTACCGCAACGCGCGGCAACCACGGTCAGTCGCTGGCCTATGCGGGGGCGCGTGCCGGAGTGGCGGTGACAATCGTCGTGCCGCGCGGCAATTCGAGCGAAAAAAATGCAGCGATGCAGTCGTTCGGCGCCAAGCTGATCGAGCATGGTCGCGACTTCGACGAGGCGAAGGAGGCGGCGATGCGGATTGCATCGGAGCGCGGTGCCGAATACGCACCTTCGTTTCACCGCGACTTCGTCGTCGGAGTGGCAAGTTACGCCTACGAGCTATTTAGTGCGGCGGATGATCTCGAGACGGTTTATGTGCCGATCGGCCTCGGCTCCGGCATTTGCGGCGTGATCGGCACGCGTGATGCATTGGGACTAAAGACCAAGATCGTAGGTGTCGTCTCAGCGGCTGCGAACGCCTATCATCTTTCGTTCGCCGCTGGCCGCCCGATTGCGACCAACTCTGCGCTGACCTTCGCCGATGGCATGGCGGTGCGCGTGCCGGATCCGACAGCGCTTGAGATTATTCGAAAGGGCGCTGAACGTATCGTCGAGGTAAGCGATGACGATATCGCTGAAGCGATCCGCCTGATCTATAGCGCGACCCACAATTGCGCCGAGGGTGCCGGCGCAGCGGCGCTTGCGGCGCTCATAAAGGAGCGCGGTCGGCTGCAAGGCCGTCGCGCCGCCGTCGTGCTGACAGGACAGAACATCGATCGTGTATGGATGCAAACGGTACTGGCGGGGAGAACGCCCCGCATTGGCGAAGAGACCGAGTCGCACCCATAGCGCACCGGGTTCGTAACGACGTTGTAACGCCGCGTCATTTGCCACGGTCGGCAGCGCCTTCGACGATGCGCACCAGATCGGCCAAGATCCGGTTCAGCGCGAAATCTTTCGGCGTGTAGACCTCGGCAACGCCGGCCTCTTTGAGCGCGCGGGCGTCCTGCGGCGGAATGATGCCGCCGACCACGACCGGCACCTCGGCCGCGCCGTTTTCCTTCAGCCGCCCCATCACCTCGTGCACCAAAGGCAAGTGCGAGCCCGACAGAATCGACAGTCCAACCACATGCACTTGCTTGTCTCGCGCCGCGGCGGCGATGGCGTCGGCGGTCAGGCGGATGCCGTCATAGACCACATCCATGCCGGCATCGCGCGCGCGGGCGGCTATTTGTTCGGCGCCATTGGAATGACCGTCGAGCCCCGGTTTGCCGACCAATAGTTTCAGCCGGCGGCCGAGCTTTTTGGATACGCGATCGACCTCAGCGCGAATCTCATCAAGCCCTTCGGCGTCGTTGCGCATCGCGGTGCCGACGCCAGTCGGCGCGCGATATTCGCCGAATGCGGCGCGCAACGCCACGCCCCATTCGCCGGTGGTGACGCCGGCCTTCGCGCAGGCGATGGAGGGCGGCATGACATTGGCGCCGCTCTTGGCGGCTTTGCGTAACTGTTCGAGCGCTGCAGCGACCGCGCCCGCATCGCGGCTCTCTCGCCACGCGTTCAGCCGCACGATCTGGTCAGCTTCCGCCTCCGCCGTGACGGTGAGCACCGCGCCCGCCGCGGCAGCGAGCGGCGACGGCTCGGTTTCGGTAAAGCGATTGACGCCGATCACGGTCTGCTCGCCGCGCTCGATCGCCTCGACGCGGCGGGAATTCGATTCAACGAGCTGCTGCTTGAGATAACCGGATTCGACCGCCGCCACCGTGCCGCCCAGCGCCTCGATGTGATCGAGTTCCTCGCGCGCGGCGGCTTTGAGTTCGGCGACCTTGGCGGCGACGACCGGCGAGCCGTCGAAAATGTCGCCATAGTCCAGCAGATCGGTCTCATAGGCGAGAATTTGCTGCATGCGCAGCGACCATTGCTGATCCCATGGCCGCGGCAAGCCGAGCGCTTCGTTCCAGGCCGGCAGCTGCACCGCGCGCGCGCGCGCGTCCTTCGACAGCGTCACCGCCAGCATTTCGAGCAAGATCCGCGCGACATTGTTCTCCGGCTGCTGCTCAGTCAGCCCGAGCGAGTTGACTTGAACGCCGTAACGAAACAGCCGCTGCTTGGGGTCGCGCACGCCATAACGCGTGCGGGTGATCTCGTCCCACAATTCGGTAAACGCGCGCATCTTGCAGATTTCGGTGACAAAGCGCAGCCCGGCATTGACGAAGAACGAGATGCGCCCGACCACGTCGCCGAATTCTTCGCCGGCGCATTGGGCCTGCACCGCATCGAGCACCCCGACCGCGGTCGCAAGCGCGAAAGCGACCTCCTGCACCGGCGTCGCGCCGGCTTCTTGCAGGTGATACGAGCAGACATTGATCGGATTCCACTTCGGCATGTCCTTGGTCGTGAACAGGATCACGTCCTTGGTCAGCCGCATCGACGGCGACGGCGGAAACACGTAGGTGCCGCGCGACAGATATTCCTTGATGATGTCGTTTTGCGTCGTGCCTTGCAGCTTGCCGCGCGGCACGCCTTGCTCGTCGGCAAGCGCGATGTAGAGCGCGAGCAGCCAGGCCGCGGTGGCGTTGATCGTCATCGACGTGTTCATCTCGCCGAGCGGGATGCCGTCGAACAGCGCGCGCATATCGCCGAGGTGACAGATCGGCACGCCGACTTTGCCGACCTCGCCCTTGGCGAGCGCGTGATCGCTGTCGTAGCCGGTCTGGGTCGGCAGATCGAAGGCGACCGACAATCCGGTCTGGCCCTTGCTCAGATTGGTGCGATAGAGCGCGTTCGAGGCCGCAGCGGTGGAATGTCCAGCATAGGTGCGGAATATCCACGGCTTGTCGCGCACGGGCTTGTCGCGCACGGGCTTGTCGCGCACTGGTTTGGCGCCAACGGCGTCCACGGCTTTCGCGCCCACAGCTTCCTCGCGGCCGGTGCCGCCCGCCGCCGAATCTTGTGCCCTTTCATTGCGCTGCATTGATCGCGCCATCGCCTGCAAACCTTGAGCGCCGCGGCAGTGTGACGCCGTTCTTGTTGCAATGCAACATAAACTGCGGCAGAGTGTTATTGTTGCGACCGCAGCCGCGCTCCTTGGTTGATTTAACGTCGGAGCCGGCCGTGCCGGTCCATGGGGAGAGAGCCCCAACCATGGCCGTTGCGCAGAAAAAACCATCAGCCGCGCCCCTTAAAGATCTCTATGAGATCGGCGAGGTTCCGCCGCTCGGCCATATCCCTGCGAAAATGTATGCCTGGGCGATCCGCAAGGAGCGCCATGGCCCGCCGGAAACGGCGATGCAATGCGAAGTGGTTCCGACCTGGCCGATCGCCGACGATGAGGTGCTGGTCTATGTCATGGCCGGCGGGGTCAACTACAACGGCGTCTGGGCCGGGCTCGGCGTTCCGGTGTCGCCGCTCGACGGACACAAGCACCCCTTCCATATTGCCGGCTCGGATGCTTCCGGCGTGGTGTGGGCGGTCGGCCCGAAAGTCAGGCGCTGGAAAGTCGGCGATGAAGTGATCATCCACTGCAATCAGGACGACGGCGACGACGAAGAATGCAACGGCGGCGATCCGCTGCTGTCCCCATCACAGCGCATTTGGGGTTATGAGACGCCGGACGGCTCGTTCGCGCAGTTCTGCCGCGTGCAGTCGCGGCAGCTGATGCCCAAGCCCGCGCACCTGACCTGGGAGGAAGCAGGCTGCTACACGCTCACCCTGGCGACCGCCTATCGCATGCTGTTCGGTCATCCGCCGCATATCCTCAAGCCTGGTGACAATGTGCTGGTTTGGGGCGCTTCCGGCGGGCTCGGCGTGTTCGGCGTGCAGCTCGTCGCCGCGTCCGGCGCCAATGCCATTGGCATCGTGTCGGATCCGGCAAAAATTCAATACGTGCTCGATCTCGGCGCCAAGGGCGTGATCAACCGCAGTGATTTCAAGTGCTGGGGCGCAATGCCAAAGGTCGGCACGCCCGACTACGACGCTTGGGTCAAAGAAGCGCGGCGCTTCGGCAAGGCGATCTGGGACATTACCGGCAAGCGCGATGTCGACATCATTTTCGAGCATCCGGGCGAAGCGACTTTTCCGGTGTCGTGCTTGGTGGTCAAACGCGGCGGCATGGTCGTGTTCTGCGCCGGCACTTCCGGCTACAACATCACCTTCGACGCGCGCTATGTGTGGATGCGGCAAAAGCGCGTGCAGGGCTCGCATTTCGCCCATCTCAAGCAAGCGAGCGCCGCCAATCATTTCGTCATCGATCGGCGCGTCGATCCGTGCATGAGCGACGTGTTTCCGTGGGAGAAGATTCCCTATGCGCACGAGCTGATGCGCACCAACCGCCACAAGCCCGGAAATATGGCGGTGCTGGTCAATACGCCGCGACAGGGCTTGCGTAATTTCGACGACGTGCTGGAGGCGCAACGCGCCTGATAAACCGACCCACGCTCAGCCGGCAGCATTTGCACTCAAGTCACGCGATCGGGCGCGCCGTGGCGGATCGCGCGCTCGCGCGCGATCGCGGCGTTGAGCTCGCCGCCATAAATGAAAATCCATGCGGTGAAATAGAGAAACACCAGTGCCACCATCGCCGACGCCAGGCCCGCATAATAGGTGACGTAGGTGTAGCGAAAATCCGCGAGATAACGGCCGAATATGAAACCGCAGGCGAGCCACAGCATGAGCGTGGCGGCGATGCCGGGCCACACGTCCTCGATCGGCCGGCGCCCGGCCGGCAGCCACATGTGCAGGATCAACAGCGCCACCGTGAGTACGAAGGCGGCGACGCTGAACCGCGCGATATTGTAATGGCCTTCGAGCGGCGCGAGCCAGTCGACGTAAGCAAGCGCCGCGCGAAACACCAATGGACCAAGCACGACCAGAAAAGCGAGCGCGAGCAACCCGACCGCGGCGACCAGCACGTAGCCGATCGATTCCAGCCGCAACAGCCACCACGGCCGCGTTTCCGTCAATCCGTAGGCGCGGTTGAGCCCAATGCGCAGGCTCTCGATGCCGCTCGAGGAGAAGTAAACCGCGAACACGGCGCCGATCGTGAGGATATCGCCGCGCGCCGTGGTCAGCACTTTGTGAATTTCGCCGCCGATACCGCCCGAAACTTCCGGCGGCCACGCCGCGACGATCAGGGCCGCCACTTCGGCGGCCAGGTTCTGCGAGCCGATGAAGCCGGCGAGCGCCGTCACCAGGATCAGAAACGGAAACATCGACATCAGGACCGACAGCGCGATGTGGCTTGCGATCGCCCAGCCGTCATCGGCGTTAAAGCGATTCAAGGCATCCCAAATGACGCGGCTGCACAGGCGGATCGCGTTCAACGGCAGACAACCTCCGGACCAAATCGGCGACGGCTTTTCATAGCATCGTTTGCGGAAGCTTCCGTAGCTCCGAACCGCGGCCGTGCCCGCCGCATCTTGATTGGCTTTTGTGCACTGCACGCATAAGGTCTTTGGGTGCCGTTGGCCCCAGCAACGATACTAACCGGTGAACCATGCCCGCCGCCGTGACCGAGAAACCGCCGCGCCGTGAGGTGATTGCCATGCTGAGCGATGCGGTGGCCGCGATGGACGCGCTGTTGAGCGATGCGTGCCGAGCGGTGGCCGACCGCGTGACGGTCGACGGCCGGGTGGTGTCGCGCCGGTTCGACAGCGAGCAGCGCGCCACTCACGGGCTTGCCTGGCTTGCCACCTATGTCGAGGCCATTCGCCAGCTCGCACATTATGCTCAGCGCCTCGCCGACGGCGGCGGTTTCGGCGAGATCGAGGAATTGCTGGCACGGGTCGGCGCCGGCGAATATTTGGCGCAAGTGCTCGGCGGCATTCCGATGAGCCAGAGCGAGATTGTGCGTCTGTCCGACCTCGGGCTGGGCGCCGCGGCGGTTGCCGCGCGCGTCAATCCGGCCGTCGAGCATCTCATTGCCACCGGGAATACGCCGGCCCGCCGCGCGCGCTTGATGGAGCTGATGCGCGAGCGCCACGATGCGACGATAGGCGCCTGTGGGCTCAATGAGACGCTGGATTCGATCCGCGAGGAAATGCGCAAGTTTGCCGAGGATCGCGTCGCGCCGTTCGCGCAAGCCTGGCATCTACGCAACGAATATATTCCGCTCGACGTCATCGCGCAGATGGCGGAACTCGGCGTTTTCAGCCTGACCGTCCCAGAGGATTACGAGGGCATGGGCCTGGGCAAGGAGTCGATGTGCGTCGTCTCCGAGGAATTGTCGCGCGGCTATATCGGGGTCGGCAGCCTCGGTACGCGCTCGGAGATCGCGGCCGAACTTATTCTCGGCTCCGGCACCGAGGAACAGAAGCGCAAATGGCTGCCGAAGATCGCCTCCGGCGAAGTGCTGCCCACCGCGGTGTTCACCGAGCCGAATACCGGTTCGGATCTGGCATCGCTCAAGACCCGCGCGGTCCGCCAAGGCGACGTCTACAAGATCTACGGCAACAAGACCTGGATAACGCATCCAGTGCGCGCCGATCTGATGACGCTTCTCGTTCGCACCAATCCGGCCGAGACCGGCTATCGCGGGCTATCCATGCTGCTTGCAGAAAAACCGCGCGGCACCGACGCCGATCCCTTCCCGGTGCCCGGCATGACCGGGACCGAGATCGAGGTGCTCGGCTATCGCGGCATGAAGGAATACGAGATCGCCTTCGACGGCTTTGCGGTCAAAGCGGAGAACCTGCTCGGCGGCATCGAGGGCCTCGGTTTTAAGCAATTGATGGCGACCTTCGAGGCAGCGCGCATCCAGACCGCGGCGCGCGCGATCGGCGTGGCGCAAGCGGCCATGGAGCAGGCCCTCGCCTACGCCCAGCAGCGCCAGCAGTTCGGTGAGCCGATCATCAATTTTCCCCGCGTCGCCGACAAGATCGCGATGATGGCGGTCGAGATCATGATCGCGCGTCAGCTCACTTATTTCGCGGCGCGGCAGAAGGATTCGGGCAAACGCTGCGATCTCGAGGCCGGCATGGCAAAGCTCCTGGCCGCCCGCGTCGCGTGGGCCAATGCCGATAACGCCGTGCAGATCCACGGCGGCAACGGTTTCGCACTCGAGTTTACGGTCTCGCGCATCCTTTGCGACGCCCGCATTCTCAGCATCTTCGAGGGCGCGGCGGAGATCCAAGCGCAGGTCATCGCGCGGCGGCTGCTCGCAGCGAGCAACTGAATCGGCTCTGCGGCGTTTGCTCCACGGGCCAATACATGACGAGATGGCAACGACGTCCCGCGGGGGTATCGTTTGAGCCAAGAGGTATTGCATGCAAAAGCTCAAAATCCGGCAAGGCGACTGGGTCATCGTCTGCGACGGCAAGAAAGCATTGGTGCTGGAGAACGCCGGCGACGAAAAATTTCTCAACCTCAGGACCAAGGAGGTTCACGAGCATCCCGACCCGAAGACGCGCGAGTTGGGAACCGATGCGCCGGGCCGCGCCTTCAGCTCCGTCGGAACCGAACGCAGCGCAGTGGAGCAGACCGATTGGCATGCGCAGGAGGAAGATAGGTTCCTGCGCAAGCTCGCCGATCGCCTTGACGCGGCGG
>DASSXN010000001.1:0-4463 GCA_035703785.1 Xanthobacteraceae bacterium
GTAGCGCCGATCGTGCCCAAGCCCACTCCGGAGGCCGCTGTGTTCAGCTTTACTTGGCTGTCCTATACCGGCTCTGGGATGCTGATCGCGGCGATCATTTCCGGCTTCCTCATGGGCTATTCGCCGGCCGGTCTCGTGACCGCCTACGGCCGAACCATCAAGATCTGCGCGTATTCGCTGATCACGATCTCGGCGATGCTGGCGATCGGCACGCTCACGCGCCTGTCCGGCATCGACGCGACACTCGGTCTCGCCTTCGCAGCGACCGGAGTGCTCTACCCGTTCTTCGGCACGCTCCTCGGCTGGTTAGGCGTCGCGCTCACCGGCTCGGATACCGCGTCGAACATTCTGTTCGGGAACCTGCAGAAGATAACATCGGGCCAGCTCGGCATTTCGCCGATCCTGATGGGCGCGGCGAACTCGTCAGGCGGTGTGATGGGCAAGATGATCGATGCCCAGTCGATCGTCGTCGCCTCGACGGCCACCAACTGGTACGGCCATGAAGGCACGATCCTGCGCTTTGTCTTCTTCCACTCGATCTCGCTTGCCTGCCTGGTCGGCATTCTGGTGATGTTGCAGGCCTATGTGTTCACCGGAATGATCGTTCAATAAAGGCTTATTCGAAATCCCTTGGGGCCGCGCTCTTGCGGCCCCTTTTTTTCGCGCAGCGCGGCATAACAACTGTGCGCTGCCCGCCTTCCTCCATCGGAGTTAACGATGGCTTTGCTGTCCCGTACCTGGCGCCTGATTGTTCTAATTTCACTGGTGACCATCGCTCCCGCCGCGGCCGGCGATCCATTTCCCTTCGGCGCGACGCTGATGCTCGATGCTGCGCCAATGCGGGGCTCCAAGCGTATCCCGATGCTTGAAATTGCCGAGAACGGCGCCGCTTCGATCGATCTGTGGTGCACCAGTGCGCGCGCTCAAGCGGTCGTTGCCGACAACTCGATCAACATCTCTCCCGGCGATTTGCAGAACACACAATGCGAACCGGACCGGCAATCACGCGATGCGGAGCTTTTGGCGGCGCTGGCGCAGGTCACCAATTGGCGGCGCAATGGCGAGGTCGTCGAACTCCTGGGCGCAACGCCGCTGCGCTTTCGCTTGATGACGAATTAGGAATTAAGTTTGAACCTTGTCTTCGCCCGGTAAGACCGTCCGCTCACCGAGCGCTTCGCGGACATAAAGCTTCTTGATCGCGCCGTTGGCACGGCACGGAACCCGAAGGAACTGCTAGGGATTGAGGCAGCGGACACCAATTGCAGCCCTCCCGGGGCGATGAAACCGTGGATCTCTTATTGTCGTGGACTTGGCTTGCAGCCGTGATCTGGCTGATCGCCCGCGCTTTCCAGCAGCGCGGTCTTTTGCAAAGTCCGCAGCCCGCCGAGCCGCCGCCGGCCGATCGCGCGCCAAAGATCGCCGTCATCGTCCCGGCGCGCGATGAGGCCGCCAATATTGACCGCTGCCTGCGCAGCCTTGTCGCGCAAACTTATCCGGCCTCGCGTCTGCGCATCGTCGTGATCGACGATCACTCTGGGGACCGCACCTTCGCGATCGCGTCGGCTTTGGCCCAAACCTATCCGCAGCTCACGGTTTTGCGCAGTCCGCCGCTGCCGCCGCATTGGGTTGGCAAATCCCATGCTTGCTGGATCGGCGCGTGCGCGGTGGCGGAAGGCGCCGACTGGTTGTGTTTCGTCGACGCCGATGTATGGGCCGAGCCGGCGCTGGTTGCGAGCGCGATCGCGGCGGCCAATGCCGGAGCGCTCGATCTGTTATCGCTTGCTCCCCGACAGGAACTGCAAAGCTTCGCCGAACGGCTGGTGATGCCGTGTGGTCTTTACCTGCTCGCCTTCTGTCAGGATCTGCGCACTGTGCAGGCGCGCAACAGCAGCGAGGTTACGGCGACCGGGCAATTCATGCTGGTACGCCGCGCTTGTTACGAAACCGTCGGCGGACATGCGGCAGTCCGAGGTGCAATTTGCGAAGACTTGATGCTGGCGCGCCTTCTCAAGCGATCAGGCGGCCGTGCCATCCTGCAGGACGGCCGCCGGTTGTTGTCGACGCGCATGTACCGCGGCTGGTCCACGCTGTGGATCGGAATCGCCAAGAACTTGAGCGAAATGCTCGGCGGCCCGCTGCGCACGATCGCGATCGCGGTCGCCGCGGTTGCGCTTGCTTGGGCCGCCTGGCTCATTCCGCTCAGCGATGCGTTACATTGTGCGCAGGGCAGTTCGCCAAGCTGCGTGGGTTTGATCCCGGCAGCTCTCGGCTCCGCTGCGGCGTTCGGCTTGCATATCGCCGGCGCCTCCTATTTTGGCGTCCCGCCGTGGTACGGCGTCTTATTTCCGCTGGGCTATTCCGCCGGCGCGCTAATCGCAATTGACAGTGTGCGGCGCCGGCTATCTGGCCGCGTCACTTGGAAAGGCCGCACCTATCCATGAGCGGCGCGCCAGGAGAGCGATCCTGGAGTGGAGTTCTCATGAGCGTCACTCTCGCGCTGCTCTATGACGAGCCGACCGAGGATGCGCTGGCAAGTCAGTGAGACCTCCACGCGCGTTTCGTGCGCACACCAATAATGTCAGAAAGTCGACGAAACTTTCTCCGCAGCTGGCGGTTTTTTAGGTGGGGTGCGCAGACTGCCACATGGAAACCGGCATCAAACACCTTCACAGCGGGGACGTTAGGCAATTCCCGTGGTTGGAAGCGATGGTCGCGGCATTGGATGATCGCCTGCGGCAGCGCCATGGTGTAATCGAATACACTAATTCGCCCGAGTGCCTATTTCGTATCGAGCTGGTTGCCAGCAACGAAAACTATGTGCTGTCGGACGGCACCTGCATTCGCCATGGCGACCGCGTCGCCAATCTCCACGTCTGGAACGAGCAGTTTCCGTGTTTTGCGGGCAAGGGACCGACACTCGCCTGGGCCCGCCGTGTCAACCAGGCATTTGAGCTCTCACTGCGGGAATTGGCGGGTTTTCTCGATGGCCGCCGCGACCTCGATGACGTGGTCGCGATTTGCGCAAATATGAGCCTTGAGCCTGCGGAGCGCAGCACGCAGCTGGTGCGCTTCGTCGGCCGCTTTGGCTTTGAACGGATCGCGGCGGTGAGTTCGCGCTCGTTCCGCCGGCAGATGCACTGGTTTGGCGAAAATATCCTGATCTCGATAATCGTGCTTGCGCGCAATGCGGCGGCGCTTCGCGCCGACACGTTGCGGCGTGATCGCACATTGGTGCTTTTGTCGCGCCGGGAATTGCGGCGGCGTTACGGGTTCGCGCGCGATGAGGCGGCTTAACGATTAAGCGCGCGGCTTTGCCGGCGACGGCAACCGCCGCGGTCTGTTGGCACGCAATAGTGGGTCGATTATCTACGCTGGGTTTAATTATGCCGAGCAAACTTTCCTGGTCGTGGCCAACTTTTGCTTCGCAGCCGCAAACCGGATGGGGCCAAGGTTGGAGAGATGCCTGGCGAGATGCTTGGAAAGATGCTTGGCGAGAGGCCTGGAGCAGCTCCGACATCGATATGGACGGCCATGGCGCGGCCTCGATCAGGTCGTTGGCCGACCCCGACAGCGCGTTTGACCTCAATGATCTGTCGCAGCGATCGGTAATTGCTCTTGTCGGACTTGCCTTCGAGGCGCAGATCGCAGCAGGTCCAGGCGTGCTTGTAGTCAGTCGCGGTCGCGAAACCGCCGACTTGCTCCGGCTCGCCATCGGCGCTGGCTGCCGCAGCATCATCAGCTTCGGTGTCAGCGGCGGCCTGGCGCCGGATCTCATACCCGGCGATTGCGTCGTAGCCTCGGCGATCATCGACTATCCGGCGGTGCGGCCGACCGATCCATTGTGGTCGCGCAAACTTGCTGAGATGATTCCGGATGCGCGTCACGGACCGATCATGGGCGTCAATGCCGTGGTCTCGAACCCGGCAGACAAGCGCAAGCTCCATGCGTTCACCCGCGCGGTGGCGGTCGATATGGAGTCGCATCTGGTCGCCAGGCTTGCCGATGCGCACGGCTTAGCTTTCGCAGCGGTGCGGGTGATTATCGATCCCGCGCATCGGGCGGTGCCGCCTGCCGCTTTGCTGGCAATGGCGCCGGGCGGCGCCACGGATGTCAGCGCCATGCTGCGGGAGATTTTGGCGCGACCCTCGCAAGTCTCGCCGCTGATGCGGCTCGCTGGCGATGCCATCTCCGCCCGCGCGGCACTTGTTCGCCTGCGCCGCGCGCTGGGGCCAAGCTTCAGCTGGGAATGAGAAGCGCTCGCGGGCGGGTGGGATTCGCGCGGCCGGCTGAACCAGAACCAAACAAGTACGCCGACATAGCCCAGCGGAATTCGCGTGAATCTATCGTGGTTTATGCAACTATAAGTGAGAATAATTCATCTAAGATTTGCGGCGTGCTCAAGCTGTCACAAAACTGACATGGAGTTCCCAGTCCAATTTTGCTGCTCGATGCTACCGAGGAGC
>DASSXN010000108.1:0-8628 GCA_035703785.1 Xanthobacteraceae bacterium
TTGCGCACATAGAAGAGCGTATCGCTGTCGCCGGCGAACACGACATCTGAACTTGCATTGTCGATACCCTGATCGACGGTTTCGCCGGTCGCGATTGTTCGCACGAAGATGTGGAAATCACGACCACCTGTGAAATCGACCGCGAATGCGACGCTAGTGTTATCGGGGCTCACGGTCCACGAGCCGAGCTGGTACTGCTGTGGACGACCAGCGGCGAGCGCGGCAACGTCGAGTACAATTTCTTCTTGTGCCCCTAAAGCGTCCTTCCGGCGCACGATGTAGGGATACTGAGCGCCCTGGGTGAAGCGGCGCTCATACACGTAATCGTTGTACGCCGTTGGGACGCTTGCATCCTCTTGCGCCTCGCGCGCCTTCAATTCTGCGGCAAGCTCATCGACCAGCGGCTTGATCGGCTCAAGATGCGCGTCGGCATAGGCATTTTCCGCATTGAGATAGGCAATGACCCGCGGGTCCTTGCGGTCGCGCAGCCAGTCGTAGTTATCGATTCGCACACCGCCAAATGCTTGGAACGTCTTCGGCACCACCGGCGCAATCGGGGCCCGCGCCGTCGGTTCGATCGCATTGGCCGAACTAAACCGCAACCGGCTTGCGAGAGGAACTGCTCCCGCAGCCGCGAGACCAAAGGCGAAAAACCGTCGAGTCGAAAGCCCAGGCATAAAAAATTCGGCACCCTCGGTGCGTCCGAATAGGGGTCGAATGCGGCGTTTGCCCGGCGTTGTGTCGGCACAAGCATGATTCGACCCGGCTCGTCCAGGCAGGATTGATCAATTATCGTCAGCTGTGCCGGACTGTTTATGCCCGTTTTGGGTCAAAAGCGGACATCGCGGGACATCCGAGCAATGTCCGCTTTACCCTCAAAAGCAGACATTCGCCCACGCGATCAGGATGTCTGCTTTGTGCCAATAAGCGACATCGCGGCCTATTCGACCACCTCGTCAGCGCGCGTCAGCACCGACGACGGGACGGTGAGGCCGAGCGCCTTAACTGTCTTGAGATTGATTACAAACTCAATTTTTACCGATTGCTGAACTGGGAGATCGGCTGGCTTTTCACCCTTTAGAATGCGCCCGGCATAGTTGCCGACTAGGCGGAGCGCATCAGAAAGGCTGGTGCCATAGCTCATCAGTCCACCTGCCGCCGGATAGTCCCTTAAATAATAAATCGCAGGAATAGCGTGGCGGGCGGCTAGCGTCAGGATTTGATCACGTCGACCTAGGAAGAAGGGATCAGTCTGCACCACGAGCGCACCGCCGTGTTGCTCACTGATGGTGGTAAAGGCTCGATCAAGGTCACCTGCAGTCGCGGCTTCGACGACAATCAGCTTCTTTCCAAGCGCGCCAGCGGCCGCTTGCACATCGGCTGTGTCAAGCCTTGCAACGGCATTGCTCGGATTTACAAGAAACGCAACCACGTCAGCTTGAGGGACGAGCTCTTGCAAAATTTCTAGCTGTTTCGCCACGAGCATTTTGCCCAAGGATGCAACACCCGTCACATTCTGGCCTGGCCTGTTGAGACTGGCGACAAGACCAAATTTGACTGGATCACCGCCGGTATTGAATACGATCGGGATCGTCGAGGTTGCTGTTTTGGCTGCGCGTGCCGCTGTAATGCCGGTCGCGACGATGACACTCACCTTATCTTGCACCAACTCAGCGGCCAGTTCCGATAGCCGCGCGTATTGGCCTTCTGCCCAACGATATTCAATTGCTACATTGTTGCCTTCAATGAAGCCGACCTCGCGAAGGCCTCTGCGGAACGCCTCCACAAACGGCGCGTATTTGTCGAGCGAAGTGGGATCAAGAAATCCGATCACCGGCATCGCCGGCTGCTGCGCGCGCAACGTAAACGGCCAAGTAGCAGCCATCGTGGCCGCGAGCGCGATGAACTCGCGTCGTTTCATGGATTGTCCTTTGGGCCCCCACCATTACATCCTGCGGCAAGAATAAGAGCCCTGCTGCATAACAACGAAAATGCGCGCTGATGTCGCATTTGGGTCGTCATAAGCGGACATCTCGCTAAATCCCGCTGATGTCCGCTTTTCCCCAAAGCGGTGATTGACGCGCCTGACAAAGAGCGTGAAAGGAGGTTCGTCGTCAGCACGCCTTCTGTGGGCTGGGCGACAACAAAGGCTAACCCAACAGTTAGGGAAAACGACCATGGCAACCTATGTCGTGCTTGCCAGGTTCACCGATCAAGGCGTCAAAAACGCTAAAGATTCTCCGAAGCGAGCAGAGGCCTTCAGGCAAATGGCGGAGACGTTTGGGGTGACCGTAAAGGACATATTCTGGACGCAAGGACGGTATGACATCGTAGTAGTCATTGAAGCTCCAGATGAGCTTTCCGCTACGGCGCTTAACTTGAGCCTGAGCGCACTGGGCAACATCCGCACGGAATCGCTGCGGGCCTTTTCGTCAACAGACATGTTGAAGATCGTCGCCAAAATGCTCTAACCCAGCACATTCAGTGCGTGGGTTTGGCGTCCCATGTCGCTGATGGGTAATGTCCGCTTTGGGCCATAAACGGACGAAAGCTCGATGTCCGGGTCACTTCCGCTTCATCCCCGTTAGCGGACATCGATAAAATCAAAACCGCGGCGGCGCGCCGGCATAGGCCTGGCCGATCACGTTGAGCAAATCGGCCTTGGACACCGGCCGCGGATGCGTGATCTTCACAGCCGAAACCACGTCCACAGCTTTGCCGATGTCGCTCTCTTTGAGCCCAAGGTCCTTGAACCCGGTTGGCAGGCCAATCTTGACGTTGAGATCGTAAAGCCCGCGTGCGGCGTCACCGACGCCGAGTGCCCGTTCGATCCGCCGCATCGCGTCAGGAGCGGCGGATGCGTTGAATCCGATCGCATAGGGCGTGGCGATGGCATGGGTGCGGGCGTGATCGAGATTGAACCACTGCCGCACACGCTGGGCGATCGCGTGCTCCAGGCCGACCTTGGCGCGGAAATTTCCCGCGAGCCAGGCCGCGTAAAGCGCATCCGTCCTGGCTGCGACATCGCGCGGATTCTGGACTATCCGCGGCAGGCTTGCGCCAAGCAGGCGCACCGCCTCCTCGGCCATGGTTTGCACGACCGGATTGCTATCGATGCCGTAGAGACTCTCGACCGCATGCGCTATCGCATTCATGCCGCTCGCGGCCGAAACAGTTGGCGGCAGATCGAGCGTCAATTCCGGATCGTAAATCGCGGTGGCGGGCAGGGCGGCTGGGCCCTCGCCATCCACACGGTTGTCGGCAACCCCGACATACCACCGCGCCGCCATTTCCGATCCGGAATAGGTCGTGACGATTGCGATGTAAGGAATCCCGGTCGTCGCCGCCGCAGCCTTGGCCAGGCCGATCGGCGAGCCGCCGCCGATGACAATGAAGCCGTCGGCGTTGTGCCGTTTGATGTCACCGACGATGCGGTCAAATACGTCGCGCGGCATGGTCTGGCCCGCCGTCTCGCAGAAGCCAAGGCAGCGATCGGCTACTGGCGCGATGAGCTTGCCGGCCAAATCGGCGCGGGATGGCGAGCACAGGACGAGGAACCGAGAGATTTTGTGCAAATCGACTTCGGCGCGCAGCGATTTGACGGCGCCAGGCCCGAACACGATCCGGACTGGATCGGAATGATAGGTGAAAGTTATGCCGGCCGGCGCACGCGCCTCCCGCGACGCCGCGTCGCTCATTCCGCCTTGATTCCGGCTGTTGTGACCACCGGCCCCCACTTGGTCATTTCCGCTTTGATATAGGCGCCGAATTCGGCAGAGCTCATGTGCACGGGCGTGGCGCCCTGCTGATCGAGATTTTTCCTGGTGTCCTCGGACCGCAGCACCTCTTCGATCGCAGCATGCAGCTTGTCGACGATCGGTTGCGGCGTGCCGGCCGGCGCGAGAATTCCCCACCAATCGGCCGCCACATAACCGGGAACGCCGGCTTCGGCGATTGTCGGCAGCTCGGGCAGAATGGGACTGCGCTTGACGCCGCCGGTCGCCAGCGGCCGCAACCGCTCCGCTTGGATATTGGGGACGGTCTGCACAATCGAACTGAACATCACCTGGGCTTCGCCGGCGATGACGGCGAGCATCGACGGCCCGCCGCCTTTGTACGGTACATGGACGATATCGACGCCGGCCATCACTTTGAACAATTCGCCGCTGAGGTTCTGAAAGCTGCCAATCCCCGCCGACGCGTAGTTGAGAAAACCGGGCTTGGCCCTGGCAAGGTCGAGCAGCTCCTTCACCGAATGCACCGGGATGTTCGGATTGACGGTAAGGACGTTGGTCCCGGTCGCAAGGATGGCAACTGGGACAAAGTCTTTGATCGGGTCGTATGGCTCTTTGTAGATAAAGGGATCGACCGCGTGCGCTATCGAGATGATGAGAAGCGTGTAGCCGTCGGGCGCGGACTTTCCGGCAACATCGGTCCCGACGACGCCGCCGGCGCCGGCGCGATTGTCGACGAAGACGGTCTGCCCGAGCTTTTGCCCGAGCTGGTTGGCGACGATGCGGCCGACCACATCATTGCTGCCGCCCGGCGGAAACGGAATGATCAGCCGGATCGGCCGCGACGGGTAGTCGTCCGCGGCGGCCGGTGCGCACCAGGAAGTCGCGATGGACAAGAGGCCGACAGCACCGAATATCAACGCGCGCAAGTTCGCCAAAGGCTTACTCCGGTTGGTGTCAAATCACGATATGGCACGGAATGTAATGTCGTGCACTTCCTTCGCTTTGGCCGTGCAAGCGGCCAAGAGGAAGCCGAGATCGGTTCCGGTCGAGACATAGCGTGCGCCCATGCGCACGAATTCGGCGGCAAGGTCGGGGCGCGAAGCAAGGCCGCCGACACCGACATGCTTGTCATGCTTGCGGCACGCGGCGATGGTTCTGGCATAGGCATCGCGCAGCCGCGGATGCTCGTATTGGCCGGCAAGGCCCCAGTCGGCAAGAAGATCATTCGACCCGATCATCACTAGATCGACGCCCCCGACCGCGGCGATCGCATCGGCTTGGCCAAGCGCTTGCTCGCTTTCAAACTGGACGATGAGGAGCGTCGCCGCGTTGAACGCCGCATTCGCCGCCGCGGCTGGAAAGCTCCGGTAGTGCAGATGGGGCAGGGGACCGGCCGCCGAGCGATGCCCGAGCCGCGGGAATTTTGCCGCCGCGACGTAGCCGCGCGCGTCATCGGCCGATTGCACATGCGGTGCGATGACACCAAGGGCGCCGCCATCGAGCACGCGCGAGACCTCGGCGACGCCCGGCACGCGAACGAGCGGCGTGATCCCCGCCTCGAGCGCGGCGATGCAGATCTGGCCGGCAGTCTCGAGCGAGAAACTCGAATGCTCCAGATCGACATAGAGGCTGTCGAAGCCCGCGGTCCTGGCGATGCGGGCGATCTCGACGCCGCGTATGAGCCGAACCGTCATCGAGGCGACGACGTCGCCGCGGGCAAGCTTCTCCTTGACATGGTTGCGCAATAGTTCGTTGATCTCGCTGGGCATCGTCGCCATTACTTAAAGTGACTTCTCAAGTCGCGGCCGGTTCGATTATCGGTTCTCCATACAGCTTGCCAAAGACATCACGAAGCTTGACGCTATGCGCAAACAGGAAGGATAGCCGTGAATTACTCGACCGACTTCAAGTCAATCCGTAACGGTGTATCGGCGCAAGAGTGGCAGACCAGGCTTGATCTCGCGGCCTGCTATCGGTTGGTCGACGCCTATGGCATGACCGACCTGATCTACAACCATATCACTGCGCGGATTCCAGGCAGCGAACACCTCCTGATTAATCTGTACGGCCTTCTCTACAAGGAAATCACGGCATCGAGCCTGGTGAAGATCGACGTCGAGGGCAACATCGTCAGCAAGCCCGATACGGATTACGGCATCAACGTCTCCGGTTATGTGATCCACGGCGCCATCCACAAAGCGCGGCCGGACGTCGCCTGTGTGATGCATACACATACTCGCGCCGGCATGGCGGTGGCGGCGATGAAATGCGGGCTGCTGCCGCTGTCGCAAACCTCGATCCGCTTCGTCGGCCATATCGGCTACCACGACTACGAAGGTCCGGCGATCGAGGTCGACGAGCGCGAGCGGCTCGTTCGCGATCTCGGGGCGCACGATGCGATGATCATGCGCAATCACGGCCTGCTCACCTGCGGCGCGACCATCCAGCAGGCCTTCAACACTATGTATCAGCTCGAAATGTCCTGCCGCTCGCAGGCCGACGCCATGGCCGCGCGCGCCGAACTGACCATGCCAGGCGAGAACGTGCTGGCCCATACCGCACATCTCTATCAGCCCGGCACGCGACGGCCGTATGGCGTGCTGGAATGGCCGGCGATGCTGCGGCTCCTCGCGGCGCAAGAAAAGAATTCCGGCTACCCGCCGTACTGGCAGTAAGTGGCGGATAATACATTGGGCCGATCGTCCGTCATGGCCGGACTTGTTCCGGCCATCCCGTTGATCCTGGCACGGCAGTGTCCGCCTAAGCGGGATGCCCGCGACAAGCGCGGGCATGACGATGCATCAACGCCGCGCCTGCCGGATCGCCTGCCAGACCCGTTCCGGCGTCGCCGGCATTTCGATATGGCGCACGCCAAACTCGGATAGCGCATCGACGATCGCATTGATGACGACCGCGAGCGCCGGCACCGTGCCGCCTTCGCCGGCTGGGCGAATGCCGAGCGGGTGCGTCGATGACGGTACTTCGCTCAATTCGGTTGCATAAAACGGCAGGTCCGAGGCGCGCGGCATCGCGTAATCCATGAACGAGCCCGCGAGCAATTGGCCGCTCTGCGGATCGTAATGGCAGTGCTCGAGCAGCGCCTGGCCGACACCCTGGGCGATACCGCCGTGGATCTGGCCATGGACAATGAGCGGATTCACCGCACGCCCGACATCATCGACCGCGGCATAATTGATGAGCGTCACCGTGCCGGTATCCGGATCGACCTCGACCTCGCAGACATGCGCGCCGTAAGGGTAGCTCGCTTCCACCACGGTTTCGTCGCAAGCAGCCGTGAACGGTCCGCGCAAATCCTCCGGCAGGTCCGCACGCTCGACCGCGGCGCGCGCCACCTCGAACAACCCGATGGCGTGGTTGGTGCCCTTCACGGCGAAGCGGCCGCCCGAAAATTCGATGTCGGCGGCAGCGGTCTCCAGCAGATGTTCGGCAATGCGCAGACCTTTTTCGATCAGGCGATCGGATGATTTCTTGATCACGATCGAGCCGAGCCGCATGCCGCGGCCGGAATGCGCACCGCCGCCGACCGTGACCCGATCGGTGTCGCCGGCGATGACGCGCACGGATTCGATCGGCACGCCGAGCCATTCGGTCACGAGCTGCGCAAAACTGGTCTCGTGCCCCTGGCCTTGCGACACCACGCCGATCACGAGCTCCACCGCACCTTCCGGCAGCACAAAGAGTTCCGCCTTCTCGCGCGGCACGCCGGTGGAAATATCCACATAGGTGCCGATGCCAATGCCGCGATATTTGCCGCGCTTTCTCGCCTCGCGGCGGCGTTTCTTGAAGCCGGCCCAGTCGCCGAGCTTCAACGCCATATTCATGGCGCCGATGTAATCGCCGTTGTCGTATTCGACGCCGAACGGATTGCGGTAGGGCAACTCCTTTTCCGTCACGAGATTGCGGCGGCGGATGGCGACGCGATCGAAGCCGTGCGCGCGCGCGGCCAGATCGATCAGCCGTTCGATCACAAAAATCACTTCCGGCCGGCCGGCGCTGCGATAGGGCCGAGTGGGCGCGGTATTGCTCAACGTCGCGCGCGCGCGAAAATGCGCCGCCGGCATCCGGTAGATGCTCGACATCATCTGCACGCCCTTTTGCACCATGGCGAAATTGGTGGTGTGGGCGCCGAGATTGCCGAGGTTCGAGCCGCGCATGGCGAGGAACCGGCCCTTGTCGTCGAGCGCCAGCTCAGCCGCGACGACGAGATCGCGCGCCTGATAATCGCTCAGGAACGACTCGTGGCGATCGATGATCCATTTCACCGGCCGGCCGAGCTTGCGCGCCGCCCAGGCGACGCTTGCGAATTCCGGATAGATCATGCCGCGGGTGCCGAAATTGCCGCCGATATCGGCCATCAGCACGCGGACGTTTTCCGGAGCCATGTCCAGTATCGTGGCGAGATCGTTTTTCAAGCGGACCGCGCCGCCATTGCCGGCATAGAGCGTCAAGCGCCCGGTCACCGCATCGAACGCGGCGAGCGCCGCGCGCGGCTCCATCGGCACGCCGGTGACGCGCTGCACCCAGGTTTCGAACCGCGTCACATGCGCCGCTGTGGCGAAAGCCGCCGCCGTCGCTGCGGCGTCGCCAAGCTCGGCATCGAAGCAAACATTGGATCGCGCGCCTGATCGCGGATCATCGTGGATGCGCGGCGCGTCCTGCCGCGCCGCGGCTTCCGTTTCCACCACCGCGGGTAAGACCTCGTAATCGATATCGAGGCGTTCGGCGCCGTCTTTTGCCGCGGCAAGCGTTTCGGCAACGACCATGGCGACGGCCTCGCCGACGAAGCGCGCCGTGTCGGCGGGCAGGGGATAATGCGGCGCTTCGAACGGCGACACGCTGCCGGCGTTACGGAGCTGCGTCTCCGCCGGAT
>DASSXN010000112.1:0-49602 GCA_035703785.1 Xanthobacteraceae bacterium
TGCTACAGATGCACGCCGCTATTCCCGGAGGGGGAGGATTTGGCGGGATTTCGGTGACAAAATCTGGCAGTGCAATACGGATCGCCTAGACTGCAGAACAAGCTTGGTTTAGGCCCGGCGCGGCATATCGGAAAAGGGGTCAGGTGAGGGGGTCATGAGACGTTCGTGGCGGCTGACCGCGATTGGAATCATGGTCGTTGGAATGATGCTCGCGCTCGGAACCAATCCGGGCGCGGCGCAATCACGAGCGCATGTTTATCTGCTACGCGGGCTAATGAATATCTTTTCGCTCGGTATGGACACTCTATCCGAGCAGCTGAATCGGCACGGCGTCTATGCGACGGTGCATGGCTATGGCGAGTGGCAGTCGCTCGCTGACCGGGCGGCGGTCGATTTCAAGGCCGGAAAGGAAGGTCCGATCATCCTGATCGGTCACTCGCTCGGCGCGGATGCAGTCATGCAAATGGCAGCGTATCTGGGCCGCAAGGGCATTCCCGTGGCACTGGTCGTGCCGTTCGACGGCACGCAATCATTTGCCGCAAGCGACAACGTCGCGCGCGTTCTGAATCTGACGCAGCGGGACTACGCCTATATGCGGCGTGGGCCGGGATTCCACGGTACGCTTGCCAATGTCGATGTCAGTTCCGACCCGAGTATCGATCACATCAACATCGATAAATCCCCGCGGCTGCACGCGCGAGTTGTTTCGGAAGTTCTCGCCGTCGTTGGCGGCCATCGCGCGGCGATGCCGGGCGCGGCGAAACCGTCGAGTGTCAATGGGACCGCGCCGGCAGGCCAGGACGGCGGCACGACCGCGGCACCCACGACCGGCGGCAGCGCGGCCAAGCCTGAGGGAGTTCCCGCGGCCGCACCCCCGCAGGGAACTCCGGCCAAAAGCGGTAACGGCGCCGACGCTGGCACAGGGACACCTGTGGCTGATGGTACGCCGATCATTGCTGTTCCCGAGCGAACCGGCCCGCGGCAGACCATCGACAATCCGGCTTCGTCTCAGCACAAGCCGGCGGCAAGCCAGCCACCTGTTCGCGCCGACCAGGTGCCGAATTAATGCGCTGAGCTCCTGCCCAGCGGCAAACCGAACTATTCCTGTACCGGGATCGGCACTTCGATTGGCGCGCAATTACTGCGCCCTTGCATCAGACAGTCTTGCTCTCTTTGCAAGTCACTGATGGTGTCGGCGATCCAGACGCCGAGGCCGACCAGCGATATCAGGATTGCAAGCGCAATAAGGTTCATGATCATCCGATGACGATAATCGATCGGTTCATCTTGTTCTTGTTCGAACCGGGCAAAATCGTCGAGATCATCTTCGATCCGCTGCGGCGGGCCGGCGGCAAACGATGGGCTGCCCGGCCGGCGCGGCTCAAATTTCAGTATTTGGCCGAATGGTCCGGCGTCACGCAGATCGGGTCGCTCGATAGCCGCCTTTGAGCCACGCATGATGCCCAAGCTACGCCTCTGCGGCAAAATCTCCAGCCGGCAATGGGTGGTCATCCGGTCGCAAACTCGCCCATAGACAATACTGCAAACCGGCCGCCGTTTCCCTCCCTATCCAGGAGTTGGGACTCGCGAGTTCGGAATTATATTCCGAATCGTGAACATTTGGCGTTCGAAGGTCTGCTACGGAGCTCATGCATGACAAAATTGGTTCCCCCGCCGCTCTTATTAGGTCCTGCCGGCGCGCTGGCGATCACCGCCGCGCTGGCTGGGGCAGCGGCCTTGGCCTCTCCCGCCGCAGCCGCTGGTGACTATGACGTGGGCTCGATCCATATCTCGCAACCGTGGTCGCGGGCCACTCCGAAGGGGGCGGCAACGGGGGCGGGGTATATGACGCTCACCAACAAAGGCGCCGCACCCGAGCGAGTGAGCTGCGTCTCCGACGATGCCAGCGCGCAATGTCAGATTCACAGCATGACGATGGAAGGCGGGGTGATGAAAATGCGCCCCGTGGAAGGCGGCTTGGAAATCAAGCCGGGCGAATCCGTCACCCTTAAGCCTGGCGGCAATCACATGATGTTTCTCTCGCTGAAACACCCGCTCGAGCAGGGAGGGACGGTCAAGGCGACGCTGAAATTCGATCACGCCGGCACGATCGACGTGGAGTATCCGGTCTTGGCCATCGGCGCGCCCGCGCCTGGCGCTTCAGCCGGAGGCTCGACCATGCAGGACTCCGGCGGCGCCATGCACATGCAAGGCGGCAGCATGCAGGGTGGCGGCATGATGCAGATGGACAAGCGCTGAGTCGCGCGATTTACCCGCAGATCCGATTTCTGCTTACGAAGGTTCGCGGAATCCGGGCTTGATGCCTTCCGGCAGCGGCATGCGGAACGTGTTGAGTATCATCGAGACGAGCGCGTAGTAGCCGAGGATACCAACCAGCTCGACCGTGCCGGCGTCGCCGAGAATCTTACGTACCCGGTTGAAAGTCGCGGTGCCGACTCGGCGCTTGGCGTAAAGCTCTTTGGCAAAAGCGTAGATCGCGAGTTCGTCGCGCGGCGCCGATTTTGGCGCGCGGCCGGCCTGAATGTCGCGGATGGTCTGCGGCTTGACGCCTTGCTTCTCCGCCATCGGCACATGCATGGCCCATTCGTATTGCGCCTTCCAGTGCTGCGCGGTGAGCAGGATTGCAAATTCCGAGAGCCGGCCCGGCACACTGGTCTTAAACCGCAGATGTCCACCGAGCTTCTGCGCCAATTCGCCAAACGCCGGCGCGTGCAGATAGACCGCGAAGGGGCCCGCCAGCTTGAATTGCCTGCGCGGGCCGGAGCGGATCGATTCCGCCAGCGCGCGCTGCTCGGGCGTGAACATCTCCTGCGATAGCGCGGGCAGACGTGATGATTGCATGTTGCCCATGATTTTCCCTCCCATTTTCGGCAATCGAGCGTCCTATCTATTGCGCTCGGCAACGGCAAGGCGAATCCGATACTGAGGTTTTATTCCACTGTCGAGACGTCGGGTTGCGCCGCCGGAAGTCGATGCGCTGAGAGTTTTCCCCGATCGCGAAAGCGGATGGGAATGAGGCGGCGCAGGCTGCCGCGGTGGCATTCGCGTTGATCCGTGATCAGTGTCCGGAGATTCGCCCAAAGTTGAGCGGCGGCAATCACAAGTTTTCCAATGCTCGCCTGAAAGCCGGTTTTTTTAACCAGTCGTTAACCATCACTGGCCAAATTATTAACCAATTAGAATCATCCAAAATTGGAGAGGGGTGGTGTCAGACCTCATTATCCAACGTCAATCGCTGAAATTTCGGGCCCGTACCTACACGGCCTTTGTCTTCACCCCGCGGGCGCCGATCGCAGACTGGCTGATGGACCTCGACGCCACGCTCGAGCGTTCCAAGAGCTTCTTTACCGGTCACGCCGTCGCGCTGGATCTTTCGGCTGTGCGCCTAAGTCCGAACGGGATCGCGCATCTCGTCGCCAGCCTTGAGGAGCGCAATATACGGGTGCTGGGGATTGAAGGCGTCGAGCCGATCGAAGCGGCGGGTCTTCCTCCCATCCTGCGCGGCGGCCGCGGAACCCAAGACCCCGACTTGCCCGAGCCGGAGCCGGCCCCCGCCACCGAAGGCGCCCCGCGCGGGCGTGAACAACCGGCGTCGCTATTGATCGAGGAACCGGTTCGTTCCGGGCAATCGGTGGCCTTCGTGGAGGGCGACGTCACCGTCCTCGGCTCTGTCGGTTCTGGCGCTGAAATCATCGCTGGCGGATCGATCCACATTTACGGCACGCTGCGCGGTCAGGCGATGGCCGGCGTCACCGGCAACCGCCGCGCCCGGATTTTTTGCCATCGGTTCGAGGCCGAGCTCTTGGCCATCGGCTCCTATTACAAGACGGCAGATGAAATCGACGACAGCGTGCGTAGCGGACCGATCCAGGCCTGGCTGGACGGTAACACTCTGAAAATTTCGGCGATGAACTAGGAACAACGAAAGGTCGTTAACATGAAGGACAAGAAATCGGCCCGCGTGGTGGTTGTGACATCAGGCAAAGGCGGCGTCGGCAAGACGACGTCGACCGCTGCGCTGGGTGCCGCGCTTGCCCACCTTGGCGAAAAGGTCGTCGTCATCGACTTTGACGTCGGACTCCGCAATCTTGATCTGGTCATGGGCGCCGAGCGGCGCGTGGTCTTTGACTTGATCAATGTGATCCACGGCGTGGCGAAGCTGCCGCAAGCGCTCATCCGCGATAAGCGGCTGGAAAACCTGCACCTGCTCCCGGCCTCGCAGACCCGCGACAAGGACGCGCTCAGCGAAGAGGGCGTCGCCAAAGTCATCGCCGAGCTGCGTTCGAAATTCGATTGGATTATTTGCGATAGCCCGGCCGGCATTGAGCGCGGCGCGACCTTGGCCATGCGCTACGCCGATACCGCCATCATCGTCACCAATCCCGAAGTGTCGTCGGTTCGCGATTCGGATCGCATCATCGGGCTCCTCGATTCGAAGACCGAAAAAGCCGAGCGCGGCGAATACGTCGATAAACACCTGCTCGTTACCCGCTATCACCCCTGGCGCGCCGCTCGCGGCGAGATGCTGGCGATCGACGATGTGCTCGAAATTCTGTCGGTCCCACTGCTCGGCATCATCCCCGAAAGCGAAGAAGTGTTGCGCGCCTCGAATGTGGGATCGCCGGTGACGCTGAACAGCCCGGTAAGCCCGCCCGCGCGCGCCTATTTTGAAGCCGCGCGCCGGCTCAAAGGTGAAACGATCCCCATGCACGTTCCCAGCGAAAGCCGAGGAATTTTCAACAAGCTGTTCGGACGGAAAGCAGCATGAACCTCTTTAACTGGTTTAGCCGCGGTTCGGCGCCGATTGCGCGAGAACGGCTGCAAATCCTGCTCGCGCATGAGCGTAACGAGCGCCATCAACCGGATCTGCTGGGAATTTTGCGCGAGGAAATTCTCACGCTGATCAGCCGCCACATCTCCTTCGACCCCGACAGGGTGCAGATCAAAATGGATCGCGGCAAGTCCGTATCGACTCTTGCAGTCGATATCGAAATTCCAAACTCATTCGGCGCTCCGGGGGAACCTCCCCAACACCGCCGGCCGAGGTCAAAGCGCCTGCGCAATGACGGTGCGCGCACCATGGCTCAAAGGGTGGCATAATGCGCACCATTGCATTTCTTACCCAGAAAGGCGGCGCGGGAAAAACAACCCTTGCAGCGTCGCTTGCCGAGGTGGCGGCTAGCACGGGCGAAAAAGTCATCGCGCTCGATCTCGATCCGCAGCAATCGCTGGTGCGCTGGGGTAAGCGCCGCGAATCCGCAAACGCCCGCAATAAGATCATTGTCGAACCGCTTGAACGCGAGCGGCTGCCCCGTCTGCGCGCCATTCTCGAGGGCCTTGCCGGCGCTGGATTCACGCTCGCGATTTTCGATACAACGGGCGCTGATGCCACAGCCGTTCGCCCGGTGTCCGAGGTCGCCGATTTAAGCCTTTTGCCAGCGCGCCCGACGCGCCTGGATGTGGAGGCGACGGCGGCAACTTTTCGCGCGGTGTTCCTGGCCAAGCGAAAAGCCGCGTTCGTGCTGAACCAGTGCCCCTCAAGCTACCGCAGTACGCGGGCGAGCGAGGCGGCAAAGCAATTAAACTGCCTTGGAGTACTCGCTGAGCCGATGCTGTCGGCGCGCATGGATTTTCAGGATGCCATTGCTGCCGGCCTTGGCGTCACTGAATATGCCCACGCCAGCAAGGCCGCCGAGGAAATCGCAACGCTGTGGAACTGGAGCCGTCGGCAACTTGCCGGAAGCAAAAGCGAACTTGTTGTGGATCGGCGTCGACAGGCTGCCGCCTAGCCGGCTGCGCTTCAAAAGCCTCTTGCAACGTCATTTAGACTTTGAATTTTGACGGCGCCGCCGCTTTGGCAGGAATTGCCACTATGCGCTATGAATAGTTCATGGCGCTTGCGGTGAAAGCCCTGTTTTTCGACGTGTTCGGCACGCTGGTCGATTGGCGAAACTCGATCGCCCGCGAAGCCGAAGCGCTGCTCAAGCCGAAAGCCATCACGCTGGATTACTTCGCCTTTGCCGACGCCTGGCGTGGCGAATATCAAGGCGCCATGGAAGAGGTGCGTGCTGGCCGCATCGGTTTTTGCAAGCTCGATATTCTGCATCGGCGCAATCTCGAACTCACGCTCAAACGCTTTGACATTGGCAATCTGACCGAGGACGAGAAACGCAACTTCAATCTTGCTTGGCACCGGCTCGAAGCTTGGCCCGACGTGCCGACCGGTCTCGCCCGGCTCAAACGCGGATACGTGATCGCGCCGGTATCGAATGGCAATATTTCCCTGATGGTGGATTTGGCGCGCCGCAACGGCTTTCCCTGGGATGTCATTCTCGGCGCCGAGATCGCCGGCGATTACAAGCCGAAGCCGCGCGTCTATCTCGCGGCCGCCGAGACCCTCGATCTGAGGCCCGAAGCTTGCATGATGGTGGCGGCGCATTCCGCCGATCTCGCCGCCGCCGCCGCACTCGGCTTGCGAACCGCGCATGTAGCACGGCCGAACGAACGCGGGCCAGGCCGCGGCGAGGCGGCGCCTACGATCGCAGTCGATTTGGCAGTGAAAAGCGTCGAGGAGTTGGCGGCTAAACTCGGTGTTTGAAATTTCTCTGCATGTGGCCGGGAGCGGGAAGGCAGAAAACCAAAGCGGTGTTTTTGAAACCGCAAGCGCTTCGAAACATAGTCTCGTCAGACGGCGCGGCCGCCGAAATAGTGCTGCCGTTCGCAAATCCTCTGCGCGGCGCGCTGCATCTGGGTCTCGAAGACCTCGTTGGTTATCCGGCTTAAAAATTTCAAGGTAGCGGTCATTGGCGTAATCTCTGTCGCTGTAGTCCCATTAACCACGGGTGCAATGTACTGCGTGTTCGTACGGTCCGACGTGATCGCCATCACAGGATTTCATTTTCCATATAAGTACATGATCTATAACAATAAAATTGCATAAATTCAGCCGCCGATCGGGGGATAATCGGTATAGCCGGCCGCGGAGCCACCGTAGAATGTCTTACGGTCCGGCGGATTGAACGGGCCGCCGCGGCGGAAACGAACCGGCAAATCAGGATTGGCGAGAAAGAGAACCGCAAACGATACCAGGTCGGCCCAACCCGCTTGGATGACGGCATTGGCGCGCGCCAGATCGTAGCCCTTGTTGCCCATCAAGGCGCCGCGCCACAGTTTGCGGAAGAAACGGATGTCCGGCAATTCGCCGTCAGCCACTGGATCGCTGGCGGCGAGCTCGACGACGTGCAGATAGGCAAGACCGAAGCGGTTGAGTTCGGCGACCACGGTTGCGAATGTCGCGGCCGGATTGCTGTCCGCCATGTCATTGAATGGATTGGTCGGCGACAGCCGAACGCCGACGCACTCGGCGCCCCATTCACCGACGATCGCTTCCACGACTTCGATGAGAAAGCGAGCCCGATTTAGCGCCGTGCCGCCATAACGATCCGTCCGGCGATTGCTGCGATCGCGGAGAAATTGATCGATCAGATAGCCGTTGGCGCCGTGCAGTTCGACACCGTTGAAGCCGGCATCGCGTGCATTGCGCGCCGCTCGCCGATAATCCTCGACAATGCCGGCGATTTCCTTCGTCTCAAGCGCGTGGGGCGTGACGAATGGTTTCATCCCCTCGATCGTCATCGCCTGACCCTCAGGAGCGATTGCGGATGGCGCCACCGGAAGTGTGCCGTCAGGCTGCAGTGACGGATCCGAAATGCGGCCGACATGCCAAAGCTGGAGGAACATCCGCCCGCCGGCCGCGTGCACGGCGTCAGCGACGCCTTTCCAGCCGACGACCTGTTCGAGACTGTGAATGCCGGGTGTGCCCGGATAGCCGACGCCCTGCGGCGATATTTGCGTGGCTTCGCTGATGATCAGTCCGGCGCCGGCGCGCTGGGCATAGTAGGTAGCATTAAGCGGCCCCGGTACATTGCCGCGGCCGGCGCGATTGCGCGTCATCGGCGCCATCACGACGCGATTGGGCAGTAATAGGGGACCGAGCTCGAATGGTGAAAAGATATCGAGGCTGCTCATTGCGGCACGAATTTAGCGGAAGACCCATTCATTTACTCGGTGAATGACGGCAGCTAGGGTGCCTCGTCAAGACTTTGCCCGCGCTTAAACAGGTGTTCATGAGCGCAAGCCCGGCCGCCGTAGAACCCGAGATGCGCGGCACTGGCGCGGCGACGCGTCTGATTGTTGCTTCGTCGGTCGGTAATGCGCTCGAGTTCTACGAGATCCTGGTCTACGGCTATTTCGCGGTGACAATTTCCAAGGTGTTCTTTCCTGCGGCCAACGAAGCCGTCTCGCTCCTCGTCACGCTGGGCACGTTCGGTATTTCGTTTTTGGCGCGGCCGGTCGGGGCAATTTTTCTCGGCGCGTATGGCGATCGCAAAGGGCGCAAGCGGGCGCTGACGCTCTCAATTCTTCTGATGACGATCGGCACCGGCTTGATGACGGTGATGCCGAGCTATGGCTCGGTTGGCCTGCTCGCGCCGATCCTGGTGATCGGCGCGCGGCTCCTGCAAGGGTTTTCCGTGGGCGGCGAGTTTGCGAGCTCGACCGCCTTTCTGGTTGAGCATCGGCCCGACCGCGCCGGCTTTTTTGCGAGCTGGCAGTGGTCGAGCCAAGGCCTCGCGGCGCTGGTCGCGACCGGTTTCGGCGTCTTGCTGACAACCAGCATGTCGACGGAGACCTTGCAGGCGTGGGGTTGGCGGATCCCATTCGCCTTCGGCCTCCTGATCGGCCCAGTGGGCTACTACATCCGCAACCAGCTTGCTGAAACGCCGGAATTCATCGAAGCCGGCGAAGCGAGAAGCCCGTTGCGCGATCTGTTCGTGGGTCAATGGGATCGGCTCGTACTGACGATCGGCGCCGTCGCCGCCTCGACCAGCTCACAATACATCCTGGTCTACATGCCGACTTACGCCATACGGGAGCTCAATCTGCCGCAATCGATCGGGTTCACGGCCGCGGTCAGCGCCGCGGCGCTGCAGACGCTGGCAGTGCCGTTTGTCGGAATCTGGGTCGATAAAGTCGGCCAGACGCGAGTGATGATCGGCGCGGCGATCCTGTTCATGGTGACGGCCTATCCGGCCTTCGTGCTGCTCGGCGCTGCGCCTTCGCTGGGCGTTCTGATAGCGATGGTTTGCTGGATCAGCCTTTTGAAATCGTTTTTCTCGGGCGCGCTGCCCTCGCTGATGGCCAAGACCTTCCCTGTTGCGACGCGCGTTTCCGGGATGTCGCTGAGCTACAATATTTCGGTGCCGATCTTCGGCGGGTTTGCGCCCTTCTTCGCCCAATCGCTGATCGAGCTCACCGGCAGCAAATTGGCGCCGAGCTATTACCTGATCGCGACTGCCGCCTTGAGCCTGCTCGCGCTTCTAATAATGCGGCATCGGTACCGCTTGTAAGTTCAGCGCCAGCCTTTCATCGGCAGTTCCAGCTTGCCGGTCGCGAGACTCGAAGGCCAGACCGACACATATTGCTTGCCCTGCAGTTGAATCAAGAAAGTCGAGGCAAGCGTATTCTGGCCGGTTGAGTCGAATTTTACGCCGTCATATCCGATCATGAGTTGATCCGGCTTGAGGTCGGTCGCTAGCAGCGCCGCCTGAATCTTGTCCGGTGCGGTCGAGCCGGCGCGATCGATCGCATCGGCGAGTACAAAGAAGCCTTGCATCCATCGCGCGCTGGTATCGTCGAGATCCCGGCCATATTTGGCCTTAAACAGCTGATTGACGATGTAGCTGTTGCTGCCTGGCTTGCCGATATCAAAGGCGCTGCGATTGATCGCGCCTTGCGCGAGATCGCCGACGTTTGGGACAAAGGTCGGATCGGAGAAGCCGGCATCGTCGCCGATGATGATCGGCGGCAAGTAATCGAGATTCTTCATCGTGCGGAAATAGAGGATGGTGTCAGCCGTATAGCTGATGAAGATGACAACATCCGGCTGCGCCGTCTTGAGCTGAATGACTTGCGCGGAGACGTCGGAGCTGTTGGCATTGTAGGGAATTTGTGCGGCTACAGTAATATTGGCGTCTTTTGCCGCTTCGAGAATGCTGCCGGCGACCGAAGTGCCATAATCGGTGTTCTCGTTGACGATGGCAATTTTATCGATCTTACGGCCGGATTTTCTCAGATCGGAGAGGAATCCGGCATAGGCCTTGGCAAAATCGGTCGCGATCGGGCCGGTGCGGAACGTCCATTTGAAGCCGCGTCCGGTAATGTTCAACGCCACCGAATCGGCAACTAGATACGGTATGCCTTGACGCTCGGCCGCGGCGGTGGCGACCAGCGAGACCGACGAGTGATACGAGCCGAGCATCGCCGCGACGTGGTCCTGCGTGATCAGCCGCAGGGTCTGCTGTTGACCGACCTGCGGATTGCCTTGATGGTCGGCCTCATCGAGTTCGATCTTGGCGCCGCCGACGTTGGGTAGCCCAGCACTCGCGCCGAGTGGCAGCGCTTTCAACTCGGGATGCGCCGTGTTGACAATCTCGGCGCCGAGATTAACGGCGTCTTTTGCCGACTGGCCGGCGCTCGCGGCATTTCCCGTCAACGGATAGATGACGCCGATCTTGACGTTCTCGGCGGCGCTGGCCGACGGAGCGGCGAATACGATGACAGTAGAAAAGGCTGCGGCAAAGCATCCTGCGGCAATACACGACCGGAGTTTTTTCATCGTTTCCTCCTGAAGGAGCGCGATTGACCGGCATTATTGCGGCCAAGTCAATTCCCCAAGGAATGCGCCGTGGACGCATGAGGCAATATCCGGAGGCAGGCATCCTCGATAGAAATATTTCGGGTATAAACGACACTGAAAGCCGCGAGAGGTTTGGCAGTGCACGCTCCTTCGCCGTCATTGAATGCGCGCCGCGCCATGCACGGCAGCAACAAGCTGCAAATCGGCTTGTTCGGCGCCAATTGCTCCTCTGGCCGCGCGGTGACGCGCGTTCCTGAACGTTGGTCGGGCAGCTGGCCGGATAATAAGAAACTGGCGCTGATGGCAGACCAAGGCGGCATCGATTTTCTACTGCCGATCGGCCGCTGGAAGGGATATGGCGGGACCACCGATTATCAGGGAACGACGCTCGAAACCGTCACCTGGGCGACAGGGCTCCTCGCCGTCACCAAGCGCATCACTGTGTTCGGCACGGTCCACGCGCCGATTTTCAATCCGGTGGTCGCAGCCAAGGAAATGGTCACTGCCGATCACGTCGGCGAGGGCCGCTTTGGGCTGAATATCGTGGTCGGCTGGAACGAGGGCGAGTTCGACATGTTCGGCGTCGAGCAGCGCGCGCACGAGCAGCGTTACGAATATGCGCAGGAGTGGATTGACGTCATCAAAATGATCTGGTCCGACCGCGAGGATTTCGACTTCCACGGCAAATATCTCGATATGACAGGCATTCGCGGCAAGCCGAAGCCCTATGGCGGCACCCGCCCCGTGATCATGAATGCGGGGGCATCGCCCACGGGGCAGGCATTCGCGGTGAAGAATTGCGATGCGTTCTTCCTGCAGGCCTCACGCACCTCGCTCGAGGAAAGCGCGCAACGCGTTCGCCGCGCCAAAGAAGCCGCGCGCGCGCAAGGATGCAAAATCGGCTGTTACACGGTCGGCGTCGTCACCTGCCGGCCGACCAAGAAGGAAGCCGAAGACTATTTTCATCATTGCATCGTGGAGCACGCCGACTGGTCGGCCGTGGACGGCATCCTGGGGCTGAAAAATATTTCGCCGCAGACCGTGCCGATGCAGGAATATCTCACGCAGCGCAGTCACTATGCGCAAGGCATGGGCGGTTTGCCAATCATCGGCGACCCGGACCACGTCGCCGCGCAGATCGCAGATCTTAGCAAGGCCGGCCTCACCGGTATTGCCATCTCGCTCGTCAATTACCTCGACGAACTGCCGTATTTCATTGACGAGGTGATAGGTCGGCTGGAGCGAATGGGACTAAGAGAGAAGGTCGGATGAGACATCCTTCCCCGCTTCGCGGGGAGGATGATTTACCGCCTGCTCACGATCGGGGTGCCGCGCTTTTTGTTGTAGCGGTGGATCGTCACGCGCTCCCAAACGCCGTTGACGTGATAGGGATCGCTGCGGATAAACGCGTCAACCGCGGCGCGATCGGCGGCGTCGATGACGAAAATGCTGCCGACCGGCGTCTCGCCGTCGTCAGCCACCAGTGGGCCCGCGGTCACCACGTCGACCGCATGCTCCTCGGCACGATCGAGATGGATGCGATGGTCGCGGTAATGCTTCGCGCGAGTTGGCAGAATATCTTTTTTGTCGAGCGCGTGGACCACGTACAGCATGCCCACAGTTTAGTCCTCGCCTACAGCGCAGGGGAGGGGCGGTTTTATCCTTTGCCTGCGCAAAGCGGCCCAGGACGCATTAATTCCGTCGGCGTGAGATCACATAGGATTCGTCGAAAAACCACAACCCGCCGCGCTCGCGCAGCACTGAGCGCGTGGCATCGATGTAGCGGTTGCCGACGTCCGCCAAACGATCATCTTCTACCTGCGCCACATAGATTGCGGCGTTCCACGCGGCGAACAGAGTGGACGTGCCGATCGATTCGGAAATTTCCGACGGCAGCGTATGCATTACGTAACGGAACAGCGCGCGATTGTCAGCATAGGCGTTAAAGTTCAGGTCGCGGCCGGCCGGGCCCAGTTCGTGCTTTACCGCTTTGAGGATCTGGTGCCGATCGTGGATGAACGGATGGTCGTCGGGCCAGACCCTTTGGATGATTTCCATCCCCGGATCGTGACCGTGGGAATGAATGGCAACAAGCCGTCCGCCGGATCCGAGCGCCCGAGCGAGCGGCGCGATCACGCGCCTGGCCTTGAATTCCAGCGGAGCGCGGGCGCGATACGGCTGCGATGCAATCACCAGGTCGTAGTTGGCCTGCGTCCCGCCCGGCCTCGGAATGATCGGATCGAGCAGGAAGCGATGATCCTCGCGATAAATCACGAGGACGACCGGGCGCTCGTAAATCGGATTGCCGGTGCGCGCGCTGACGGTGGCCTTCCAGTTCTCGCTCAAGAACGATTCGAGGCTGATGATCTGCTTCTCGAATTGGTGCGCCGAATTGCCCAGCAACGGCAGCTCGTGCCAAACCAAACTTGACGCGGCATTGACCGATTTGACGGCGAGCCATGGCGCGTCGCCATAAGCGAGATTGGTCAGCACCAACACCGTCGCCGGATGTTCGAAGAACCGGTCCGACATCTTTTGCAGCGTGAGTCGGACGTCTTCGAGACTGATCTCCTTGCCGACCGTGTAGAACGGCATGTGCGGAAAGCGATCGTGCATCGCGCGCATGACCCGCACCAGCACGGTGCCGTCGCCGACGCCGGCGTCGAACACCCGCACCGCCGGCGGCCGCGGATGGATGTGAGCGAGTTCTTCCGACACCCGGTGTGCGACCTCCCACTTCTCACTGCAGGTGTTGACGAACAGGAGGTATTTCTGGCGGTTGTCGAAGAAGCGGAAATTGCGCTGTGGGTCGCCAGGTTTGGTCGGCGCCGGCGGCGGCGCCGATGCGGCGCGACTCTCGCGTGGGCGCTCGATGATCGCCGGCCGGTCGGTGTGTGCGGGGTGCGCCGCCATGAAGCCGTGAATGCGGTCGAGCGTGTCGGTAGTGATGCGGCCGCCGTTGCGCAGTCGCGCCGTCAGCTTGCCGTCGTTCACGGCGCGCCGGCCGAATGTGGATTCCGCAAGGCCCGTACGCCGGCAGTAATCAGATATTTCCTGGAGCAGCTGCTGTGCGTTCATCGCCCATTGCCGGCATGAACACCGGCCCTCGAAGGCTCCTCACCTGCGCCTGCGCCTTGTTCTTGAGATGTCGGGGGCGCTAACTCACCCTAGCGAACCAAGCTGTTGGGCGACGGTCAACCACAATTCTGCCCATCGGCGTGATGGGCATAATAGTGGGCCATAGCCCCGTTCGGGCAAGATTGGGTAATCACGGCTCACTCCGGAGCCGAAACGGAGTTATCTCATGCGCCTCGATGGCAAGATCGCGCTTGTGACCGGCGCCGGTTCGGGCATCGGCAAATGCATTGCCGAGACTTACGCGCGCGAGGGCGCGCGGGTCGCGCTCGCTGACATCAACGCCGATGCCGCCAAATCGGCCGCCCGTGCCATCGGCAACATTGCCATCGCACTGCGCTGCGACGTGAGCAAAAAAGCCGATATCGATGGCGTGGTTGAAGAGACGCTGTCCGCGTTCGGCGCCCTCGATATCCTCGTCAACAATGCTGGAGCGACGCACGTCAACAAACCGGTGCTGGAGATAAGCGAGGCGGAATACGACCGGATCTTTGCGGTCAACGTGAAGGGGATTTTTTTCGCTTGTCAGGCGGCTGTCCCGGCGTTCCGGAAGCAGGGCGGGGGTGTCATCATCAATATTGGGTCGACCGCCGGATTGCGGCCACGCCCCGGACTCTCGGCCTATAACGCTACCAAAGGCGCCGTCCACGTCCTGACCAAGTCGCTCGCCGTCGAGCTTGCATCTGACGGCATTCGCGTCTGCGCTATCGCTCCGGTCGCCACCGAAACGCCGCTGCTGCCGCACTTTCTCGGTTCGGCGCCGGGCATGCGGGAGAAGTTCATCGCCACGATTCCTCTCGGCCGGCTGGCGCTGCCGCAAGACATTGCCGATGCGGCTTTGTTTCTGGCCTCGCCCGAAGCCAAATTTATTACCGGCAATATCATGGAGGTCGACGGCGGCCGCGGGGTCTGACCGTCCGGTACCTTATCCGCAACGCGCCAGGCGAATGGGCCGCAACTTCGGTTCTAGCGGCGCGATTCGTGCCGTTTACCGCAACTCTTCCGAGCGTTTTTACCGGCCCGGGTCTTGGTGTATCGTTGCGCAAAGGGACGGTCAGCTAAAATGTGGGGTCGCAAACCGAAAGGCGCCGCGGCGACAGACGCACAATCGCCTTCGCAGTTGAAGGAGGCGATCCATCAGGCGCGCGTCGAAGCCGCCGAACGCACCAATGTCATCGTCGATCTGCGCGATGCTGAATTGGCGCGGCTCGAGCTCCTCAATGAAGCGCTCAATCCCCTGTTCACGGAAGTGCCGCCCGAAGTCGATCTGTTCGATCGCGGCATCAGTCGCGGCGAGACGCCACGGCTGTGGGTCGACGCGCTTGCCCATGTCGCTATGGGCCGCGACAAGCGTCTTTATCGTTTTCTGCATGACAGCCGGATGGGCCGCCGCGTGCTGGCGGAATCCCACGAAATCCCGGATGTCGTGCAGGCGGTTACCACTTATGTGGCGCGCCGGCTGGTCGAGCGGCAACGGGCGCTTGAGGCTGATCCCGATCTACTAGCACGCATTTCAAACAAGATGGCGCGGCACTACCGCTGGCGCCGGCGCCGGCGAACGCTGGCGGTCCTGGCGCTCGGATTTCTCGCCGGCGTGGCGACGCTGTTCGTGCTGGCAGCCGTGTTATCGCCTGGCTGATCGTTCCGATTCTCAATAGATTCTAAAGCGGGCGCATTCGCGTATCGCGTCGTCTCCGCCACGCTCATACGAAGCGGTCTCGCACCGCCAGTTGCCGGACGAGCCCTCTATTCGAAAAATGTTGTAACCGGCCGGATCTTCGTTTGCATATTTCGCATGGGCCGAGGCCGAGGGCACTCCAACGGCTGGAATTTTTCTATTGCCGGCGCCCTGGAGCCAGACGAGCGATCGCCGGTGATCGTGGCCGTGAAGCAAAAGCTCGGCGCCTTTTGCGGCCAGTACCCGGCACAAATCCGCGCCGTCGACGAGACGCCGAAAAAAACGCCGCGCCGGACTGAGCGGCGGGTGATGGATCAGCACGGTACGGAAGCTTCCGCGCGTTTGCTCGAGCGCCTCGGCGAGTCGCGTGAGCTGACTTTCGCCAAGCCGTCCTGTTGCCAGGAACGGACCGGTCGGCACGCCGGTCGAAAGCGCAATCAACGCCACGTCGCCACGGCGGCGCACAAACGGAAACCGTTCGAGCCCGTCATCGCCGCGCATGTATTCGCCCCAAAATTTCCCCGGTAATTCCTCCGCACCGCGAACGTAAACGTCGTGATTGCCGGGAATCACGGTGACGTCGGCGGGCCGCCCGATCGACTCAAGCCATCGTCTCGCCCAGGCATATTCGCCGGGCAGCGAAAAATTGGTGAGATCGCCGGTGACCGCGACGTGTTCGGCGGATCGTTCCCGCAAATCGCGCGTGATCACCGCAAGCACGTCGGGGCGATGGATGTATTTGCGCTTACGCTGCCAGTTGATGTAGCCGAGGCCGCGCTTACTCGCGAGCTCGGACGGTTTTGGCGTCAATGCCAGATGCAGATCCGACAGATGCGCAAGTGTGAACATCGGGGCGCCTCAGTGGCGATGATCGGCGGCCGACGGGGGATAATAAATCACGAACTGCCGATCAAGATACCGACTGCGAACACCAGCACGCCGCCCACGACAACCTGGAAAACCGCCTGAAGGAACGGCGTATCCATGTAGTGGGTCCTGATCCAGGCGATGACGGCGAGTTCGATCGCGACGACCGCGCAAGCAACTGACGTCGCGACGTAGAAATGCGGAATGAGGTAAGGCAGCGCATGACCGAGCCCGCCGATCGCCGTCATTGCCCCTGTAACTCCGCCGCGAACTACCGGCGCCCCACGCCCCGTGAGCGAGCCGTCATCGGACAGCGCTTCGGCAAAGGCCATAGAGATGCCGGCGCCGAGTGCTGCGGCAAGTCCGACCAGGAATGTCGACCAGGTGTTACGGGTGGCGAACGCGGCGGCGAATAACGGGGCCAAGGTCGAAACCGAGCCGTCCATGAGGCCGGCGAGGCCAGGCTGGACATATTGCAGCACGAACATTCGCCGTGCGGTGCTGTCTTCGGCTTCGCGCGCCCGCGGCGTGATCTTTTCGCCAAGTTCATGCGCAAGGGATTCGTGTTTATCCTCCGCGGCGGCGAGTTGACGCAGCAGATGCCGGACGGAATCGTCGCGCGCGGTGTCGGCGGCCCGCCGATAGAACCGCGCCGTCTCATATTCCATCTCCTCGGCGAATTTGCGGGTCGCCTCGATGCTCAGCGTCCGGTTCAGCCAGATCGGCCGCCGTTCGACAAACCCCTTCACGTCCTGGCGCCGGATCAGAGGCAGAAAGTCGCCGAACTTCTTCCGGTGCAGGTCGAGCAGCATGTCGCGATGATTCATCTCTTCGAGCGCCATTTTGTCGTACATTTCTGCGGTCTCGGGATAAGCGCTGCGCAGCCGGTCGGCGAATGAGCGGTAAATCCGGTTGTCCTCGTCCTCGTTAGAAATGGCGAGCGCAAGGATTTCCTGCTCATTGAGATCGGCGAATCGTTTCAAGGAATTTCCCCGTGGGACTAATGTGTTTTGGGCGACGGCTCTATTTTAGAGCCATTCTAATTGGTGAGGCCAGCCCGGATCACAGGCGGATTGCAGCATGACATTGAGCACTATCCGTCGCCCGTTAGAGCCGCTTATCCGCATGCTTTTCCACATTTATTGGCGATTTTCACGTGGCCTCACGGTCGGTGTCCGCGGCTTGGTTTTGGATAGCGAAGACCGCGTGTTCCTGGTCAAGCACTCCTATGTCGCGGGATGGCATCTCCCGGGCGGCGGGGTGGAGACAGGAGAAACGCTCCTTGCGGCGCTTGCACGGGAGTTGCGCGAGGAAGGCAATATCGAGTTGCACGCCACACCGGTGCTCCACGCAATTTATTTCAATCGGCGGATCTCGTCGCGCGACCATGTTGCTCTTTATGTGGTGCGGTCGTTCCAGCAGACGGCGCCGCCCCAACCAAACCACGAAATCATAGCGCACGGCTTTTTTGCGCTGCAGAACTTGCCGGTCGACACGTCACGCGCGACCCGCGAGCGTATTACCGAGGTTGTCACCGGCGGCACCGCTTCCGAAACGTGGTGACCTCGGCAGTTCGGATTTTCCTCCGGCGCGTCATTTCGCCCCGAATGTCGGTGATGCAATCGGGTCTTGTTCCGCCTTGAGACAGATCAGGCGCGGCGCGTCACCCTCAATTCATCTTAAAGCATGATCCCGAAAAGTGGACGCCGGTTTCCCGCCTGCGCGAAGCCAAGCTAGCCGCTAGTGCTCCACGTGCCACGCTTCGGCGGGCGAAGGCAGGTCGGAAAGGATCATGCTCAAACAACAAGCTAAAGCGAAATACCGAATCAACCCTAAAGTCATTTCGCTTTAGCCGAAGCGATTGCGGTCGTGCGAAGCGGTAAAGTCGATTGATGGCCCGATCGGCACGATGCCAGTCGGATTCACTTGGCGCTGGCTGCCATAGTAATGGCGCTTGATGTGATCGATGCTCACAGTCTCGGCGATGCGCGGCATCTGGTAGAGATCGCGCGTGTAATTCCAAAGATTGGGATAGTCAGCGATGCGCCGCAGATTGCACTTGAAGTGGCTGTAGTACACGCTGTCGAACCGCACCAGTGTGGTGAACAGCCGCCAATCCGCCTCGGTATTTTGGCCGGCCACCAAATAGCGCTGCCGCGATAGCTGCTCCTCGAGCTGATCGAGGGTCTCGAAAATGCCGTAGGCCGCTTCCTCGTAGGCTTCCTGGGTTGTCGCGAAACCGGCGCGATAAACACCATTGTTGATGTTTGGATAAATGCGTTCGTTGACAGCATCGATCTCGCGCCGCAGCGCGACCGGATAGTAGTCGGTGCGCACGTCAGTGAAGGCGTCAAACGCCGAGTTGAGCATGCGGATGATCTCGGACGATTCATTATTGACGATGGTTTGCCGTTTCTTGTCCCACAGCACCGGGACCGAGACTCGGCCGGTATAATGCGGGTCGGCGATCAGATAGATCTCGGCCAGAGTTGATTTGCCGTTCACGCCGTCCAGCGTGCCGTGGGCCTTGCTGCCGAATTCCCACCCGGTCTTGCCATAGAGCGGTTCGGTGATTGAGACCGAAATGACCGGTTCGAGCTTTTTTAACGCGCGAAAGATCAGCGTGCGGTGGGCCCATGGGCAGGCGAGCGAAGCGTAGAGGTGATAACGCCCCGGCTCGGCGGCAAAGCCGCCTTGACCCGAGGGGCCAGGACTGCCGTCGCGCGTCACGAAATTGCGAAAAACCGGCGCGGGCCTGATAAAGCGGCCTTCTTTGGTGCGGGAAATGTCCTCTTGCCAGGCGCCGTTAACGAGCAAGCCCATCGGTCTCTCCAATCCCTAGCCATTCAATGTAATGATTATCGACGGTCGCGATAGTGCATCGAGCCACGCGACCAACTGGACGTTAGCGGAGCGGGGTGCTAGGCGGCGGCGCGATGAATGACATTTCGGTGAGCATCCAGCCCGAGGCGCCGGACGATGCGGTCGCCATCGAGCGCCTGCACGAACGCACGTTCGGTCCGGGCCGTTACGCCAAAACGGCATACCGGCTGCGCGAGCAGGTCGAGCACATTCGCGAACTGTCCTTCACGGCGCGCATCGGGACCTTGCTGATCGGGTCGGTCTGGCTTTCGCCCATTCGCATCGGTGAGTCCAAAGCGCTGTTGCTAGGTCCGGTAACCGTTGAGCCGGCATTTCGTGATCGCGGCGTGGGGCAAGCCTTGATCGAACGCGCGCTCAAGGAAGCGAAGGACAAGGGCCATCGTCTCGTCGTTCTGGTCGGCGACGAAGGGTATTACGAGAAATCCGGCTTCAAGCGCATTCCGCGTGGGCGCGCGATCATGCCTGGTCCGGTCGATCCGGCGCGCCTGTTGCTTGCGGAATTGGCGGAAGGCGCCTTTGAAGGCGTATCCGGTCCGATACGGCCGGATTGAGTCAAGCAACAAGCCAAAGCGAAATACCGAATCGAACGTAAAATCGTTTCGCTTCAGCGCCCCTCGCGCACCCAGGTACCGGCGAGGCTTCCAAGCAATAACAGTAAGCCGAGCAGCCCGGCAAACACCGGCAGAACGCCGACGCCGCGGACCACGCTGGCGTTGCTCATCTTCAGCCCGAGCCAGTCGTCGCCCTTATAAGTATCGGCCGAGCGCACGGCGACGATGCGCGGGACATTCAGTTCGCCGCCGTCCTCGAGCCGCCGCGCGTCGCCGCCTGTGGCATTGGCCAAGGGCGCCAGCACCTGCGTGGTCGAGGTTACTTCGGCATATTCGCGTGGGTTTGCCGGTCCGACATTGATCAGAGCGTTAAGTTTACCGTCCGTGGCGCGCCATAGACCGAGCTCGTTGGCGCTTACGCTCGATTCCCAAACGCCCGGCTTCTTCGCGTCGAGTTTGAGAGTGCGCGTTGCGCCCGAAGGCGAGGTCAGCGTCACGTCTGCGACCTGGTCGGCCATCGTTTGCCGGCGCACGAGAAGATCGTGGCCGCTGACGGTCAATCGCAGCGCTTCCTCTTCCAGGTCGGGCTCTTTCATGAGCCAATGCGACAGGCGCCGCAGCAGATCGAGGTGTGGGCCACCGCCTTCAAAGCCGCGGGCCCACAGCCAGATGTGATCCGATAGCAATAGCGCGACGCGACCCTCGCCCTCGTGTGAGAGCACGAGCAGCGGTTTTGCATCCGGACCCTGCATGACCGTGGTGCCGGTGGCGCTGCGTGTGTCGACAACGCGAAACCATTCGCTCCAGTGCGGCGGCTTGTCTTCGGAGCCGTCAAGGCCGCGGGTGACGGGATGGCGTTGGCCGAGGTCGGTCAGCTCCGGGCGGAATGCCCGATTGGTGACCTCGCCGCTCGGCTCAGCCGGCAAGATCGCATCGAGCGGCGTGCGCCAGATGCTGGTCGAGCTTGCATAATCGGGACCGGCAGCAACCAGCACGGCGCCGCCGTCGCGCACGTACCGGGTGATGTTGTCGAAATAGATGATCGGCAGCACGCCCTGACGCGCGTACCGATCGAAAATGATCAGCTGGAAATCGTCGATCTTTTGCTGAAACAGCTCGCGGGTGGGGAATGCGATCAGCGACAGCTCATTGATGGGCGTGCCGTCCTGCTTTTCCGGCGGACGCAGAATCGTGAAGTGCACCAGGTCGACCGAGGGGTCGGCTTTGAGCAGATTGCGCCAGGTCCGCTCGCCGGCGTGAGGTTCGCCCGATACGAGGAGAACGCGCAGCTTGTCGCGTACGCCGTCGATAGTCACAACGACGCGGTTGTTGACCTGAGTGAGCTCGCCAGCAAGCGGCGATGCCTCGATCTCGACGATGTTTCGTCCGCCGTGAGGAATCGGAACGGTAACGCTCTGTGCAGTCCCGATCGGAACATTGCGCGTTTCGATGACGTCGCCGTCGCGCCGAACGGTTACCTGCGCGGTGCTTTCGCCGGCGCCCTGGTCCTCCACCCGATACGTGATCGTCTGCGGCTGACCGACAATACCGAACCGCGGCGCCGTGATCAGTGCGACGCGGCGGTCGCGTTCGTCCTGGTGACCCGTGATGAGGGCGTGCACAGGCGCGGAAAAACCCAGCGATGCAGCGTCGGCGGGCACGTCATGCACACGGCCATCGGTAATCATGATGACGCCGGCAAACCGATCGGAAGGGACATCGGCAAGTGTCGAATTAAGCGCGGTGAACAAACGCGTGCCGTCGGTCTCACCGTCGGCTTCTCCGGCCTCGATAACACGGACCTCCAATCCCGGAATGCGGTGCAGCTGCTCGAGGATCTTCGCGCGGGCCGCCTCGGTCTGTTGTGTGCGGTCGCCGAAATTCTGGCTCGGGCTTTTGTCGACCACGACGACTGCAACTGAGGTCAGCGGATCGCGATCCTCGCGCGTGAAAGATGGATTGGCGAGCGCGAGTACGATCAATGCCAAGGCGAGAGTTCGCACGGCGGCGCCGCGGCTGCGCGACACAAACAGGACCAGCGCGAACAGGACCGCCGCCGCAATCACCGCCCATAGGATCTGCGTGCCGACCAGAGGAGCGAACGCAATACTTATGTTCAAAAGCTCTCTCCTGATCGACGTTTATTGGCCTAAGCGCTCGAGCAACGCCGGCACATGCACCTGATCGGCTTTGTAATTGCCGGTGAGCGTGTACATGACGATGTTCACGCCGGCGCGGAACGCGAGCTCACGCTGGCGTGGCTGCCCGTCGACCATCGGCAGCACCGGCTGGCCGTCCGGCCGCGTCGCCCAGGCGCCGGCAAAATCGTTCGAGGTTATGATGATTGACGACACGCCATCGCCGCCGCGGGCAGGGCGACCCGAGGCTTCCTGCTCGCTTTCCGACGGCAGCGCCTCGACCCAGAGCTGGCCGCCGTCAAACCGGCCCGGAAAATCGCGCAGCAGATAGAAAGTCTTGGTCAAAACGTGATCGCGCGGGACCGGCTCGAGTTCAGGAATGTCGAGCGATGAAAGGATTTTGCGCAGTTCGAGCATCCCCGGACTGCGGGTTTCGCCGCCTTGGCCGGCCGGCGCGACGACCGCATCGCGGGTGTCGAACAGCACGGTGCCGCCGGCTTTCATGTAGGCATCGATGCGCTTGAGCGCGGCATCGGAGGGCCGCGGCGCGCCGGGCACGATTGGCCAATAGATCAACGGATAAAACACAAGCTCGTCACGGGCGATGTCGAGCCCGATCGGATCGCCGGGCTCGAGTGCGGTGCGCTGCGCGAGAAATAGTGTAAGCCCCGAAAGCCCGGCCTTGCTGATGGCATCGACGTCGGCATTTCCGGTGATGACATAGGCAAGTTTGGTTTCAAGCGCCGATTGCGGCACATTCGTCGGTGATTTCTGGGCATAGGCGCTCGCGCATGTCAGCGTCAGAATGATGAGGACGAGAATGGACGCCGATGCGGCAGGCAAACGCCGCGGGATGAGGCGCTGAATGCCGCCGCCCAGGAACAAGACAACAATCGAGTCGAGCAACAGCAAAGCGATGGCCGCAAGCAGCACTGGGCCGCGCAAATCCTGCGGTTCGCTGGTGCGGTAGACTTCACGACTGGCGTTGACGAGCGGCGAAAAATCAAGCGCGGCGAGGCGATCGCCGCCGGCCAACGTGTTGACCGCAAAAAGGCTCTCAGGGGGCCCATAGAATCCGGGCGGATGATCGCGCGTGGCGCTGCCGACAAAATCTTCCGGCACCGGCCGTGCGGTCGGCGGCGGCGCGACGAAGCTGCCGAAGCCATCCAGGATATGGCTCGGCGCGGCGACGGCGCGTGCATTCTTGCTTGCTGCGGCCGCGCCCTCGGTGACCGCGGTCGTGCCGGACAGTGCGACAATTCGCTTGAGCATGTCGACAAAGGCGCCGGACAGCGGCAGGTCGGACCAGCGCGTATCGCCGGTAACATGAAACAGGACGAGCAGGCCCTTGCCGCGATGCGCCGCGGTGACGAGCGGCGTACCGTCAGCGAGCGTCGCCCAAGTATTGTCGCCGAGCGTCGCATCCGGCTCGGCGAGCACTTGGCGGGTGACGGTCACGTCGTTGGGCACGGGCAGGCCGCCGAACGGACTGTCGCGCGAGAACGCCGCCAGCGGTTGCGGTTTGTCCCAGCTCAGGCTGCCGCCGAGAATGCGACCGCCGCGACGCAACCTGACGGGCACAAGGTCGTCCTCGGACGCGGCAAGCCGCGGACCGGCGAACCGCACCAAAACGCCGCCGTCTTCAACCCAGCGAGCAAGTCGATCGTGCGCGTCGCCGACATTGCCGACATCGGTAAGGACCAGCATTGGCAGATTTTGGTCGAGAAAATGCGACACGGCATCGGCCGGCGATTCCCCTTGCGTCAGGCGCACATCGGCAAATGGCTCAAGTGCGCGCTGCAGGTAATAGCTCGATGACAGCAGCGGCTCGGCGACGTCGGCGTTCGCGCCGGAGACGATGCCGACGGTGCGGCGGCGCGACCGTTTATCCAAAAGCTGGACCGCACCCGCGGACCGCTCGCCGGCAATTTCCAGTCGCGCAATCTCATTACGCAGTTCGACCGGCAGTTCAAACCGCGCTTCGGTTTCCCGATCGGCAGCGTTGAAAGTAAATTGTGCTTCACCCAGCGGCAGCCCCTTCAGATCGAGCGCTCGCACCGTGCCGGCGTCGTTTGCACCGGGCGTCGCGCGCAGGACCTTCACAGCCAAGGCGCCGGCCGCATTCTCGGCGCTATTGAGTGCGCGCGGCTGGGGGATTCCACCGGTGACGATCGTAAGCGGATGTTGACCGACCGTTTGCTCCAGGTTGGTGACAAAGGCCGCGCCGTTGCCGAGATCGATTCCATCAGAAAGCCAGACCAGTTCGATTTCGGGATCGGTCGAGAGGAAACGTGACAGCGATGGCAGAGCCTCGGCGCGGTCGACGCGATAGGGGACCGGCTTGATTTGCTGCAGCCGCACCCGCGCCGAGTCGGCGGTTTCGAGCGAAATGTCACGCGGTCCCTGGGACAGCGGTAGCAGCGCCACCGCGCGCCGGCCGTCCGCTGCGCGCATAACGATGTCGTCGGCGGTGCGCAGCCGCGCCTCCCACGTGCTTGCCGCCGTCCAGCCGTCGTCGAATAGGATCACAAGCGGCGCACGCGTCTTGGTCGCGGCCAGCGGCGGATGCCAAAGCGGGCCGGCGGCTGCGACGATGATCGTAGCGGCGAGCGCAAGCCGCAAAAGCGTGAGCCACCACGGCGTGCGGGCCGGCGTTTCCTCCCTCGGCGCGATCGCGAAGAGAAGCCTTGTTGGGGGAAAATCGATGCGGCGCGGGCGCGGCGGGATTAGGCGCAATAACCACCACAGCGCCGGCAAGGTGATCAGCCCGGTGAGCACCAGCGGTTCGGTAAAGCCGAGCGAAAGGGCGCTTATCATGGCGATACCGCCGATCGTTTGGGCGCCTGCGGTTGCATCCGTCCATAGACTGCACCGGCGCCGATGCGGGCGTGCAACGCCAGTAGCAGCTCACTCGCGGGACGGTCGGTCCGATGGATGCTGAAGCTCCAGCCGAGGCGGTCGGTCTCGCTGCGGATCGCGGCGCGGTGCTGCGCGATTTGCGCGGTGTAATCGGCGCGCCAAGTCTCGGCTCGACCCGCGGTGATGCGTCTGCCGTCTTCCGGCTCGATGAATTCGATCCGCCCCCAATAGGGAAATGTCTCTTCCGCCGGATCGACGACCTGCACAATGTGGCCCTGGGTACCGCTGCCGGAGAGCTGCGCGATGGTTCGCCGCACCTCGGCAATATCGCTCCAGAGGTCCGAGAACAAAACCACCTCGGCGAGCGGGGAGGGCGCGAAATTCGGCGGCAGGCTCGTACGCTCGTCGCGATCCACCACAATGGCCTGGACGATCCGCTCGATGACGTTGCGGCTGCCGGTCGGACGCATCAAGCCTGGAATTCCGACGCGCTCGCCGCCTTCGACCAGGACCTCGGCAAGGGCAAGCGTGATGACGAGCGTCCGATACAGTTTGCTGTCGCGCACGAGCGATGAGGCAAAATACATCGAGGGCGAACGATCGGGCCAGATCCAGACCGTATGCGCCGCTTCCCATTCCTGCTCGCGCACGTAAAGATGGTCGTCGCGCGCCGACCGCCGCCAATCGACTCTTGAGGCGGGCTCGCCGGAAACAAAGCGCCGGTACTGCCAGAAATTCTCGCCAGGTCCAGCGCGGCGACGTCCGTGCAAGCCGTGGATTACTGTGGCCGCCACGCGACGCGCTTCGAGGATAAGCCGCGGCATGCTGGCTGCGAGCGTGCGACCTTCGCCGGACGCTCGGGCGACCGCCGCACCGTCATGGTATGTGCGCTGTGGCGAGCGCGAATATGGAGACGGGGTCTCCGTTGCCATCGGCCTATCCGATCCGCGCCTTTAATCGTCCGATCACGGCTTCGATCGTTTCGCCTTCGGCGCGCGCCGTGAAGGTGAGCGCCATCCTGTGCTTAAGAATGGGCTCAGCCAGTTCGACGACGTCGTCAATGGAGGGCGCCAGCCGGGCGTCGAGCAACGCGCGGGCGCGCACCGCGAGCATCAGCGCCTGGCTCGCACGCGGGCTTGGTCCCCAAGCAATGAGTTTGGCGTCACCGCCGCCATCGGCGCCCGGACGCGCGGATCGCACCAGCGCCAGAATAGCCTCGACGACGGAATCGCCGACTGGAAGCCTGCGCACCAAGCGCTGCGCCGCCATCAGCTCGTCGGCCGTCATCGCCGGCTTCGGCCGTGTTTCTTCGGAGCCGGTGGTCTCGAACAGGATCCTCCGCTCCGCTTCGCGATCTGGATAGCCGACATCGATTTCCATCAGGAAACGATCGAGCTGCGCTTCCGGAAGCGGGTAAGTGCCTTCCTGCTCGAGAGGGTTCTGCGTGGCGAGGACATGGAATGGCTTGGGAAGATCGTGTCTGGTGCCTGCGACCGTCACGTGTTGTTCTTGCATTGCTTGCAGCAGCGCCGATTGGGTGCGAGGACTGGCGCGGTTGATTTCGTCGGCCATGAGAAGCTGGGCAAATACCGGGCCGGAGATGAAACGAAAGCTGCGCTTGCCGGTCTGGCTCTCCTCCAGCACTTCGGTGCCGAGAATGTCCGATGGCATGAGATCGGGCGTGAACTGAATTCGCCGCGCGTCAAGACCGAGCACGGTGCCCATGGTGTCGACAAGCTTCGTCTTCGCCAAACCCGGCACGCCAAGCAGAAGGGCGTGACCGCCGGACAGTATGGTAACCAGCGCCTGCTCGAGGACCTTTTCCTGACCGAATATGACCGTGCCGATTGCTGCTTTGGCGGCGCGCACATGCGCCGCGGTGGACTCCGCCGCACGCACGATCATGTCTTCGATCTTTTCGAGCCCTTCTCCGCCAGCAGCGGGCATGGCCAACTCCTTGCTTTTGAGCGTTGCACCGATCAGATTCGCGTCACATGAATGAACGACAACGCATTTGTACCCCGTTTCGGCTTATGAGATGCAACATATGCGCCATCTGCCCGATGCAGATTTTGCGCTGATTCGTAAGCCACCGGAACACAACTGAGGTTTAGCTGCTACCCGGATAGCGATCGGCAAACTCGAGGTCACAATGACCATGCCGGCGCTGATGTCTTAAGCTTCAAAGTCACGGCAAACCATGGCGAAGGAAGGGCAATTCGGCCTGGACTCGATCACAGGCGCGCTAGCTGAAGCGGGCCGGCGCCTGCCCCCGGTCGAACTGTGGGACCCGCCATTCTGCGGCAACCTCGATATGCGCATCGCGGCGGACGGCACCTGGTACTATCTCAAGACGCCGATTGGCCGGCCTGCCCTGGTCAAGTTGTTCGCTTCCGTACTCAAGCGCGAAGGCGACGAGTACTTCCTGGTCACGCCGGTGGAGAAATGCGGTATCCAAGTTGAGGACGCGCCGTTTGTCGCCGTCGAGCTGAAAGTGGCAGATGGCGATGCTGGAAAGGTGCTCAACTTTCGGACCAATGTCGACGAGTGGATCGCCTGCGGGTCAGCGCATGAATTGCGCTTCGATCCCGAGCCGGGGACCGGAGGCCTCAAACCCTATCTGCATGTGCGCCGCGGCCTGTGGGCCAAGGTGACGCGATCGCTGTTCTTCGACCTTGTCGCGCTCGGCGAAGAACGCGAGATCGCGGATAGGCCGATGTTCGGTGTCACGTCGATGGACGTTTTTTTCCCGATGGCGCCTGCCGATCAGGTGAAGGATTTGGCGTGAACGAGCGAGCCGACAGCACAGACACCGTCGCAATCGGCGATTTCTTTGATCGCGCGCGCGAGCGGCTCACCCTTGAAGTGCCGCCAGCTTTGACCGACCCAGCAGCCCAGGGCGCGCGCGGCGATCTCGATCTCAATCCAGAAATCTGGCTGCGCGCGGGCGTCAAGGCGACAAGACCCGCCGCGGTGCTCGTTCCAATCATCGACCGCAGTGAGCCGACCGTGCTCCTGACCTTGCGCACGGCGGAGCTTGCGAGCCACGCCAGCCAGGTCGCGTTTCCCGGCGGCAAGATCGATCCGGCGGACGAAAGCCCGGTGGCCGCGGCGCTGCGTGAAGCGCGCGAAGAGACCGGTCTTGCACCGGCGTTGATCGAACCGATCGGCTACCTCGATCTTTATCTGACCTTCTCCGGTTTTCGTATTCTGCCGACGGTGGCGCGGGTCAAGCCTGATTTCGCTCTGTTGCTCAATCCGCAGGAAGTGACCGAGACGTTCGAAGTGCCGCTGAAATTTCTGATGACGCCGGGCAATCACCAGCGCAAGACGCGCGATTGGAACGGTTTTGCACGCGATTATTACGCAATCCCTTATCAGAACCGCTACATTTGGGGCATCACCGCGGGTATTCTACGGAATCTATATGAACGGGTTTATGGCGCATGATCCGGCCGATACTGATTGAGATCGGATTGTTTATCGCGCCGTTCGTCATCTATGCCGCCTTGCTCGTGGTGACGCCGAAAGGCGTGCTGCAGCCATCGGCTTGGAGCATTCGACGCGTCGCTGCGCTTGGGATCGCGGGATTTGTTCTGATGCTCGGCAGCTTTGTCATTTTCGCGCAGTTTTCCGGGGCTCCGCCAGGCTCGACTTACGTTCCGGCGCATATCGAAAACGGCAAGTTCGTACCGGGGACGACGCGGTGAGCAAGCGCGACTCTCTGGGCGATGCCGTCTGGCTCGTGCGCGGCGAAGCAGCGCCGCTGCTCAAGCTTCTCGACCGCAATGGCGAAGAAGCGCGCATCGTCGGCGGCGCCGTTCGCAACGCGCTGCTGCGCCTGCCAGTTCATGAAATCGATATTGCGACGACGGCGTTGCCGGACGAGGTCGTGCGACGCGTCGAAGCTTCGGGCTGGAAAGCCGTTCCCACCGGCATCGAACACGGCACCGTCACCGTCCTGATTGCCGGCAAACCGTTCGAAGTGACCACGTTGCGGCGCGACGTCGAAACCTATGGCCGCAAGGCCAAGGTCGTGTTCGGCCGGGATTGGGTTGCCGATGCCATGCGGCGCGATTTCACGATCAATGCGCTGTCGCTGTCGGCGGACGGTGAGCTGCACGATTATGTCGAGGGTCTCGCCGACCTCGCCGCGCGCCGGGTCCGCTTTATCGGCGATCCGGCGCAGCGCATCGCCGAGGATTATCTGCGCATCCTGCGCTTCTTCCGTTTTCACGCATGGTACGGCGAGGGCATGCCCGATCCCGAGGGCTTGCACGCCTGCATCCGCGGGCGGACTGGAATCGACTCGCTGTCGCGCGAGCGGATAAGAACCGAATTATTGAAATTGTTGCTCGCTCCGCACGCTGCGCCAACGCTGGCGCTGATGACCGAAATCGGCTTGCTCGGTTGTGTGCTGGGCGGAGTTGCTTTGCTCGCGAGCTTCGAAAACATGGTCAAAGTCGAAGTGGCGATCGGAGCCGAACCCGATCCGGTGCGACGGCTCGGCGCGCTCGGCGTCTGGGTCGCCGAGGACGGTGAGCGCCTTGCGCAACGGCTGCGTCTATCCAATGCCGATGCCGAGAGATTGACCGCGCTGGAACGATGGTGGCGAGTGTCGCCCGAACTCGGCGGCGTGTCTGCACGCGCGCTGCTATACCGGCTGGGTCCGCAACATTTCGCCGACCAGGTGCTGGTGGCGTGGTCGCGATCCGCTGCGAGCGCCGCGGATCGCGCCTGGCGCGCTCTCGCCGAACTGCCGCGGACCTGGAACGCGCCGGAATTTCCGCTCAAGGCGGCTGATTTCATGGCTCGCGGTTTTGCCGCAGGACCGGCTTTAGGAGCGGTTATGCGGGCGGCCGAACAGGCGTGGATTGCGGCTGACTTCCCGGCCGATGCGGCAGCGATCGAGGCTATTGCAGACCGCGCGGTGCGGGAAGCAAGTGGGGCAGGCTGAGCGGCGGCTTCAAGATGCTCGCGCGCGCAATGCACGCAAGCGTTTTCGGCTTATCGCGGCAAGCTCCTGCATACGCGGCCGCAGCGGTGCCGCCATCCGGATCGGCCGCATGCGCTCGACCTGCATCGCGTTGCCCCGCCAGATGAAATCATTGCCGCGCAGCGCGGCGACAAAGAGCGCCGGCAGCATCAGATCGCGGATCAATCCATAGAGCGGGTGGAGCGGCGAGACATGCCATCCGCTCGCCGCCGCGAGCGCCATTTCGCTGCCATACCAGAGGAGCGCGAACGCCGTGATGAAAAGTAATACCGGCCAGCCGAAGGCGTGGGCCAAGATTGCCGCGCAAATCATCGGCAGCACGCCGCCCGTGAGAATTTCGGGCAAGAAATAGATGAAAAAGCTGGCGCGGCGCAGCCGCGCCCAGCGCAATTGGCGATTCCAGACCTCGCCGGCGCTGCGCCGGCCGAGCGGCTGCGCCAGCGGCCGGTCCACCAGACGCACCTTGAGGCCCACGTCACGCACGATTTTGGTCGCTGCGGCGTCTTCGGCGACTTCCCTGCCGAGCGCCTCAATGCCGCCTGCGCGCTCGAGATCGGCGCGCCGCCACAGCATGGTCTTGCCCTGGGCGAAGCCTCTGCCAAAACCATCGACGATGTATTGCCAGCGCGCCTGATAGGTGTTGAGGAAGGCGCATTCGATCTGCGCCCAAAATCCCCGCGGATGCGAGCCGATCGGCGGGGAGGCGACAAGCCCGGTGTCAGCGCGCCAGCTGGCGAACAGGCGCTGGATGTAATCGCGCGGCATCAGCACGTTGCTGTCGGCGATAACGATCCAATCGTGCGATGCGGCGCGCCAGCCCTTGACCACATTATTGAGTTTGGGATTTCCGCTCACGCGGTCGTCGCCGATCAGCAAGCGCGCGTCGACCGTGGGGTAGGCGGCAATCAAGCCTTTAACCAGCGGGAGAACGGGGTCGGCCGCATCAGTTATGCAAAATAATATTTCATAACGCGGATAGTCGAGCTCGAACGTGGATCGCAGCGTGTCCGCGGCGTAGTTGTCGATTCCGCACAGCGGTCGCACCAGGCTGACCGGCGCGTAATCGCCAAGGTGAGGCGGCGCCTTCCGACGCAACCTGACGATCGCAAGCGCGATGCTGGTGATCTGAACCGCAGCAAAAAGAACGCAGAAGATGGCGACGGTGAGAATCAGGCTCGGCATCGTCGGCGACAGTTAGTTAACCGCCATGACAGGGTTGTGACTCTGCAGGCGCGCATTCTAGAAGTGCGTTAGCGCCGCGAAGAGTCGCGCGTTAACGATTGCTGTCATGCTGCTGCAATGGAGTAACTCTATAACCCTGATTCGATTGAACTAGGCGCGAGAATTCGGTCGGTGACATCCGAGCACGGTACAAAGAACTTTCGTACTCTGTTTATCTCGGATGTGCATCTCGGTGCGCGCGGTTGCCAAGCCGAACAGCTCCTCCATTTTTTGCGCTATCACGACGCCGAAACCATTTATCTGGTTGGCGATATCGTCGACGGTTGGCAGTTGCGCTCTGGTTGGTTTTGGCCGCAGCATCACAATGACGTCGTCCAGAAGCTTCTGCGCAAGGCGCGCAAGGGTTCACGAATCGTCTATTTGCCCGGCAATCACGACGAGTTTCTACGCGACTATTACGGGACCCATTTCGGCGGCATCGAAGTGGTTGAGACGGCAATCCACGAAGCCGCCGATGCGCGGCGCTATCTCGTGGTGCACGGCGATGTGTTCGACATGGTGGTCAAGCACGCGCGCTGGCTGGCGCTGCTCGGCGATACCGCTTACGATTTTGCGATCCTCATCAACCGCTATTTCAATGCCGTCCGGCGGCGGTTGGGTTTCCGCTATTGGTCGCTGTCGCAGTGGGCCAAACACAAGGTCAAGAACGCGGTGAACTATATTGGCGCATTCGAGCAGACATTGGCGGAAGAAGCGCGGCGGCGTCGCGTCGACGGCGTGATCTGCGGCCATATTCATCATGCGGTCATTCACGAGAATTTCGGCATTCGCTACATGAATTGCGGTGACTGGGTCGAAAGCTGCACCGCGCTTGCCGAGCACGGCGACGGGCGCTTCGAAATCATCAGCTGGTCGGATCACCCCGAGCTGCTGCCGCCGCCCGTGGAGGAGGACGAGCCGCTCTCGCCGTTCGAGGAGCGCACCGGTATCGCCGCCTGACCAAGCCACCTCGCGATACCCGGCTGAGCACGGTTCAAATTTCGCAGCGCTCGCCGGTCGGCTTGGTAGGCGCGTATAATCCATTCCATGATTCTGACGGTACGGATCGAGCGCTGGGGGCTGCAGCGCGCCTTCACGATCAGCCGCGGCAGTAAAACCGAAGCCGTGGTGGTGGTCGCGGAGCTCGAACGCGCCGGCCATCGCGGCCGTGGCGAAGCGGTTCCCTATCTCCGCTACGGCGAAACACCGGAAGGTGTGGCTGCGACGATCGAGGCGATTGGCGCTGCGCTGCGCGGCGGGCTCGACCGGATCGGGCTGCAAACCGCGATGCCGTCCGGCGCGGCGCGCAACGCGCTGGACTGCGCATTTTGGGATCTTGCTGCCAAACAGGCCGGCCGCCCCGCCCACGACTTGGCGGCATTGCCAGCGCCAAAGTCGGTGATGACGGCCTATACCATCTCGCTCGACAAACCTGAGGCTATGGCAGACGCCGCGGCGCGCGCCGCAAGCCGACCCCTGCTCAAAGTAAAACTCGGCGGTGGCCGTGACGACACCGAGCGCATCGCCGCCGTGCGGCGCGCCGCGCCCAAGGCCGAACTCATCGTCGACGCCAATGAAGGATGGAGCGAAGACGAGCTTGAACGCAATCTCGCCGCCTGCGCGCAAGCCGGCGTGACGCTGATCGAGCAGCCGTTACCGGAGGGCCGCGACGCCGCGCTGGCGCAGATCAGGCGGCCGATCCCGGTCTGCGCCGACGAGAGTGTCCACGATCGGGCTTCGCTCGGTGCGATCAGCGGCAAATACGATGCGATCAACGTCAAGCTCGACAAAGCCGGCGGCTTGACCGAGGCGCTGGCGCTTGCGGCGGAAGCCGAACGGCGCGGCTTCGACATTATGGTCGGATGCATGGTGGCGACCTCGCTGGCCATGGCGCCGGCCATGCTTGTGGCGCAGCGGGCTCGCGTCGTGGACTTGGACGGGCCGCTGCTTCTCGCCGAAGATCGCCCGCACGGCCTGCGCTATGAGGGCAGTATCGTTCATCCCGCCGAGCCGGCCTTGTGGGGATGAGCCGCGGCGCGGTTCACCAACGTCATGCACGATTCCGCTTATCTTCACGGTTTGAATTGGCGCGCGACTGTTCGGTTGGGCCAACCTGCCTTATACTTGGTGAGTCGCTCAAAGGGATGGGACGTTCGGCGGGTTGCTTCCGTTGGCCGGACGAGACTCAACTGGCCTGACGTTGCGAACGACGAGGGCCGTGCGCGCGGCGGTGACTTGCGACTGAAAGCACCCGCCAGTCTTTAAGTGAAACTCGCCAGCGGCAAGCGACTGTCGCGTGCTTGCTGTCGCTGCGCTGATCGAAGCAGTCGTTCGCAGTCTAGGTCGTGAGCGTCGCATTCTCCGGACAGCGACACGATCGGCGAAAAGACCGATCCGGGTGCCGCGTTGTGCGCGTTCAGTGAGCTCATCGCCTCGTCTGGTTGCTGCTGTGCTGCAGTGGAAACTTTAGCGGCGCTTCGCGTTGCCGTCTTTGATGACTCGTTGAGTTCTCGAATTGTCGCGTATCAGACACAACGCTGAATTTGCTGCAGCGGCTTGAAGGTTACTCAGCAAAACAGTGCAAGCGAGGTGTAGGCGATGTGCGGAGTTCTCCGGGTCTGCCGGGCCCTCATGTCAGGTCCGCAAAATGCGATCATCTGGAGGCCATTATGCACAGACTTACCGCTTTGGTTGCAGTGGCGTTGTGCATGTCGGTGTCTGCTGCCGGCGTATCGGCACGTGATGACGGTCGGTACGCCAACTCTCCCCTAAAGCCCTGGTTCGACCAGCTCGCCAGCAAAAAGGGCCTGTGCTGTTCGTTCGCCGACGGCGTCAAAGTCGAAAATGTTGATTGGGATAGCCAGGACGGACGTTATCGTGTCCGGCTCGACGGGCAGTGGGTCGTGGTCCCGGATTCAGCGCTCATAACGGAGCCTAACCGTTTCGGCCCGGCGGTCGTGTGGCCCTATCGCGATGCCGACGGGACCACTCAGATCCGCTGCTTCATGCCGGGAGCGGGAGCCTAAGGTCAAAACCCGTTATCGCCGTGGCCGCGGCCCAGCGCGAGGGGGTCAGGCGACGAGCCGAGAAAATACCTCCGGATCGACATTACCGCCGGACAGCACGGCGACGGCAACTTTATTCCTGACATCGACTTTGCCATGCATCACGGCCGCGAGCGCGACGGCGCCGCCTGGTTCGACCACAAGCTTCAATTCGGCGAAAGCAAACGCGACAGCGGCGGCGACCTCATTGTCGCTCACCGCTACGCCCGCGCCCACCAGCGAGTGATTGATCGCAAAAGTGAGCTTGCCTGGCATGCGCGCCATCAATGCGTCGCAAATAGTGCCGGTCAGGCTGGCATTCTCTTCACGCCGGCCGCTGCGAAACGAGCGCGCGTGATCGTCGAAGCCTTGCGGCTCGGCCGTGTAGAGCAGGGCGGACGGAACGCGCGACTTAATTGCTAACGCGATCCCGGCGGTCAGCCCTCCGCCGGAGGCGGTCACTACTACGATTTCGGGAACAAGGCCGATCGCGCCCAGATCGTCCACGATCTCGCGTCCCGCCGTGCCCTGGCCGGCGATGATCAATGCATCATCATAAGGCGGCACCAAAACCGCGCCGCGGCGGGCGGCAATCTCGGCAGCAATCGTCTCGCGATCGTCGCGCAGGCGATCGTAAAACACGATTTCGGCGCCGAATGCCGCCGTGCGTTCCCGTTTGGCGCGCGGTGCGTCCCGCGGCATCACGATGACGCAGGGCATCCCGAGAAGCTGTGCCGCGGCGGCGACGCCCTGTGCGTGATTGCCGGAGGAATAGGCCACGACGCCGCCGGCGCGCTGATCCTTTGGCATGGCAGCAAGCTTGTTGTAGGCGCCGCGGAACTTGAACGAGCCGGTGCGCTGCAAGGTCTCGGCTTTCAGGAAAATGCGGCCGCCGGTCATCGCGTCGAGCGCAGCCGAGGTCAAAAGCGGCGTGTGCAGGGCGACGCCCGCCAGTCGGCGGGCCGCCTCATCGACGTCTGCGGCGGTCGGCAATGCGAGCGGGTCGTCCACGGCGCTCATCAGCCGCAACGGTAACGCTCCAGTCGCGCCGCAAGCAAGGCCATTCGGCGCCCAGTTGGCGCCGTTGGGGGGACGCTGCGAAGCTCAGGGTCAAAACTCATTATCGCCGTGGCCGCAACGCGGCTCACGGGGATAATGAGTTCTGACCCTAGTCGAAGCGGCCGGCGGCGTGCGCCAGCATCGTGTAGACCTTGCCGGTATCGGAGGTCAGATAGTTCCGCGCTACGGCCGGCCCGCGATCGCCGCGCGAGACGTCGTCAAGCAGCCGTTCGAACTCATGAATGTAGTGCTCGACGGTCTGCCGGAAGTCCGGATCGGAACGATATTTGCCGCGTATTTCTTCGAACGCCCGTTGCCCTTGGGCGGTGTAGAGCCGTTTCGTAAACGCGCCGCGCTCGCCGCGCTTATAGCGCTCCCACAGGTCGGCCGCTGCGTCATTGTCGATCATCCGGGCGATGTCGACCGAAAGCGCGTCAAGCGACTCGACGCTGTCGCGTGCTGAGGTGTCGTCGGCGCGGGGAGCCTCCGCGGGCGTGGCCGGTGCGCCCTGCGGGCCTCCTTCGCGAGAGGCGCGGGTCAGGAGTTCGGAAAGCCAGCCGCCGTTGCGGCCTTTGCCGTCATCCTTGCCGCCAGGGACGGGGCTGAGTGTGGGCGGGCTCGCGCGTCGCGTCGGCGCGCCGGTGATATCACGCACCGGCTGTTGGGGTGCGGCATTGTCGGCGCGCACTGGTCGCGCTTGCGCGCGCCCGCCGCCGGAGGCGTAAAGCGGCTCGACGTCGCGGCGCACGGGCTCGACGGCATCCAGCGCCCGCCCGTGGCGGGCGACGATCCGATTGAGTTCGGCGAGCGCTTCGATCTGATCGACGATCACGCGCCGCATCTGTGCCGTGCTCTCCGCCGTTTCCTGCGGCAGTTCGAGGACGCCGCGTCGCAATTGCTCGCGCGTCGCCTCGAGTTCCTGCTGCATTTCCGCCGCCATCTGCTTCATGCCGTGCATGACTTCGCTGAAGCGCGCGGTCGACTCGGTGAACATGCTTTGCACCTGCGTAAAGGCCTCATCATAGGCCGCGGTGAGCGCGTCGCTGGTGCGGCTGCGCTCTTCCTCCGAAGTCTTGCGGACCAACTCGTATTGCTGCTCGATCGTCTGCACGCTCTCGTTGCTGGTTTGTGCGATCAAACCGGCGATTTCACGGGCCCGGGTGGTCGCGGTTTGCAGCGACTCATCCAACAGCGCGGAGAAGCGCGCCAGCCGCTGGCCGAAATCTTCGGCGCGGGTATCCAGAGTGGAAACCAGCGACTCGACGGTCGCTTGACGCTGCGCGATCGTTTCCTCGGTGCGGCGGTTGCCGCTCTCCAGCACCGCAACGGCATCGGCAAGCGTTCGACCATGCGAACTGAACTGGTTGGCGAGATCGCCGAGATCGCCGAGCACCTTGCCTGTGACCGTGTTGAAGTTGCCGAGGTGCTGTTCCACTTTGGACGTGGTCGCACCGGTCTTGCTGCTCAGATCGGTCATGGCAGCGACGAATTCCGACACGCGAGTCGCCATCGTGTGCTCGATCGAGCTCATGTTTTCATGGGCGCCGCTGAGCACTTCCTGCAGCAGAATGTTCGCTTCGCGCAGACGCTCGAACAGGGCGGTTGAATCGGAGCGCAGCATCGTGTGCGTCTCCATCATCTCGGCCAGAGTCGCCGCTGCGGTCTGCTTGGATTCCTCGATCGCACCCGTCGTCGTGCGCTGCAGTTCCTCGAGCGTGCGTACAATGCTCGATTTGGCCGCCTCGGTAACGCCTTGGGCACCTTCCTGCATTTGTCCCAGTGTGCGGGTAACCGCCGCCGTCGCGTTCAGGCTGGCGTCGTTGATCAAACGGGCAATCTCTTCGCTCTTGTCCGTCATTGTCTGAGTGAAGACGAAGCCCTTGGCATCGATCGCCTTCACCGTCTGCTCGGTGATGCGTTCGACCTGGCCGGCAAACTGGTCGCCCTTGTTCGACAACGTCGAAATCAGCGTGCTCGACTTTTCGTCGAGGGTCTTTGCCATGTCGTCGACACGCTCCGTCAGCGCGCTGTTGATCTCGTTGGCCTTGCTGACGATGTTACGCGAAACCTCGGTGCTCATGCTGATCAGCTTGCGCTCGGCATCGCCGGCGCTGCGGACAATTGCATCGCTGCTCGACTGCGAGGTCTTGGCGAGCATCTCCGCGGTGGTCGCGGTCGTTCTGGTGATCGCATCGGTGGCGGATTGCGAAGTCTTGGCGAGAAGCTCCGCGGCGGTCGCGGCGGCCTTGCCGATCGCCTCGTTGGCGGAGGTTGCGTTTTTGACAATCGTGTTACTGAGCGCGCCGGCGCTGCGGTTAAGCGAGACGGTCGCTTCAGCGGCGCTGCGGTTGAGGGCTTCCGTGGCCGCTGTGCTTGCCGCTGCGCTCTTGCCGAGCGCTTCGGTGGTATTCGCCGCGAGCTGGGTCAGCGCGCGCTCGGCGGCGGTAGAGTTGGTCTTGATCGAGTCGGAAAGCTGTTCGAGCCGCGAATTGAGCAAGTCGGCCGCGGCGCGACTGCGGACTTCCATCTGCTGAACGACCGCTTCCGCCCGCCCGATCAAAAGCTGCTCCAAATGCGCGACACGATTGTCCAGCGCGCCAACAACCTCCAGGGCGTTTTTGCCAAGCGTGGCGTCGATCGTCGCGATCCGCTCGCCGATCGTGTCGCCGAGCTTGGCCGCGCGCGTATCGATTAGTGTGGTCACGTCGGTAATGCGCTTGTCGAGAGCCGTGATGACCTCTTTGCCGCCTTCAGCGAGGGTTTTGCCGACCTCGCCAACGCGGGTTGACAGCGCATTCGTCAGCGCGTCGGAACGGCTTTCGATCGTCTCCTGGAAGCGGGAGAGACGCTGGTCCAGCGTGCTGCTGACTTCGTTCGCTTTGGACGTGACGCGGTTGTCGAAGCTATCGAGATAACTGCGCATAGATTCGGAAACGTCCTGGGTGCGCGCGCCTAGGCGCTCGACCAACTCCGCGCCGTAGGTCTTCACGGTGCGATCGAACTCGGCGAGGTGCCGGGTGATGAGATTGCCGAGCGTCGATGAATCGCGCGAGATCTTTTCGCCGAGCGCGGTGCCGGTATGGCTAAACATTTCCTCGAAGGCGGAAAGACGCGTCTGCAGCATCTCCTTGAGCGCATCGCTTCGCGTCGCAACCACGCCGGTGACATGCTCGGCGGCTTCACGGAGTGCATCGGTGAGCGCGGCACTGCGCGCGATCATGGCTTGGGTGACCTGACCGCCCGCTTGTTCAAGCTTCGTCGCTACCTCGCCGCCGCGCAGGTCGAGGCCGAGCAACAGCGATTCACCCGATGTCTTAAGCGTGCTGTTGACCTCATCGGCCCGCGTGGCGATGGCTTCGGCGAGCTGATTTGAGGTTTCGACGATGGCGTCGGTCAGCGCCTGCGATCTGCCGACCATCAAATCGACCACACCAAGCGATTTTTCCGAGAAGTTCTCGGCGACACGATCGAGCCGCGCCGCCATCATGTCTTCGAGGCCATTGGCGATCTCGGCAAATTCTTCGCCGATGTGATTAGTCTTAAAGTCGAGGTTGGACGACAGGCGATCGCTTGCGAGCGCGATCGCGCGTGATGTCTCCTCGCTCGCTGCCTCCAGGCGATCGAGCATGTCACCGCCGCGCTGGCTCAATTGTTGAACCATATTGTCGCCGATTTGCGCGAGCGTCGCAGTGATGTGTTCGCCTTTTTCCGAAAGCGACTGGGTTATGCGCTGAGCTGCTTCATTGACCTGCTGGCCCACGAGATCGCTGATCGTGGACAGGTCCTGTGTCAGATCGATCTGGACATTGCCGAGCGCGGAACGGACGTGCTCGGCCTGACCCACCAGCGTGTCGCGCTGATTGCCGAGTTCCTGAAGAAGCCCGCGAATCCGCACTTCGTTGTCGCTGTAGGTTCGCTCAAGCGCGGCGACTTCGCTTTGCACCAGCGCTTCCAGTTCGCTGGCGCGCGCCAGCGCACGTTCGACGCCGTCGCCCATGGCCGCGACCTCGCGCCGGATCGCCTGACCGACAGTGACGATCGAATCGCGCGCCACGCCCTCCGGTTCGGCGAGCCGCATCGCCACCCGCGCCATGGACTGCGTGATCAGACGCAGTTCCTGCGCGCGCCAGGCCATGTGGGCGACGCCGAAAAAGAAAATAATCGGCAGCAATGCCGCGGCGCCGAGACCGATGACCAGCGCCACCGGCGAGCGTCCGGTGCCGAGCGCGGTATGCAGGTCCGACAAATAGGCCAGCGAAAGGCCAAGGCAGCCGATGATCCAGGCTCCGGAAAACAGCGCGGCGACAAAGTAGGATGAACGGGCTGGACGACGCTGCAAGGCATGAAGGATTTGGCCGATCGATTGCTGGTCGTCATTGGCGGCGCGACCGGCAACGTCCGCGACATCGCCCGCGCTTGGAGCCTTCTCGGATTGTTCTTTGGTGGCGACGGTGTCGGCGACCTGCTGCGGGCTCTCGGCCGGGGTTGTGAAAAGGTCTGGCGTGGGCGCGGGGCTCGCGGGCTGCTCGTCTTCTTCGTGGACGTTGAGCGCTTCCTGGATCGCCGACAGCGCAGCTTCGGTCGGATCGTTCATTTTTTTCGGGTAATTGGCCATTTCGGTCGTCGCCTCGCGTGTTACGCCTGCCCAGGACGGCCCATTTAGTTACAAGGAGCGCTCAGACATGACCTTCCGCCCGCGCAGAAGCGCGTGCTCGGTCGTCGTTCGCTCGTTAAGGGACTCCCCAAAAAAGCCCCATGCCGCACCACCAGCGGGCATCCTATCGGTCTGGCAGATCAAAGAAAACCCGGTCGGTAACGACCTTTTAATCATCGTTAACGGCTTGATCAGCCTTCCCCCATTTTGCCGACCGAGGCGCAAGCGCCATTGTGCTGACAACAATGAGGCCAGGTTGGGGCCACGCCTGGGCATAGACGCGGTTTTGCTGCGGATAGAGGGCCCGCTGGCGCATTCCGCCGCGAGCCGGTAGAACCGTGCCGCCGCAATATCGCGATTCCCGCCGGCGTTCCCCAAGCCGAAATCGTCGACCGGTGGTTCCCCTATGGTCAAAATCACCTATATCGATTCCGCAGGCACTGCGCGCACCGTCGACGGCGAGGTTGGTTCCACCGTTATGGAGACGGCTATCAATCACGGGGTTCCCGAGATTGAGGCGGAATGCGGCGGCGCTTGCGCCTGCTCGACTTGCCACGTCTATATCGACGAGGCCTGGCGCGAGAAGGTCGGCGAACCTTCGCCAATGGAAGAGGACATGCTCGACTTCGCTTTCGAGGTGCGGCCGAATTCCCGCCTATCGTGCCAAATCAAGGTGCGCGACGACCTTGATGGGCTGGTTGTGACCACCCCGTCGCGCCAAGCCTAACGCGATTAGGCCTAACGTGATCTTGAAAACGGTTACCGAGCTGCCCTCTTTCCCTGTCGGCCCAGTCACGCTAGACACACCGCTTCCCCGACATTGCCGGACGGCTGAGCGAGCTTGAATACGACTTAAACAGACTTGTTAAACAGACTTGGATAAGACATGACCGAATCGATAAAAACCGACGTTCTCATTGTTGGTGCCGGGCCGATCGGCCTGTTCGCAGTTTTCGAGCTTGGTTTGCTCGACATGCGATGCCATCTGATCGACATCCTCGACAAAATCGGCGGGCAATGCGCCGAGCTTTATCCGGAAAAGCCGATCTACGACATTCCCGGCATTCCCTATACCAGCGCGCAGGGACTGGTGGATTCGCTGCTGCAGCAGATCAAGCCATTCAACGCACAATACCATCTCGGCGAAATGGTCGAGCGGGTGGAGAAGATCGGCGATCCGCTGTTTCGCGTGACAACCGATCAGGGCAAGCAGTTCGAGAGCAAGGTCCTCGTCATCGCGGCCGGCGGCGGTTCATTCCAGCCTAAGCGCCCGCCGATTCCCGGCATCGAACCGTACGAAGGCAAATCCGTTTTTTATGCCGTGCGTAAAATGGAGGCGTTTCGCGGCAAGCGCATTCTGATCGTGGGCGGCGGCGACAGCGCGCTGGATTGGACGCTCAATCTCGCGCCGCTCGCAAGCCACCTCACGCTGTTGCATCGCCGGAGCGAATTCCGCGCCGCCCCCGACAGCGTCAACAAGATGATGTCGCTGGTTGGCGAGGGCAAAATCGATCTGGTGCTCGGACAGGTCACTTCGCTTAACGGCGCCGACGGTCAGGTGACGAAGGCGATCGTCAAGAGGAACGATGGTTCGAACTTCGAGATCGCTTGCGACGCGCTGTTGCCGTTCTTCGGACTGACGATGAAGCTCGGGCCGGTGGCGAATTGGGGCTTTCAGTTGCACAACAACGAGCTGATCCCGGTCGAAACGGCGAGCTTCGAAACCAGTGTCCCCGGCATTTTCGCAATCGGCGACATCAATTGGTACCCCGGCAAGCTCAAGCTCATTCTTTCCGGCTTCCATGAGGCGGCGCTGATGGCGCAGAAGGCGCATCGTTACATCTACCCGGATAAGCGACTGGTGTTTCAGTACACCACGTCCTCAACAAGCCTGCAGAAGAAGCTTGGCGTGGCGCCGGAGCGCCCGGCGGCTGCCGAGCGCGCTGCCGCCCCGGAACGTGTGGCCTCCTGATTAAGGCGCCTTCGGCGCCACGGCCGAAGCGGCTGGCGCTGCTGCTGGTGCGGGCGCAGAGGCGCTCGGCGGCGGCAGCGGCTGGGCCTGGATGGCCGGAGGCGGGGTTAGACCGAGCACTGCGCGCGCTGCTGGCAGCGCCGCGTCGGCCATGGCCGCGTAGCCTTCGGCGGTGGGGTGTACTGCCCCACCATACACTGCGCTCAAAACTCCCCACAGCGCGTCATGGATGTCGCTCGGCTTGAGAATAGCCGGCATGCCCTCGGGATAAGTCATTGCCGTGAAGTAACTGTCGTTCGCCGTTCTGATCCAGCGCCCGCGCGAACCATAAGGTCGGTAGTTTCCCGCCGGCTCGCTGCAAGCCATGGGATCGTCCGCGGCGACGGTCGGATCCGATTGGAAACTCTCGCCGTTGACGGCAAAACAGTTGCGATCGAATTCCGGATCGGTGGCTGCCCGCACGCACATGCCGTGCCTGGAAAAGTCCGCCTGATGACCGTCAACAAAAATCATCCGCTCGGTAAGTGGATCGCGACAGGACTTGCCTTCGCAGGTGGCTAGCGATTTTAATTTCGGCAGGAATTTTGCATCGACAAATTCCGCGGTGGCGCGCAGCCGCTCGCTGTCGGCGCCGAATGCCGGATGGACATCCAGGCCGTCGCGTCCGCCCGAGCAGGGCTTGTTTTCCGCTTGCATGGCCGGATTGCCGTAAGACACGAAGACAACGCGATTGAGATTGCCGCCGACAAACGGTTTAAGCGCAGTCCGCAATTGCCCGAATTCATCGGGCAAATCCTGATCGAGCGCCTTTTGCGAATCCGCCACACCGGCGATGGCGCCGCCTTGGCGCAGCAGCAGCCGCTCAGTGGCGGTGTCGACGATCACGTTTGCCACCAGCCCGGCAAAGTTGACGTCATTGGCTCCGACGGTCAGCAATACGAGATCGAGGCCGCGGTTCGGCTGCTGCCGGTGCAGGGCGGTGACGAGATTCCGCAGCTCGCTGAACTGGGCCGGCGCCGTTCCCGAGCAACTCTCGATGCCCACGACCCATGGACAGTCGTCGGCGCGCTGCCCGGCAAATAGCCCGGCGCCGATCGTCGCTCCGGTACAGGCGAGCGGCAAGAGCGTGACGGCGAGGTGCGGTTGCTCGACCGCGAGCGCCAATGCGGTGCGCACCTGATAACTGTACAGCGAGCGGTGACACGCCGGATTCATCCAGCGGGCACCGTGCTTCGCCCAATTTATTCCAGCGGCCGGACTGGACGGCCCGTTTTCGCAAGACCGGTCGTCGCTATAGCCGGCGCGGCTCGGCCGGTAGTACTGGCTGCCGCCGCCGCCTAAGAAACGTCTGAAGCAGAAGCCGCCCTCGAGCTTCACCGCCCGGTCCGGATCGCCTTCGCCGGCGGCTATGGAATCGCCAAGCCCAGCAATGAGGACATCACGCACGGCGATGTCGGCTGTCACGCGCTGTGCGGTGCCGTCGCCGAGTGGAATGTCCACGGTCGCGACGGTGGTCCGGCCGGCGCGCACGCGCAGTTTGACTTCGCGATCGCAGGGAGCGGTGCTCTGCCGCGGCGAAGTTTCGCCATCGTTGAACGTCCACAAACAATCGAGGCCTTCGGGCACCGCCCCGGAAATCGTCACGCCGACAGGATAATCGCGCGGCGAGAGATAGCTTTCGCGCTCGCCGTCACGGTCGCACGTCTCCAGCAAGTTGCCCGAAGTGTCGAGACAAAGCTCGGCGACGACGTCCTTCGCCCAGCCGAGCCCGTCGGTATCACGCGCAAGCCGGCGTTCCGCCGCCAACACGCCGTCGCCGCGGCTTGCCGCGGCCATGCGCAGAAAATCGGCTTCATGGCGGAAGAGACGGAACCGGCTCTTTACTTCCCACGCGATGCGAAAGTCGCCGGTCCCCGCCAGCTGGGCAAAAGCGGCATCGAGCGGAGCCAGGGCAAACAAAACAGCGAGGCAAAAAACGGGGATTCTTAAAAGGCGCATGATGCTGGGTGGCAGGCGAACGATGGTTCTCTTTAGCATGTCGGTTGCGGCGGAAATGTGAGGGTTCCGTACGATCGGTGGTCCCTGGACGGGCCTTCCGCAGTCGCTCACATGCTATGCGCGAAAGGCGACCCCGGCGGATTGAATGCCTAGATAGCTTGCCGCAAGCTCAATCGCGCGCCTGAAAGGTGAAATTAAGTCGTGAAAAACGGGTCGCTGACCACGCAATGTTGCATCGCCGGCGGCGGACCAGCCGGAATGATGCTCGGCTTTCTCCTCGCGCGCGCCGGGGTGCGCGTTGTCGTGCTGGAAAAGCATGCGGATTTCCTCCGCGACTTTCGCGGCGATACCGTGCATCCATCGACCCTCGAGCTTATTCGCGAGCTCGGCCTGCTTGATGAGTTCCTCAAGCTGCCACACCGCACCGTCGACCGGCTATCGCTGCAGGTCGGAAACCGGCGCATCCGGCTGATCGACCTCACGCATCTTCCGACACAATGCAAATATATCGCGCTGATGCCGCAATGGGATTTTCTCAACTTCCTGGCCGAGCACGGCCGCCGCTACAGGCAATTTGATTTGCGCATGCGGGCGGAGGCGACGGATCTGATCGAATCAGGCGATCGCATCGTCGGCGTTCGCGTCAACACGCCGGATGGGGAATTGACTGTCCATGCGGATCTCGTGGTCGGCTGTGATGGGCGTCACTCGACGGTGCGGGAGAAAGCGGGTTTGCAGACCGACGACTACGGTGCGCCGATGGACGTGCTGTGGTTTCGCATCACGCGCCGCGACACCGATGGCACCGACGTGTTCGGGCATATCGAGGCCGGCGCTCTGCTCGTCATGCTCGATCGCGGCGACTATTGGCAGTGCGCTTACGTCATACCGAAGGGCGGCATCGATCGGGTAACGGCGAACGGCATCGAGGCGTTCCGTAACCGTGTGGTCGCGCTGTCACCGTTCCTGGCCGATCGCATCGGCGAACTGAGAAGCTTCGACGACGTCAAGCTATTAAGCGTCATGGTCAATCGATTGCGGCAATGGTGGCGGCCCGGGCTCATCTGTATTGGCGATGCGGCGCACGCGATGTCGCCGATCGGCGGAGTTGGCATCAATATCGCGGTGCAGGATGCGGTTGCCGCCGCCAACCGCTTGGCTGCGCCTTTGCAAGCCGGTACGACGAGCAGCGGCCATCTGCAGGCGGTACAAGCGCGGCGCGATTTCCCGGCGCGCATGACCCAGAAAATTCAGCTCACTATGCAGAACCGGATCATCGGCCCGGCTTTGCAAAGCACGCGCGAGCCGAAGCCGCCCTTGCTGTTTGAACTGTTCGATACGTTTCCGCCTCTGCGGCGCCTTCCCGCTCGCCTGTTGGCGCTGGGAATCCGGCCCGAGCACGTGCAAACGCCCGATGTTGGCGCAGCCGGCTAAAGATCAATTGCGCCGCTGCATTTCGCCGGCAGTACGAGCAAGGATTTCGGCAAGATGCGCCTCGGCCTCGGCATCGCCTTCCAGCCGCTTGCCCACGGTCTCGCGCAAATGATCGAACGCGGCTTCGAGAAGCGGCGGCAAGCTCCGGCGCTGCTCACGTTCCCCGCGCGCCGCGCGCCGCCAGCGGTTCACGCGCTCACCGATTGCGCTTAGCCGGTCGAGCACCACGTCGGCGAGGTCGCGATTGGCGTCGAGATAGGCACGGCCCTCGTCGGTAATGGTGTAGAGCTTCTTGGCGCCTTCCGCGGAGACGGTCACATAACCCGCTTCTTCCAGAAAGGTCAGCGTTGGATAGACGATGCCCGGACTCGGGCTGTACCAGTCGGCGGTCTTCTCTTCGACGAGCTTGATGATTTCGTAGCCATGGCGTGGGGCTTGCGCGATCAGCGCCAGTGCGACTAGCCGCAGGTCGCCTTGCGCCAGCATGCGTCCGGCGCGCATGTCGTCCGGGTTCATCCCGCCGCCAAAGCCGCCGCCATGCCGGCCGCCGAAGCCAAATCCGCCAAAACGGCCGCGACGGTGGCGTCCCGCTGCCCATCGATACGATCCACAATGTCCATGCATTTCAAAACTCTCCTGATCTAAGATATATCTTTAGATATCTCACAATTCGTCATAACGCAAGATATATCTTAAGGCGATGGGTGGCCCCCGAAATGCCCAGCGTCGCGGCCGCGCAAATAATGAGTTTTGACCCTACAATGCGGCGATGTTTGCGACTTTCTTCCATGAGCTGAAGCAGGCCGGCTTGCCGGTGACGCTGCGTGAGTATCTGACGCTCATGGAGGCCATGGAGCGGGATCTAGCCGGGCGCCGGGTCGAAGATTTCTACTATCTGTCGCGCGCCGCGCTGGTGAAGGACGAGCGCAATCTCGACAAGTTCGATCGCGTGTTCGGCCACGTCTTTAAGGGTCTCGATCTGATCGAACAGACGCTGAGCGCGGAAATCCCCGCCGAGTGGCTGAGAAAGCTCACCGAAAAATACCTCACCGAAGAAGAGAAAAAGCAGATCGAGGCGCTGGGCGGTCTCGACAAACTTCTGGAAACGTTGCGCCAGCGGCTCGCGGAACAGCGCGGCCGTCATCAAGGCGGCAAGAAATGGATCGGGACGGCCGGCACTTCGCCATTCGGGGCTTACGGCTACAATCCTGAAGGTATCCGCATCGGGCAGGATAAGAATCGCAATTTTCGCGCGGTAAAGGTGTGGGACCGGCGCGAGTTCAAGGATCTCGCCGACGATGTCGAGCTTGGCACGCGCAACATCAAGATCGCGCTGCGGCGCTTGCGCAAATTCGCGCGCGCTGGCGCGCCGGAAGAACTCGATCTCGACGGCACGATCAAAGGCACCGCGCACAAGGGCTATCTCGACATTCTGATGCGGCCGGAGCGACACAACACCGTCAAGGTGCTGTTATTTCTCGACGTCGGCGGCTCGATGGATTGGCACGTCAAGGCCACGGAGGAGTTGTTTTCGGCAGCCAAGAGCGAATTCAAGCATCTCGTGCATCTGTATTTCCACAATTGCTTGTACGAAAAAGTTTGGAAGCAGAATGCCCGACGCTGGACCGAGACGACGCCGACCTGGGACGTGCTGCACACCTATCCGCACGACTATAAGGTGATCTTTGTCGGCGACGCGACGATGTCGCCCTATGAGATCGTTGCGCCGGGCGGCTCGGTCGAGCACTTCAACGAGGAGCCCGGGCGCCTCTGGATGGAGCGCATCGTCGCCACTTATCCGGCCTGCATATGGCTCAATCCGGTGCCGCAAGCCGAATGGGAGAGCACGGCCTCGATCCGGCTGATGCGCCAGCTTCTCGCCGGGCGCATGTATCCGCTGACGATCGAAGGTCTGGACGCGGCAATGCGCGAATTGGGACGGTGAGTTAAGCGCAGCGCCAAAATGTCAAAGTCACGCCGCCATTGCCCGGCGCGCTTTGCTCAGGTCCGAAAGCCGAATGAGTTGCGGCTGCGGCGGAACGACAAGGCTCCGCGCGGGCAATCTCTCCGCTTCTATCGTGGCCGACATGGCCGAAATGGCCGACGTGGCCGATGGCGGCAGTTCCACCCGCGTTTTCCAAATGCTTTTGAGCACGGCCGCTGTGGCCGACCATGCCGAGACATCATCGCTGCTGGTATCGCGGCCGGCGGTAAACAGCTTGCGGATCAACAAATCCCGCTCGGTGGAAGCCGGCAAATCGAACTGGACCCCGAGCTCCTTCTCGTATCCGCGGGTCACGATGGCGGCAACAAAACCCACCTCTGCAATGAAAAGCCGTATCCGTTCTCCAACCTTGGCGTTGATCGAACGGTCGACCACCAATGAAGCGCCGGAAAGCGAAATGTTGCCGATCGTCGCGTTTGACAGCGCGCCGGACGCGCCGATGATCTGCACCTGTTCATTGAGGGCGAAGCGCTCCTCGGTGCGGCGGACTGGAGCCTGCAGCGCCAACATGCAAACCAGAAACAGCACGACGACATTGATCGATGACCAGAACGCGACCATCGGCAGCAGACTCAACTGGGTGACGATCCTCCACTCCGGCCATGTGTTGACAAGGAGCCCGACGGAGGTGAGCGCCATGAGCGAAGCCGCCGTCCAGAATATCCCGTAATCGTATCCCGATTTCACAGCCGCGCTGCCTTTGGGCGTGACGCTAAAGACGTGCCCGACCGGTCTGAGCAGGGTCGCCAGCGCTGCCGGAAGCACCTTGAAGCTTTGAAAAGTTCCCAACACCTGCGCGACAAGCGGAAAATACTGGCGCGGGGCAAAAACCCAGATGCCGCCGACGACCGCCAGGACCATCGGTACCAGATAGTACAGCACCGACTGCGTTGTGACGTTGATTAGCGGCGCGAGACCGGTCCATAGGAACACGAGCGGCGAAATAATGCTCATCAAGAGCAGCAGCGCCTGCGTGAGCCAATGCGTCGGCAGAAAGAACAAACGCTGCGCAAAGGACAATCGAGAGCCGAACGGGCCTGCGGTCAGGTAGAGAATCTGCATGGCGCCGCGCGCCCAGCGGCGACGTTGCACGAAAAACGCTTTGATGCTCTCCGGCGCTAGCCCGACGGCAAGCCGCTCGCAAAGATAACGCGTGATGTAGCCCTCGCGCAGCATCATGAGGCTGAGCAGCATATCCTCGGTGAGCGATTGCGTGGGCAGTGTGCCGCCAATCGTGCGAAGAGCCGCGCGGCGCGTGACCGAATTTGAGCCGCAACAGAAAGCCGCATCCCAGGCGTCTCGGCTCGGCATGATCGATTCGAAAAAGAACCGCTGATCGTCCGGCAGGCTTTTGCGGAGTGCCAAGTTGGTCTGCATCAAATCGCGATTGTAGAAAGCGTGGGGAACCTGAACGACCCCGATTTTGGGATCGGAAAAGAACCCCATGGTGCGCATCAGAAAGCGGCGCTGCGGGATGAAATCGGCATCGAATACCGCGACGAAATCGGCGTCGGTTTTGGTCAAAGCATGGTTGATGTTGCCGGCTTTGGCGTGAGCGGTGTCCGGCCGGGTGAGATAGCCGACGCCTTTGGCTTCGCAAAACTCTTTGAGCCAGGTGCGCCGTCCGTCATCGAGCACCCACACCTTGAAATTGGGATAGTCCAGGCAAAGCGCGCCGGTAATCGTCTTTTCCAGGACATCCAGCGGCTCGCTGTAGGTCGGGATCAACACGTCGACGCCGGGAAGCGCGTGCGGTGGCGACGATCGTAGCCGCGCCTCGTGCCGATCTGCCTCCGCGCCGCGATCGCTCCGACGCAGAAAAATGATGTACAGAATCAGCGCATCCGCCAGTGCCAGGAGCTCAATAGTGAAGCAGATCCAGAGCCAGGCAACTTGGTGCCAGGGACCATGGGCTGGCAAAACCGTGGTGAACAGCCGCCAAGCGAGATAGCGGCCGATGATCAGCCAGACCGCTGCAAAGACCGCCGCGCGCGCCCAAGTCCTCGACAGCGGCAATATCGGTCCCAGCAAATACACGCTGCCGAGGACAAACAGCGTTGGGCTTATAAGTTGAAAGAATGGAAGGACCTCGGCGCGCACATCAATCGCTCGCGGCCGCTGCCGCCGCCGTGCGCTCCAAGCGCAATGTTGGCAAGCCGAGAGCCCGGGTTAGTTTGTCAAAAAGCGCGAAATGCCCGCGCTGGAAGCGAACCTCGGCGAGGCGGCCGATGTTGCAGAAATTATTGCGGTCTGCCGTGGCGTCGTCTGCCGGCAGACCGACTTCGACCGTGATGCTGCCGGCGTCAGGGCTCGGCACTTGCGCCGCCAGCAGACGGTCATCGGTGCGAGCCGCCGAGCCACGCACCCGCTGCACCGTGCCTTGTTTCCACT
>DASSXN010000153.1:0-6435 GCA_035703785.1 Xanthobacteraceae bacterium
GTGAAAAAAACGGCCGCGTGCGGAAAACGGCCGCGTGTGGAAAACAAGCTTGGTGGTTGCGGACTGTTCGCATGGCACTACTGTCATGAACAGCTGATTGCGACAGTGGCCAGGCGTTGCGATTGAGCCTGGGATGCGGAAATGATCAGCGAGCAATGAGCGGAGTAGGACGATGGCGGGAAGCGTGAACAAGGTCATTCTGATCGGCAATCTGGGCGCCGATCCGGAAATTCGTCGCACTCAGGATGGCCGGCCGGTCGCCAATCTGCGGCTCGCGACCTCCGACTCGTGGCGCGACAAGGCAACCGGCGAGCGACGGGAGAGGACCGAATGGCACCGTGTCGTGATCTTCAATGAAAATCTGTGCCGGATCGCCGAGCAGTACCTGAAAAAGGGTTCCAAGGTTTACATTGAAGGGGCCTTGCAGACGCGCAAGTGGCAAGATCAGTCGGGTCAGGATCGCTATTCGACCGAGGTCGTGCTGCAGGGATTTCGCGGCGAGCTGACATTGCTGGATCGCGCCGGATCGTCGTCGAGCGATGCTGGATCGAATGAGAATGGCGAGTTCGGCTCGCCCGGCCCGACCCGCAAGGCCGCGGTGGCGGCGGCTGGATCGCCCCGCGGCGATATGGATGACGAGATTCCGTTCTGAGCGCAGCTGAATAGTTGCTGGGAGGGCGTTCAGCCGATTTGTACCCTCGTTTGGCTGCCGCCCGGAATACGAGCCGTTGAACGACGCGGCGATGCTCGATCTCATTTTCGCGCTCAAATTTGTGCATGTGCTCGCTGCCGCAACGATGTTCGGCGCCTGGCTGTGCCTGGCCATTGTCATGTTGCTCGGCCACCGCTCGGGCAATCCATCCGTTATCGCCGTTACAACGCAATTTGTCGTCGACATTGAAAAAATGGTCATGGCGCCTGTCATCGCCGCACAGCCGGCGTCAGGATTTCCGCTCGCCTGGGCGATCGGCGTTTCGCCGCTCAATGAATTCTGGATCGTGGTGTCGCTTGGGCTGTTTGTTGTCGCCGTAGCGTGCTGGCTTGCGGCTTTTCGCGTCGAGACTCGTGTCCGCAGGTTGAGCCGGCAGTCGGCACTGGATGCCGCAGCGTTGCCGGGCGATTATCGCCGCATGTTCCAGGCCTGGTCCGCACTCGCAGCAGCAGGGCTACTGGCGACCGCTACAATCTTCGCTCTGATGATTTGGCAGCCGCGGCTCGACTGAGCACGGCCGGGCGATTGTACTGCGCGCTGGCGCAGGGGCAGGCGAGTTGAAGGACTATCCGCCCAAGATAGCGCGCACGCCGTCGACTACATATTGCACGGCTAAGGCGGCGAGCAGCACACCGAGCAGGCGCGACAGTACGATATTGCCGGTCATGCCAAGAAGCCCGCTGATGCGCTCGGCGAAAAAGAACGCGGCGACGCAGCATGCGGCCACCACTGCGACTACGACCAGCAGGCTCACGATCATCAGCCAATTGCCATGAGCATGTCCGGCCAGCAAAACCGTCGCTGTGATTGCGCCAGGGCCGGCCAGAAGCGGAATCGCGAGCGGAAAAGCGGCGACATTGCGCACATGCTCTTCGACGGCCTGCTCGGCGGCTTCGCCTTCTCGTCGAATGCGAACGCCAAAGACCATTTCCGAGGCGATTGAAAACAACAGTAGTCCGCCGGCAATCCGGAATGCGGCGAGCGAGATTTGTAGCGTTTCGAGGAGCCAATCGCCGATCAAAGCGGATCCGGCGAGGATTGCGCCCGCGATAATACTTGCGCGTGCTGCCACGAGGCGGCGGGCGGTGCGCGGCAGACCGTCGGTTACGGCGAGAAAGGTCGGCGTGAGCCCGAACGGGTCGACTACGACGAACAAGGTCAAGAAAGCCGAGATGGCATAATCAAAAGGCATTTTTCGAACTCAGCGGAATACAATCAAAGCGCGATCTATTTGCCGCTTATGTGGGGATTTAACAGCACGGACGCGGGCAGGTCTCCACCCATTTTCGGGGCCAATTTTTCCCTCTTTTGCGCGTTCTGCCACGAGCAATTTCCCGGCCTTTCCGTAAAAGCAGAATGCATTGCCTAGCCTATTGAAATAACATACGAAAACCCCATATTTTGAGGGCCGATATGAGTGGCTTTGCTAGGCCTGATCGGCTATAAAAATAAGCGTCCGATTCGTCAGGATTTTTGCCTTGTCAGAGCAGGATAGTGGGCCGCCGGGCGACGGCGGCAGCGGCGGTGCTCCGTCCGATATTCGCCCCGTGTCAATCACGGAGGAGATGAAGAAGAGCTACCTCGATTACGCGATGAGCGTGATCGTGGCGCGTGCATTGCCGGATGCGCGCGACGGGCTCAAGCCGGTGCATCGGCGGATCCTCTATTCAATGCACGAGAACGGCTACGAGTGGAACAAGCCGTACCGGAAATCCGCGCGCGTCGTCGGCGACGTCATCGGCAAATATCACCCGCACGGCGATCAGGCGGTCTACGACGCGCTCGTTCGCATGGCGCAGGATTTTTCGATGCGCCTGCCGTTGATCGACGGCCAGGGCAACTTCGGCTCGGTCGATGGCGATGCGCCGGCGGCCATGCGGTACACCGAAGTGCGGCTGGAACGCGTGGCCGGCACATTGGTGGAGGACCTCGACAAGGACACCGTCGATTTCCAGCCCAATTACGACGGCTCGGAGCGAGAACCCTTGGTCCTGCCGGCGCGCTTTCCCAATCTCCTGGTCAATGGCGCCGGCGGCATCGCAGTCGGGATGGCGACGAACATTCCCCCGCACAATCTTGGCGAGGTTGTCGACGCCTGCACCGCGCTGATCGACGATCCCGCACTCTCGATCGAGGATCTCATTGCGATAGTGCCCGGTCCGGATTTTCCGACCGGCGGCATCATTCTCGGCCGGCAGGGCATCCGTGCCGCTTTCCACCTCGGCCGCGGCTCGATCGTGATGCGCGGAAAAGTGGAGTTCGAGACCTTGCGCGGCGAGCGCGAGGCCATCGTGGTGAGCGAAATCCCGTACCAGGTCAACAAAGCGCATCTGGTGGAGCGCATCGGCGAATTGGTGCGCGACAAGAAGATCGAAGGAATCGCGGCGCTGCGCGACGAGTCCGACCGTCATGGCTATCGCGTCGTCGTCGAATTGCGGCGCGACGCAGTGCCGGACGTCGTGCTCAATCAGCTGTATCGTTTTACGGCGCTGCAATCCTCATTTGGCGCCAACATGGTCGCGCTCGAAGCCGGCCGTCCCCAGGTGATGAACCTGAAGGACTTGCTCGCCTCCTTCATCGCCTTCCGCGAACAGGTCGTTTATCGCCGCACCAAGCATCTTCTAGGCAAGGCCCGCGATCGGGCTCACGTGCTGGTCGGACTTGCTATTGCAGTCGCCAATATCGACGCGGTGATTAAACTGATCCGTGCTGCCAAGGATGCCAATGAGGCGCGAGACCAATTGATGGGCCGCGATTGGCCGGCCCGCGATGTCGCTGCGATGGTCACATTGATCGACGATCCGCGCCATGTCGTCTCGCGGGAGGGTACAACGCGACTGTCAGCGGAACAGGCGAAGGCGATTCTGGACCTGCGCTTGCAGCGGTTGACCGCACTCGGCCGCGACGAGATCAAGGCCGAGCTCGATAAGCTTGCTGAAGAGATCGCCGACTACCTCGATGTGCTGCGCTCGCGCGCCCGCATCCAGACGATCGTCAAACAGGAGCTCGCCGCGATCAAGAACGAATTCGCCACGCCGCGGCGTACCGTGATCCTCGATCAAGAAGGCGAGATGGAGGACGAGGACCTGATCCAGCGTGAGGACATGGTCGTCACCGTCTCGCATGCCGGTTACGTCAAGCGCGTGCCGCTGTCGACTTATCGGGCGCAAAAGCGCGGCGGCAAGGGGCGCGCCGGCATGCAGACGCGCGATGAGGATTTCGTGACGCGCCTGTTTGTCGCCTCGACGCACACACCGGTGCTTTTCTTCTCGTCGCGCGGTCAGGTCTACAAGGAAAAAGTCTGGCGGCTGCCGCAGGCGGCGCCGCAAGCGCGGGGCAAGGCCTTGATCAATATTCTGCCGCTCGAGCAGGGCGAAAACATCACGACGATCATGCCGCTGCCAGAAGACGAGAGCACGTGGGATAAGCTTGACGTGATGTTCGCGACGACGCGCGGCACCGTACGACGCAACAAACTGTCGGATTTCGCCGATGTACGGCGGTCCGGGATCATCGCCATGAAGCTCGATGAGGGCGACGCCATCGTCGATGTGCAGATTTGCACCGAGAACGATGACGTACTGCTCACCTCGGCCGCCGGCCAATGCATCCGCTTTGCGGTGAACGACGTGCGCGTTTTCCAGGGGCGCACTTCCATGGGCGTGCGTGGAATCAATCTCGGTGACGGCGACAAGGTCATTTCGCTCTCGATCCTGCGGCATGTCGACGTCACGGCCGAAGAGCGCGCCGCGTATCTGAAGCGCGCCAGCGCGGTGCGGCGCGGCGGCAACGGCAACGGCGATGACAACGGTCTGGATCAGGAGGAGGCCGAAGGCGCGATCGAGCTCGGCGAGAGCCGCTACGTCGCAATGTCGGCGGCCGAGCAGTTCGTGCTCACGATCTCGGAAAAAGGCTTTGGCAAACGCACGTCTTCCTACGAGTACCGCACCACCGGACGCGGCGGCAAAGGCATTGTCGCCATGGCGATCACCGAGAAGAACGGCCGGCTGGTGGCGTCCTTCCCGGTCGAGGAAAGCGATCAGATCATGCTGGTCACCGATGGCGGCCAGCTTATCCGCTGCCCGGTGGATGGCATCCGCATCGCGGGCCGCGCAACACAAGGCGTCATCGTGTTCTCCACGGCGGAGGGCGAACGTGTCGCCTCGGTTGAGCGATTGACCGAGGACAGCCAGGAGAACGGGGACGAATGACGGCCGAGCACCACGCGGAGCGCTGGAAGCACGATGGCGTGCGTGTGATTCCCGGCAGCCAGCTCGATCCCAACGTGCCGTCGACGCCGGGTATGGATCGCAAGGCAGCGATCAACTTCGCTCGCGCCGGCGCAAAGAAGCTGTGGGCGGGCACGGTGACGATCAAGCCGGATGCGAAGACCGGGGCGCACCACCACGGCCACCTGGAAAGCATCATCTATGTGGTGCGCGGCAAGGCTCGCATGCGCTGGGGCGAGCGGCTGGAATTTACCGCCGAGGCCAATCCAGGCGATTTTATTTTTATTCCGCCTTACGTGCCGCATCAGGAGATCAACGCGAACCCTGATGAAATTTTAGAATGCGTTCTGGTGCGCAGCGACGGCGAAGCTATCGCGATCAATCTCGATATCGAGCCGGTGGAGAAGCCGCAGACGGTTTTATGGGTCGATCCGATTCACCGCGATCCAAACGAAAGCAAATAAATTTCATGCAGAGCTAGCGCCCCACCGCGTTGGGCATTCGAAGCTCGGAGTGCCGATATGGCGAATCCGCCGGTAGCCTGCGGGAATTCCGGCCCACGCGCCGGCGCCGCCTGAGCGGCGGTCATCGTGGTGAGGCTGCGGCCGCCCCCAACAGTCCGGCTAGTTTCTTGTCCATGGTTCCTCCAAAGGCGAACTTCGCCCTCACCGGACGCCCGAGGCAACAAGTCATTGCGCGGAAGTAAGTTCCTGGGCTGCCGCTGCGCGCTGCGAGATGTCAAATGGGGCGCTCACTGCGCGCTCCCTCAATGGTCGATCCCGCATCGCGTGAGCTTTGAGCGCAGTCCCGGACAACACAATGCACAGCCAGGTTCCGTGGAACATTCCATGCTGGATTTCCGGTCGCGCCAGCTTAATATTGGCCACGTGTTTCGGTCAGGGGGAACGACCGAATGGCTGATTACTACGCAGTCTTTACCACTTCCCAATTCCTTCCCATTCCGCTCATGCCGAATAATATCCCTTGATTTACTGCTGAATCTGACTCATACCCTCTGACTGACGCGCAGTGAGTGGAGCTGCCCAGATGCTTCCCAGCTGCCCATATGCTGCCCAGAGACGTTCTGACAGAAATCAGAGGGGATGGGAAAAATGAAATTCACGCCTCGCAATATAGCGTCGCTAACGCTGCCTTCCGGAAAGCAAGAGACAATTTTTTGGGACGATGACGTTGCCGGGTTTGGATTGAGATTGCGTGAGGGCGGCAGTCGTACATGGGTATATCGTTATCGAGTCGGGGGCACTCAACGCAGCATGAAGCTTGGCAATGGAAACTCGGTTTCACTTGCCTTAGCTCGCAAAAACGCAAGTGAGCTAGAGGCGCAAGTTCGATTAGGCAAAGACCCCGCCGGTCAGAAGACTATCGCCAAACAGGAGGCAGAATATACCTTCGATCTGTTAGCCGAGAGATTTCTTGACGCACGCAGACCGGAGCTGGCGCAGGCGACAGTTCACGAATACGAACGCCACCTTC
>DASSXN010000077.1:0-63263 GCA_035703785.1 Xanthobacteraceae bacterium
AAAACGGGCGAGGTGATCCAGCTCCCAGCGGCTTGCGCTCTCCATGCTACGTGACTCGAAGGCAATAGTCCGGTTGAGAAGGAGGACAACGAATGAAGTTATGAGGCCGCCGTTAGCGGACCGTTAACCTTGCATGCCGCTTAATCGCCGCCGATGCCGCTTGCGCGCATTGGAGCATCACGCTCGGGCCGGCGGCAGAGGAAGCGGCTGGGTGGGCACCGTTATCAAATTCCCGGACGATGGGCGCATCGTGCGCTTCGGCCGTGAGGCCGGCGAGTCCGCAACAATCATCATCCTTCCGGTGATCCGGATTGAGCGATATTCCGATTCATTCGACGACGGTATCGAGCCGCAGACGCAGCCGCCCACCGAAAATGGCGGCCGGCGGCGCGTGAGGCGGCGTTGACGAGATTCATTGCGCCGCCAAGGCACACCGTCCGCGGCGGCTGAGCGTATTGTCCTATTGCGACTGAATCCGGCACGTTGCGGCGGCCAGCGCCTGCCGCGCCATTGCCATCAGGCCTGGTTCGGGCGCCAAAGCGCGCAGGACGATGAGACCCATTGTGGTCGGCGATTCGATAATGAGCCGGTCAGCGGCCGTGACTTCCTCATCCTCAGGCACCTGCGCGTGCTGTGCGGCGGTCATGAGATCGAGTTCGATTGTGCGCCGGCCAGCGGCGCGGTCGTTGATCGCGTAAAAGGCGACGCTCCTGCGGGTATAGAAGGTCACCGAGGTATAGGCTTGGCTGACCGGGGCTATCAGCTTGAGTGGACCGCTGCTGAGGTCGTAACGGCACACCGCCGCCCCAAAAGCCGGATCCATGAACGGCATGATCTCGGCTCCCGCTTTGGTCGCCGCGAGCGGCACCATCGTGTTCACCGCCGTAAGCGGTGCGAGGCGTGAATAGGCATCTTGCTTCGCCGCCTGCGGCATAGCCAGCACGGTCGAGAGATGCACAATGCCGCCGAGCAGGACCGCGGCGAGAATCCACAATAGACCGCGAACCATCAGCAACCCTTTCGCTCGATTGCAGGCATCGGACCTTCCTTGGTCGTGCGGGTGGCGACCCCGATCGCGGTATCGTAAAGCCTCCACACCAGCACGAATTGTTCAATCCCGCCGGTCGGCAGCCAATTGCCGGGGCGGGCCAGCGGCGCGACCGCGATGGTGAAGCGACCGTCGTTATCGCGAACGATTTCCTCGCTCGTGAAACCATGCCGATCGATCGTGTTGGCCACGAGCCGCCCTTCTGGAGTGTAGAGCGTTACGGTCCAATATCGCGCCGTCGGGGTCATTCCGCTGATGCTGAACGTGCAGCGACCGTCAAAGACATTCCCGACATCGTCGGTACGCGCATAAAAGGCGACCCCGTCGCCGATGCCGGTAGGCAATTCGCCGGTTCTGGCGACCATGGCCCGGGCATAGGGGTCGATATCCGCCGATCCGCTCTTCGGCCATGCTTTCCAAGCGCCGATTGTCAGCGCTCCGAATGCGACGCCACGCGTGAGCGTGAACCAGGTCGCGCCAAGTCCCAGCGCCGCTGCGATCAATAACGTGAAGCATGAACCGAACAAAAGGCGCATGATGGCGTGCGTTTGACCGTTCGTTCGATCCTTAGGCTCAGTCGCCGCGTGGACTGGCGGAAGCAGCGCGGTCAGCCGCCGTCGCGAAAGCGCTCGACTGGCTTCCGGTCTCGTTCTTCATACCGGCATCGAGCGCCCCGACCGAAGTCTTGGTCGCAGCTTGCGACGACGGCATATGAACGGCGTCGTCCAATATGCGCTCCACATGAAGAAGTGCCTCGGTTCCTTTGCGTGTGAGCAGTACCGCATGCGGCTGCTCGCCATTCTTCAGTGAAGCGTCGGCGATCGCCGGGGCATGTTGAGGCGGCGACAGACCGGGAAGAGGCCGCAACTCAACGCCTTGATGCGCGTAGGCCATGATGTTGTGCCACGTCGCCGCTGGCAGCGTGCCGCCGGTCATCCGTTTGGTTGGGGAATAATCATCGTTGCCCATCCAAATCGCGCCGACGAAATTGCCCGTATAGCCGACGAACCAAGCGTCACGCCAATCATTGGTGGTACCGGTCTTGCCGCAGGTCGGTACTCCGTCGAGCTGCGCGCGGCGCCCGGTGCCGTTTTCGACGACGGAGTTCATCATCTTGATCATGTCGATGGCTACTTCCGGGCTGATCACCTGTTTCGGTTTCGGGCCGTCGCGGTCGAAGCGCCACACCAATTGGCCGGCATCGGTGCGAACCTCGAGCGCGGCATGCGGCACGACTGCACGGCCGAGATTAGGGAAGGTGGCGTAAGCCATCGCGTGCTCGTAAACGTAAACTTCATCCGCGCCGATCGGCAAAGATGGCGTATCCGGCAGCGGTGAGTGAATGCCGAAATTGCGCGCGTTTTGCACGATCATGGCGCGGCCGAGCTTCGGATTGCCGTTGCCAAGCATGATCGACAATTTGACGGGAATGACATTGATGGAATGGGTGATGGCTTCCAAGAGCGTCACCTGTCCGGAATAGCCACCGGAATAATTGTGTGGACACCAATTGCCGATGCAAACCGGTGAATCGGCGACGACCGAGGTCGGCTTAAAGCCGTTCGCCAGCGCAGTCGCATAGACATAAGGTTTGAACGAGGAGCCGGGCTGGCGCAGCGCATCCGTGGCGCGGTTGAATTGGCTGGCGCCGTAATCGCGGCCCCCGACCATGGCCCGGACTCCCCCGTCGAGATCGCCGATCACGACGGCCACTTGGCTGGCGCCATAATCACGTCCGTACTGGCGCAATTGGGATTCCGCCTCGTGCTCGGCATAGTGCTGCAAATTACTGTCCAGCGCCGTGCGCACCGTGAATGAGCGTGAGGTGACCGACTTCGGCAAGGTATCGACCAGCTTGCGCATCTCGTCGAAAGCCCAATCGAGATAGTAGTTCGGTGCATCCTCGATCGCGCGATCGATCGGCGTCGCTGGATTGCGCCGTGCGCCATAGACTTGGCCCTCGCTCATAAGGCCATTCTCGACGAGATTATCGAGCACGACATTGGCGCGGGCGCGGGCTGCCGGCAGATTTATCAGCGGAGAGAATTTGGTTGGCGCTTTGAACAGCCCGGCGACCATTGCGGCTTCGGCGAGATTGAGATCGCGGACCGATTTGCCGAAGTAATAGCGCGCCGCCGCGTCGACGCCGAATGCGCCGCCGCCGAGATAGGCGCGGTCGAGATAGAGTTTGAAGATTTCGTTCTTGGGCAGATGCGCTTCCAACCACAGCGCTAGAAAAGCTTCGTTGATCTTGCGCTCATAGGTGCGCTCGTTGGAGAGGAACAGATTTTTCGCCAGTTGCTGCGTTATGGTGGAACCACCCTGAACCACGCCTCCGGCTTGGGTATTCGTGACAAAGGCGCGGAACACGCCTTGGATATCGATGCCGAAATGCTCGTAGAACCGGCGGTCCTCGGTCGCCAGCACTGCCTTGACAAGATGATCCGGAAAATCCTCAAGCGGCACCGATTCAGTGTGCTTGATGCCACGGCTGCCAATCTCGTTGCCGTAACGGTCAAGAAACGTCACCGCGAGATCGGACTTCTTCAGCCAATCGTCATCGGAAGTCTGGCGGAATGAGGGAATCGCGAGCGCCAGCAGGAGGAACAATCCGCCAGTGCCGAGCGTCGCCCCTTCCGAGAGCGGCTCGACCAATAGCCAGCGGCGCCAGCCGGCGACATGAGCGCGGTCCATGAAGGCGGTGAACCGCTCATAAATCTCACGCGTCCACTTTCCGCTCTGAAATATTGCGGAGTCGATTCGCGCGTCGATATCGAGAAGGAGCCGCCGGAGCCTGAGCCTCCAGTCCTCGCCCGGATCGGGGAACATGTCTGTCACGGCCACTTGCTCCGGGAAACGGCAGGAAGCACAGCAGTTGTCCTTCTAGCGAATTGGCGTCGTGCCGGCCAAGGGTTAGTTGCCCGCACAAAGTGAATGGAAATTACGGGCAAATTTGGCATAGCTTCGCGCGGAGGCCACCATGGCAAGTAATTCCGACAACTCCGAGGAAGTTCCATTTTGGCGCCGCAAGTCATTGAGTCAAATGACCGATTTGGAATGGGAAAGCCTCTGCGATGGCTGTGGCCGCTGTTGCCTCAATAAGCTTGAGGAAGACGAATCGGCCGCCGAGACCTTTTACACCGATGTCGGTTGCCGACTCCTGGACGGGCACAATTGCCGCTGCCGCGATTACCAAAATCGGCTGGATCTGGTCGATGATTGCGTCCGCTTGACGCCCGAAAGCCTCAAAAAGATTAAATGGCTTCCGCCGTCCTGCGCCTATGTGCTGTTGGCCCAGGGACATGACCTCTATTGGTGGCATCCATTGGTCTCCGGCGACCCCGAGACCGTACACGCCGCCGGGGTGTCGGTGCGCGGGCGTGTGCGCGCGACGGAACTCGACGTGCCGGACCACGAGTTGGAAGACCACATCGTCGATTGGCCGCTGAAATTGCCGCGGCGCGCGCGCCGCCGCCGATAGGCAGCAGAGGCCCGGCGCACCCCTGATCTGCGCAAAGGCCGGTTGCAAAGCGGACAGGTGGGCAGCCAAGTGGCGGCGAAGTGGGTCCCAGCCAGCCGCCCAACATGAGTACCCGAACCGCTCCTGAGCACCTCGTCACCCTCGCGTCCGCCGGCGCCACCACCGAGCTTTCCGGGCCCTCGCCTGCGGCGGCCCCAGTCGACCATTCGGCGGTGCGAGCAATCGTTGCGGGCATCATGCTGGCAATGTTTCTTTCTGCCCTTGAGCAGACCATCGTCGCGCCGGCCTTGCCCGCGATCGGCAGAAGCCTTGGCGGCATCGACGAACTGTCCTGGGTGGTGACGGCCTATTTGCTTGCGGTGACGGCGACCACGCCGCTGTTCGGAAAGTTGTCTGATATTTACGGCCGCCGTGTCGTTCTGCTCTGGGCGATCGGAATTTTCATCGGCGGCTCGATCGCCTGTGCGCTCGCGCCGACGATCTGGATTCTGGTCTTTGCGCGCGGGCTGCAAGGCATTGGCGGCGGTGGCTTGCTGCCGATCGCGCAGACCATCATTGCCGATTTGTTGTCGCCCCAAGAACGGCCGGTGGTTCAGGGCCGGACCTCCATCATGTTCATGAGCGCGAGCATTCTCGGCCCGGTTCTAGGCGGGTTCTTCACCGATCAGCTGCACTGGTCATTGATCTTCTGGATCAACCTGCCGCTCGGCGCGGTGGCGCTGGTCATGAGTGAACGCGCACTGCGGCAGCTGCCGCGTAACGAACGCCCGCACCAGCTTGATGTGATCGGCGCCATCCTGATGGTAGGCGCGGCGCTCTCGCTGATGCTGGCGCTCGCCTGGGGCGGCACGCATTATCCGTGGAGGTCGCCGCTTATTATCGGCCTGCTGGCTGGATCGGCCATGCTGTGGGGACTGTTCGCCACACGCCTTTTAACCGCGCGCGAGCCGTTCATTCCGTTGACCATACTGCGCGGTCGCGTCACCAGTACGATCACCTGCGCGGCATTTTTCGGTGTCGGCACAATCATCGGCATCACGATCTACACGCCGCTATATTGCGAAACTGTGCTCGGCCTCTCGGCGAGTTCCTCAGGACTGGCGCTTATTGCTTTCATGGCAGGCACTGTCGTCGGTTCGCTGACTGCGGCACGGCTGATGGTCCGACTTACGCATTACATGCACGTGCCGCTGGCGGCGCTGCTGTTCGCCGTCATGGCTGTCGGCGTTCTTGCCGTCGATCCCGTCAATCAATCAATCGCGCGACTCGTGTTTTTGCTGTTTGTGCTGGGCTGCGGCGTCGGACCGATGTATCCGATGAGCACGATTGTCATGCAAAACGCGGTCAAGCCGCACCAGCTCGGCACCGCCACCGGCACTCTCAATTTTTTCCGCACATTGGGCGGTGCGATCATTGTCGCGGTGTTCGGCGCCATCGTGCTGGGCAGCGGTGTGGACGGCGCCGGAATCATAACGCTGGAACGCTTGGCTCCGGCGCACGGCGATTTGGCGCCAGCATTCCGCTGGGTCTTTATCGCGGCAATGATCTGCCTGGCGATTGCGTTCGCTAGCCTGCTTGCAGTCGAGGAACGTCCGCTGCACGGCCCGCTGCGCCGATCCGAATAGACCGCGCTCTGGCGCGATGCCGGCGCAATCACGGTGTGAGTGGAGTGCCGAGTCTTCGCACAGTGTCCGCGATCCAGCCGCGATACCGCGCCAGCGGCGTAACGCCGGTCAGACCGCCGCAGCCTGCCGTCAGGTTCGGTCCTGTCGACCAACTCACCACGCCGAGGATCGCGGGCCCGGCGGTTGAGGCGCGAAACGCTGGAGCCCCGGAGTCGCCAGCGCACGCGCCCAGGCCGGCGCTCAGTCCTTTGCTCATCGGATCAAACAATCTGACCTGCAGCGATCCGGGCTGACCGGTGACGACAAGGGTGGCAGCGCGCGCGGTGCCGCCGGTGCGGCCGTCACCGCGCACTGTCACGCCATAGCCGGCGACCACGAGCGAATCACCAACCGCAACTACTTCGCTGCCGCCGGCAATGGGCGCTGGAGAAATTCGTGCCGGGAGCGGCTCGGCAAGTTTGACAAGGGCAACATCGGCGGTCGCGAGGTGGTTGAATAGTCGCTTTATGTCAAATTGCGGATGGCGTTCGATGCGGATGATGGTCTTGAGAACAGGCGGCTGCCCTGGCTCGCTGCCGAGGAGCTTATAATCGGCGCCGGGCTGCACGCAATGTGCCGCCGTCAGTAAAAGGTCGCGGCCAATCGCCGTCGCCGTGCACGCCGTGCCGGACGAGCCGAGAATCATAACGACAGAATGTCCATACTCGGCGGGTGCTGGCGGCGCCCCGCCAACCATGGCTTGCGCGCCCTGCGAAAGCTGCAACCCTGTGAGTGCGGCCGCCCCGGCCAACAACAGGGCGGCAAAGCGTTTGCCGGCTCGCCGATCTGCGGCCCTTAATGGCATCGCTTCTGTCTCATTTTGCCCCTCCGATGCTCGTTTTGATGGCCAACCAACGGGTTCGCCTTAAACCGGCCGTTCACGGCGGGTTCACTGCGGCTCGCCTAGGACACATATCATGGCCGCCGTGTACCGATTCGCCTTGGGCGCCCCTTTGCTGTTCGCCTCGATCATTGCGATCGCCGCCGCACGCGGCGAGGAGGCGCGTTCGGCCCATGCGCCGTCCGGGCATGCCTGTCTCGATCAGAAGGAGCGCCGAGCAGAGATTGCGTCCGGCGGGGTTGTTCGCCTCACCACAGCGATTCATGCGGCAAAGAGCCGAATGCCCGGCACCGTGGTGCAGGCGCGGCTGTGCCATGGCCAGGACGGCCTCGTCTATGTGCTGACAGTTCTCGCCCGCGATGGCAAAGTGGCGCGGATAGTCGTCGACGCGGTCAAAGGCACCCTGGTCGGCGAGCGTTGAGCGGAGCAATTTCTTGCGGCTTCTTGTTGTCGAGGACGATCCCGATCTCAATCGGCAGCTCGCGACCGCATTGACGGATGCGGGCTACGTGGTCGATCGCGCCTTCGACGGTGAAGAGGGACACTATCTCGGCGAAAGCGAGCCCTACGACGCGGTGATCCTGGATATTGGCCTGCCAAAAATGGACGGTATTTCGGTTCTGGAAGCCTGGAGGCGCGCTGGCCGGGCCATGCCAGTTTTGATCCTCACCGCGCGGGATCGCTGGAGCGACAAAGTGCAGGGCTTCGACGCCGGCGCCGACGACTACGTTGCCAAGCCGTTTCACCTTGAGGAAGTGTTGGCGCGCGTGCGCGCGCTGCTGCGCCGTTCGGCGGGGCATGCCAAGAGCGAGTTCACCTGCGGCCCGGTTCGGCTCGATACCCGCACCGGTCGGGTGGCGGTCGATGGCAATCCTGTGAAGCTTACATCGCACGAGTACCGGCTCTTGTCTTACCTCATGCACCATACCGGCCGGGTGGTCTCTCGCACCGAACTGGTCGAGCATCTTTACGATCAGGACTTCGATCGCGACTCCAACACTATTGAGGTCTTCGTCGGGCGCATTCGCAAAAAACTCGGCGTCGATGTCATTCAGACGGTGAGAGGGCTCGGTTATCTGCTGACGCCGCCCGATGCGCGCTAACTCGCTCGCGGTCCGCTTGTTCTTGTGGGCCACGGCCTGGACGGTGGTCATCCTCATCGCCACCGGGATTGCCCTGTCCACGCTGTATCGTCACGCGGTCGAACGGGCGTTCGACCGCAGACTCGATGTCTATCTGCGGACACTGGTGGCGGATGTCGCCTCGCCCGAGGATAGCGGCGACAAATTTCCGCAGTCGATCGGCGAGCCTCTGTTCGAATTGCCGCTGTCGGGCTGGTATTGGCAGGTCGCGCGCCTCGACAGCAAAACGCCGGAGGTACACTCTTCACGTTCGCTGTGGGATTCCAATCTGCCGCGTTTGGCGTCGGACAAAGCGGCCGGCGAAGCCGAGTCCCGCCAAGGTTACGCGCGCGGCCCGGAGGATCAGGACTTGCGCCTGGTCGAGCGCAACATCGATCTCGGTGTCGACGGCCGCTACCTTGTGGCCGTCGCCGGCGACGCCTCCGAAATCGACGACGAGACTCAAAGTTTCAATCGCGCGATCATCATTACCTTTACCGCCCTGACGATGGCGCTGCTGTTGACCACCGCCTTGCAGGTGCGCTTCGGTCTCGCGCCGCTCGCCCGCATTTCCGAGAGTCTTGCCGCGATCCGCTCCGGCCGCGCCGAGCGGCTGGAGGGCGAATTTCCGGTCGAGATCGCTCCCCTGGCGCGTGAGACCAATGCGCTGATCGAAGCCAACCGCGAAATTGTCGAACGCGCGCGTACGCATGTGGGCAATCTCGCCCACGCCCTCAAGACACCGTTGTCGGTCATCGTCAACGAAGCGGCAACGCGCGGCAGTGATCGCTTCGCCCAAAAGGTGCTGGAGCAAACAGATATCATGCGCGATCAGGTGGCGCGACAGCTTGAGCGGGCGCGACTGGTTGCGCGTTCGACCCGGATCGGCCCGCTGGTCGATGTTCCTCCCGTTGTAACGGCGCTGGCGCGTACCATGGAAAAGATTCACCGCGATCGCGAGATCGCCATCGACATTGACGTGCCAGAGCATGCGCGCTTTCGCGGCGAACAGCAGGATCTGGAAGAGATGGTAGGCAATTTAGTCGACAACGGGTGTAAATGGGCGCGCTCACGCGTGGCGGTCGAAGTCCTGGCTGATCCGCCGGTCGCGAGCAGCGAAAAGGCGCGGGTGCGCATCATTGTCGACGACGATGGACCGGGACTGTCGCCGGCCCAGCGCGAGCAGGTGGCGTTGCGCGGCCAACGCCTCGACGAGACCAAGCCGGGATCCGGGCTAGGGCTGTCGATCGTGGTAGAACTTGCCGGATTATACGGCGGCGTTCTCACCCTCGGCACGGCGCCCATCGGCGGACTGCGCGCCGAACTCGCGCTGCCGGGCGAGTGACGAATACCCGCGATCTTGACCCGCGCTTTACCTCTTGCGCTCGGCAGGATTGCGCATGCACGATCGGCGTTTAATCGCTGACCAACCAATCCATAGGGGAGGGCCCGCCATGAAATTAAAAACCACAATGACCCGGCGCCGTTTGCTGGCCGGCGGAGGTTTAACGCTGTTCGTTTCCACTGCCGCCCAACGCATCGCCCGCGCTCAGCAGGCGCAGTGGGTCTACAAATATGCTAACAATCTTCCAGAAACGCACCCGATGAACATTCGCGCGCGGGAGATGGCGGCCGCAATCAAGCAGGAGACCAACGGCCGTTTTGACCTTCAGATCTTCCCGAACAGCCAGTTGGGCTCAGACACTGATACGCTGAGCCAGATCCGCTCCGGAGGCGTCGAGTTCTTCACTCTTTCCGGCCTGATCCTTTCCACGCTCGTTCCGGCCGCGTCAATCAACGGCATGGGATTCGCGTTTCCCGACTACGACACCGTGTGGAAGGCGATGGACGGAGATCTGGGTGCCTATATCCGCGCGCAAATCGCCAAGGCCAACCTGATTGCCATGGACAAGATTTGGGATAATGGCTTTCGCCAGACCACAACCAGCACCAAGCCGGTTCAAACACCAGACGATTTCCGCGGCATGAAGCTGCGCGTGCCGGTCTCGCCGCTATGGACGTCGATGTTCAAGGCCTTGGATGCGTCGCCGGCGTCGATCAACTTCAACGAAGTTTATTCGGCCCTGCAGACCAAAATTGTCGATGGTCAGGAGAATCCGCTGGCGATCATCTCGACGGCGAAGCTCTATGAAGTGCAAAAATATTGCTCACTGACCAATCACATGTGGGACGGTTTCTGGTTCTTGGCTAATCGGCGCGCCTGGGAAGCCTTGCCGGACGATGTCCGCGGCATCGTCGCCAAGCAAATCAATGCGGCGGGTCTCAAAGAGCGCGACGACGTCGCCAAGCTCAATGCCACGCTGCGGCAGGATTTGGCCGCGAAGGGGCTTGTCTTCAATCGTCCGGATCCCGCGCCCTTCCGCAACAAGCTTCGGGCCGCCGGCTTTTACACCGAGTGGAAAGGCAAATATGGCGACGAGGCATGGAGCCTGCTGGAAAGGTCGGTAGGCAAGCTCGCGTGACCGCTGGAACGCAGTCGCGGTTTCTCCGGTCTGCCGATAGCCGCATGATCAAGGCGCGATCCGCCGCGTCGGTGATCGAATCGCTGTTAGGTTCGGTCGTCGAAATTGGCGCAGGCGGTCTGGTTGTAGCGGAGATCGCGATCCTATTCGGCGGCGTGATCTCACGCTACGTATTCGATCGGCCTCTGGTCTGGTCGGACGAGCTGGCCTCGACGCTGTTCCTGTGGCTGGCAATGCTCGGCGCGGTGATCGCGTTTCGGCGCGACGAACATATGCGAATGACAGCATGTGTCGGCATGCTCGGCGGATCTTTGCGCGCCGTGCTCGATAGTTTGGCGACTGCGGCTGCGCTCGCCTTTCTGCTGCTGATAGTTTGGCCGGCCTATCAATTTGCGAGCGACGAGGTACCGATCACGACGTCGGCATTGCAGATTAGCGACGTCTGGCGCGCCGCCGCGCTGCCGGCCGGGATCGCCTTGATGATTGTTTTTGCCGTGCTTCGCCTGACGCGGGCGCCGTCCGCACTGGCGATGTGTTTATCGATCGGCGGAGTTGCCGTCGTGGTCGCACTGTTCTGGCTGGGAACTCCGCTGTTTCATCGCTTGGGGAATCTCAACCTGCTGATCTTCTTTGTTGGTGTGGTCGCGGCGACCGTGTTCGCGGGCGTGCCGATCGCATTCGCCTTCGGGCTTGCGATTTTCGGCTATCTCGCCTTGGCAACCCACACTCCGTTGTCGGTACTGGTCGGCCGCATGGACGAGGGCATGAGCCATCTGATTTTGCTAGCCGTTCCGTTGTTCGTATTTCTCGGGCTTCTCATCGAAATGACCGGCATGGCGCGGGCATTGGTCGGCTTTTTAGCCGACCTCGTTGGTCATGTCCGCGGCGGGCTGCATTTCGTTCTGGTTGGCGGGATGTATCTGGTATCCGGAATTTCCGGCTCGAAGGCCGCGGATATGGCGGCGGTGGCGCCGGTGCTTTTCCCGGAAATGAAGCAACGCGGCGCCAAGCCCGGCGATCTGGTCGCGCTATTGTCGGCGACCGGCGCGCAAACCGAAACCATTCCGCCGAGCTTGGTTCTCATCACCATCGGCTCGGTAACGGGCGTCTCGATCGCTGCACTTTTTACCGGCGGACTGTTGCCCGCGGTCGTGCTCGCATGTCTGTTGTGCCTTGTGATCCGCTGGAGATACCGCGGCGAGGATCTCAGCCACGTCAACCGCGCCACCACACGCGAGATCGCCCGCAGCTTTGTGGTTGCGCTGCCCGCTCTCGCGCTGCCGTTTTTAATTCGCGCGGCGGTTGTCGAAGGTGTTGCGACGGCGACCGAAGTTTCAACCATCGGCATCGTGTATTCGGCCGCCGCCGGCCTTGTCGTTTACCGGCGCTTTGATTGGGCGGCGCTGCGGCCGATGCTGGTCTCGACCGCCTGCCTCTCCGGCGCCATCCTCCTCATCATCGGCACTGCGACGGCGATGGCCTGGGGTCTCACCCAGTCCGGGTTCTCGCGCACGCTCGCCGCGGCAATGACCGGCTTGCCGGGCGGCACAGTAACTTTCATGGCCGCTTCGATCGTCGCTTTTGTCGTGCTCGGCTCGGTGCTGGAAGGAATTCCGGCGATCGTACTGTTCGGGCCGTTGTTGTTTCCCATCGCCAAGGCGGTCGGCATCCATGAGGTGCACTACGCAATGGTGGTGATCCTGGCGATGGGCATTGGACTGTTCGCGCCGCCGTTCGGCGTCGGCTATTATGCGGCATGCGCGATCGGCAGGGTCGAGCCGGTCGCCGGCATGCGGCCGATCTTAGGCTATATGCTCGCGCTTGTGATCGGAACGGTCATCGTTGCGGCCGTGCCGTGGATCTCGATCGGTTTCCTTGAGTAAGTTTACGGAGACCGGAACAGCATAGCGCGCCATGAATCTTGCGCTTTGGCTCGAACGTGCAGGATCAAGTCATGGGGATCGACCTGCCCTGGGATTGGGCTCGCGCGTCATTAGGCGTTACGGTGAGGTCGCCGGGCGAGCAGCAAGGCTTGCGGCGTCACTGCGTGACCGTTTCTTGCTTCGGCCCGGTGAACGTGTCGCCATCGCCGCGAAGAATTGTCCCGATTACGTGGAGTTGATGTTCGGGATTTGGCATGCAGGACTGACCGCGGTGCCTGCTAATGCAAAACTTCACGGTCGCGAGCTCGGTTACATCCTAGAACATTCCAACGCTCGCGTGTGCTTCGCATCAAACGAACTCGGCGACGAGATCGCGACCCATGCTCCTACCACGCTCGAACGTCTGATCGCGATCGGCAGTGCCGAGTACGAAGCCTTGTTTAATGCCGACCCGATCAAAAGCTGGCCCCGTCAGGGCGATGATCTCGCCTGGCTATTCTACACGTCGGGCACCACCGGCCGACCGAAGGGCGCGATGCTAACCCATCGTGTGCTCGCGGCAGCGAGCTATGCCTATCTTGGCGAAGTTGACCCGATCACACCGGGTGATGTGCTGCTGCACGCCGCGCCGATGAGCCATGGCTCGGGACTGTACATGATGGCGTACGTTGCGCGGCTTGGCGTTCACGTAGTGCCGGAATCGAGTTCCTTCGATGCGGAGGAAGTGCTTGGTCTCGTAGATGCTTGGCCGCGCACCTCAATGTTTGCTGCACCGACCATGGTCAAGCGGTTGGTCGAGTGCCAGTCACAATGCAATCCGGATCATATCAGGACGATTATCTGGGGTGGTGCACCCATGTATATCGCCGATGCGCGTAGTGCGATCGACCGATTCGGTCCGCGGTTTGCGCAGATTTACGGCCAGGGCGAAAGCCCTATGACGATTACCACGCTGTCGAAGCAGGAGATTGCTGATCGTGATCATCCGCGATGGTCTGATCGGCTCGCCTCGGCCGGCCGCCCCTTTTCCTGCATTGAGGTCATGGTAGCCGATGGCGACGATCGGCCGTTATCAGTCGGCGAGGCTGGCGAGGTATTATGCCGCGGCGATGTCGTCATGCCGGGCTATTGGTGCGACCCCGAGGCTTCAGCGGCGACGCTCAAAGGCGGGTGGTTGCACACCGGCGACGTGGGTGCGTTCGACTGCGAAGGTTATCTCACTCTCAAAGACCGGTCGAAGGACGTTATCATTTCTGGCGGCTCCAATATTTATCCGCGCGAGGTCGAGGAGGTCCTGCTTGAGCACGTCCTCGTCCGCGAGGTGTCAGTGATTGGCAGGCCCGATCCGGAGTGGGGTGAGATTGTCGTCGCTTATGTGGTAGGCGAAGTGAATCGCAACGAACTTGATGCGTTGTGCCTCAGCAGTATCGCTCGATTCAAGCGTCCGAAAGACTATGTGTTCGTGAACTCCTTGCCGAAAAACAATTACGGGAAGGTTCTCAAGACTGAGCTGCGCGAACTCGATGCAGCCACCCGAAAGAGAAGCTGAATGGTCGAACGACTCAAGGGAAAGATCGCGCTCGTGGTCGGAGCTGGCTCAATTGGGCCGGGTTGGGGCAACGGCAAGGCTACGGCGGTCGCCTTTGCGCGTGAGGGTGCAAAGATATTCTGCGCCGATATTAACCTCGCGGCGGCAGAGGAGACAGCTGGGATCATAAGGAGCGAGGGCGGTGAGGCGGTGGCACACCGCGCCGACGTTAGTAAGGCGGTTGACGTCAAGGCGATGGTTGAGGCCTGCGCCTCCGCTTATGGCCGCATCGATGTGCTCGACAACAATGTAGGCATTGCTGAAATCGGCGGGGTAGTCGAGGTCTCTGAGGCCGAGTGGGATCGGGTATTCGCGGTCAATCTCAAGAGCGCCTACCTCGCGATGAAACAAACTATTCCTTTCATGCTCCGCCAGGGCGGCGGCTCGATCATCAATATCTCCTCGATCGCTTCGATCCGCTACACCGGTGTTCCTTATGCGACCTATTACGCATCAAAGGCCGCGCTCAATCAGCTTACCAAAACGACTGCCGTCGAATATGCCAGCAGGCGGATTAGGGTAAACGCGATTTTACCGGGACTGATGAAGACACCGATGGTGGAGAAAAGCGCCGGCCTTGCTAAGAGCTACGCTGGAGGCAACATCGAGGAAATGTGGCGCGCACGCGACCGGCAGGTGCCAATGGGATTCGGTGGCGACGCCTGGGATATCGCTTGGGCTGCAGTTTATCTTGCCAGTGACGAAAGCCGCTACGTCACTGGAATCGAACTCGTCGTCGACGGCGGCATAACACTCAAATATGTCTAAAGCGGACCTGGCGAATTTATGCGTACACGCCCTAGCGTCGCCACAACTGTTTGGACGCGATCAGGGCGCCATCGCTAAGCGCTTTGAGCTTGGCCCAGACGATCGACGGATGAACTTCTTTTGATCCTGCGAAAGTAGCGAAGCCGCAGTCCGATCCGGCGATCACGTTGTCGCGGCCGACGATCTCGGCGTAGCGAATGATCCGATCCGCGACCAGTTCCGGATGCTCGACGAGGATGGTCGAATGCGAGATGACTCCCGGAATGAGGATTTTGCCGTCCGGAAGCTTGACGTTCTTCCACACTTTCCACTCGTGTTCATGCCGCGGGTTTGCCGCCTCGAACGAGTAGGCGCCGGCGCGAATCGTCAGGATGAGATCGACGATGTCTTTGAGCTCCATGTCGTGAATCCGCGGACCCATATTGATGCCGTAACAGGTATGAAAGCGGATTTTCTCCGTCGGGATGTCGCGCAGCGCGTGATTGAGCGCAGCGATGCGCAATTCAGCCCATTTGCGGCAATCCTCGATGCTCGCCTCGGGGTGGATGATGTAATAGGTCACGAGACGCGGGTCATCGATCTGCACCAAAAAACCGGCATCGACGATCGCTTGGTATTCTTCGCGCATCGCCTCAGCGATGGCGAACACATACTCCTCTTGTGATTTGTAATACGCGTTCTTCTGCCAGTCTTCGACGTTGGACGGCGAGATCGCAGGCATGAACACTTCTTCGACGGCAACGCCCTGCAGCGCGGATTTGAGATTCTCGATATCGCGCCTGAGTTGGGCATGACCTTTATAGGTGATCGGCCCCGTGCAGATCATGTGGGTGTGGGTCGAGGCCGGGTGAGTCTGCGCGTAGAATTCGGGAAAGGACCGGCCCTCGCGCGAACTTAACCACTGATTGCGCGGACCGGCACGGGTGTCGACTTCGTAGCCGCCGAGCCGTTCATTGATATAGCTTACGAAGCTCGGCTTGCCGTATTCACCGTCGTCGATCACGTCGATGCCGAGCGCGGTCTGCCGGCGCACGATCTCACTCACGGCGCTGCGCAAGCGTTCGGCATTCGTGTCCTGCTCGAGGGCGGCGCCGTCGCTTTTCAAGACATCGAGAAGCTCCGGCGGGCGGGGAAGACTGCCGGCATGGGTCGTAAGAATGCGATCGACGCTGTGCTTCATTGTTTCTCCCGATCTCGTTTGCCGACACTAGAAACAATCAATCCAGCGTCACATGCGCGGCGGTGATGAGGTTCTTCCAGCGCTCGGCTTCCTGCTTGAGGTAATTTGCGGTTTCCTCCGGTGTGCCGCCGACCGGTTCTGCGGAAAGTTCAGCCAGACGCTTTCGCACCTCGGAATCGTGCAAGGCTTGGTTGATGCCAGCGTTGACCTTCTCCACGATCGCGGCAGGAGTGCGGGGCGGCGCCGCGGCCGCATACCAGGTGACGGACTCGAAGCCGGGCAAGGTCTCGGCAATCGCCGGCACATCCGGCAGGCTCGTCATGCGCTGCGGTGAGGCGACTGCGATCAGCTTCAACTTGCCGGCTTTGACGAGCTGCAATGACACGCCGAGATTGTCGAACATGCAGTCGACGCTGCCGGCGACGAGATCGTTGAGCGCCGGCGCCGAGCCCCGGTATGGCACGTTCTGCAGTTTCACATGCGCCGTCATCTGGAACATTTCGGATGTGAGCTGCGAGGTAGTGCCATTGCCTTGGGTTGCGTCCGTGACCTTGCCGGGATTTGCCTGCGCGTATGCGATGAAGTCTTTGATATTATTTGCAGCGATTTTGTCCGGATTCACCACAAGCGCGTTCGGCACGCGCGCCATGACAATGATCGGCACGAATTGCAGCGGGTCAAACGCGAGGTGCGGATAGAGATTCTGATTGATGACCAAAGGCGGCGGCGGCGAAGCAAGCAGCGTGTAACCGTCAGGATCGGACTTGGCGACGAGTTCGGCGCCGATATTGCCGCCAGCACCGGTGTGGTTTTCGATGATCACCGACCGGCCCCATTTGCGCGACAGCCACTCGGCAAGAATGCGCGGCATGACGTCGGCTGTGCCGCCGGCTGGGAACGGCACCACGATCTTCACCACCCGCGCCGGATAATCTTCCGCGCGCACGGCTGGGGCAGTCAGAGTCGCGGCGATGCACCAGAGCGTCAGGGCGTAGAGCGTGCCAAATTTTTTAGCAGTCATTTTCGTTTCGCTATTTCACCCAGCGTGGCTCGCCTTAGTCGGCTCACAACTTAGACAAAGCGTTCCGTGGCCGCCAGTGCGGCGGCGAGATGGCGCGTTTGTCTTGCGCTAGCCTGTCCAGTTTGATCTTCTAAGCAGCGATATCGGGGCGGCCAGAAACTAACGATGCGCGTGTCGCATTTGGCGCTGACATTGACCATGCTTGCCGGCCTAGCCGCCTGCGGCAAGGGTCCGCAAGGCGATGCAGGTCCACCCGGACCTCAGGGTCCCAAGGGCGATGCAGGTCCGCTTGGTCCCCCGGGACCTCCCGGACCCCCAGGCCCGCAGGGTGAAAAAGGACCGCCGGGTCCGCCCAGTCCGAGTATCAGGGTGATCCGATCGGACTGTGTTTCGGGGTGCTCGGTCCAATGCCAGGACAACGAGGTCCTGATCACCGCTTATTGTGGCGCGACGCGCAATCAGGCGCAGTTCCTGAGCGAGCGAGGCGCCTCCTGCGGGCCGGTGCCCAGTGCTTCGAATACGCCCTTGGTCGCGGTTTGCGTCGGCTCGCCACAATAGGTGTACGTGGCCCTCAGCTTGTCGGCGCTAAGCGGTTTTTGCGGGAAACCGACCGCCACGGTGCGAAATTGCCGCGCTCGCACTCCCATTGCGGCCGTATTCGCGCCGTGATGTAACCGCGCGTGCGGCGCGATCATCAGCGCGTCGGCAAGCGAGATCGTCGGCCTTTGCACACTAGGGCCTTGGCAGAAAAGCTGAGACGCTTTGCATAATGACACTTTGGATCATTTTTGCCGTGATGACCGCTGCGGCACTGCTTGCGGTTCTTTGGCCGCTTGGACGAAAGCCTGGCGATCGAGGCGCGGGCAGCGATAGGCTTGTTTATCAGGACCAGCTCAAGGAGATCGATCGCGATCGCGCGGTCGGATTGATCGGCGATGCGGAAGCCGAGTCTGCGCGCATTGAAATATCACGTCGATTGCTCGCTGCCGTCGATGCTGAAAGTGCCATTCCAGAACAGTCCGGCTCCAGGCCGAATGCGCGGCGGCGGCGCGCCGCTGGTTTTGCAATTCTGATTGTGCCCATTGTCGCACTCGCGCTGTATTTGAAGCTTGGCTCGCCCGATATTCCGGGACAATCGGCGTTCGCTCGGGCGAATGAGTCCGGTGAAGACCGATCGATCGCGAGCCTCGTAGGCCAGGTCGAGAATCATCTCGCCCGTAATCCGAATGATGGCGCCGGCTGGGAAGTGATCGCTCCGGTCTATTTGCGGCTTGGCCGTTTTACCGACGCGGTGATGGCGCGCAAGAAAGCGATCGTACTCAACGGCGACAGCCCGGCACGCGAATCCGATCTCGGTGAGGCGCTCGTTGCCGCCGCCGACGGCGTCGTAACCGATGAGGCGAAGCTTGCCTTCCAGCGCGCGGTGGCGGGCGACGCGCATAACGCGAAGGCGCGCTATTTTATTGGTCTTGCCGACGAGCAGGACGGCAATCGCGATGACGCCGCCAAAGAATGGCGCGCGCTGCTCGACGACGCGCCGGCGGATGCGCCATGGAAAGACCTGGTTCGCGCCGCCTTGGCGCGCGTGACAGGTGGGCCGCCCGCTTCCAGCGGACCGAACGCGACCGATATGGCGGCGGCCGAGAATATGCCGGAGGCCGAGCGTGCCGAAATGATCCGCGGCATGGTGCAACGTTTAGCCGATAGGCTGCACGCCGACGGCAAGGATGTCGACGGCTGGGTGCGGCTGGTCCGCGCCTATGCAATCCTCGGCGATCGCGATAAAGCCAGGGGCGCGGCGGCGGACGCTCGGCGCGCGCTGTCCGACCAGCCCGACCAGATCAAGCGCATCGACGATCTCGTCAAAGGTCTCGGGCTCGAGGGATAGAATCGGGGTCACGATGACTCGCAAGCAGCGGCGCCTGGTTTTGATCGGCAGCGCGATGGCCGTGTTGGCTGTCGCCGTTGCGTTGATGCTTAATGCGCTTCGCGATTCGATCGTTTTTTTCAATTCACCCAGCGATGTCGTCGAAAAGCACGTGCCGGCGGGAACGCGCATCAGGCTCGGCGGACTGGTCAAGAACGGCAGTCTAGTGCGCGGCAGTAATCTGTCGATGCGTTTCGAAGTGACCGATGGCAAGACCGGCATCTCGGTCAATTTTCAGGGCGTGCTGCCGGATCTCTTTCGCGAGGGCCAGGGCGTCGTGGCGGAAGGCGCACTCGATGCAGGCGGCACCTTCAAGGCGGACTCGATACTCGCCAAACACGACGAAACATATATGCCCAAGGAGGTGGCGGATGCCCTGAAGCGCTCGGGACATTGGAAAGATGATTACGGCCGCCAGGCCGGAGCATCCGCGGGCGGAGGCAGCAAATGAGCCGCGAGATCGCCATAGCGCCGCGGGTGGGCGGCTGCCGCGCCGGTGTGAAACGGCATGGAGGCCCAGCCGGTGATCGCTGAATTGGGCCATTACGCGCTGATGCTCGCGCTGGGGCTTGCTCTCATTCAGGGCACGATGCCGATCGTCGGGACCAGGACTAACGACGCGGTATTGATGAGCATGGCCGCGCCGACCGCGCTAGCCCAATTTGCTTTCGTGGCGATGGCGTTCACCGCGCTCGCCACTTGTTACGTTATTTCGGATTTTTCGGTTTTGAACGTATTTGAGAATTCCAATTCGCAAATGCCACTCATTTACCGGCTCACGAGCATCTGGGGAAATCATGAAGGCTCGATGATGCTGTGGGTCTCGATCCTGACCTTTTTCGGCGCGCTGGTCGCGGTCTTCGGCAACAACCTGCCGGCGGTGCTTAAAGCCAATGCACTCGCCGTCCAGGCTTGGATCGCGGCAGCGTTTCATCTGTTCATTCTGATGACGTCCAATCCGTTCGTCCGCATTCCGCAAGCGCCATTTGAAGGTCAAGATCTCAATCCGATTCTGCAGGATCCCGGTCTCGCCTTTCATCCGCCGCTGCTGTATCTGGGCTATGTCGGATTCTCGATCGCGTTCTCTTTCGCGATTGCTGCTTTGCTGGAAGGCCGCATCGACGCGGCTTGGGCCCGCTGGGTTCGCCCGTGGGTGCTCGCCGCCTGGATGTGCTTGACCGTCGGCATCGCCGGCGGTTCATACTGGGCCTATTACACGCTTGGCTGGGGGGGCTTCTGGTTTTGGGACCCGGTCGAGAATGCATCCCTGATGCCGTGGCTCGCCGGAACTGCGCTGTTGCACTCCGCCGTCGTCATGGAGAAGCGCGGCGCGCTGAAAATATGGACCATTCTGCTCGCCATTCTCACATTCTCGCTCTCGCTGATCGGAACGTTCCTGGTGCGCTCAGGCGTGCTGACGTCGGTCCATACCTTCGCCACCGACCCGATGCGAGGCGTGTTCATCCTCGCGATCCTGGTGGTGTTTATCGGCGGCGCTTTGGCGCTCTATGGCTGGCGCGCGCCGCTGCTCAAGCAGGGCGGCTTATTCGCGCCGATTTCTCGCGAAGGCGCCTTGGTGTTCAACAATTTGTTTCTCACCACCGCATGCGCCAGTGTATTTGTCGGCACGCTCTATCCGCTAGCGCTGGAAGCTCTCACCGGAGCAAAGATTTCCGTAGGCCCGCCGTTCTTCAACGCGACTTTCGGTCCTTTGTTCATCCCGTTGATGGTGGTGATGCCGTTTGGGCCGCTGATGGGTTGGAAACGCGGCGATCTTTTGGGCGCGGCGCAACGGCTGTTGGCGGCGGCGATACTCGCCGCGCTCATTATGGCCGCGGCATTTGCGCTCGAACAAGGCGGACCGGTCCTGGCGCCATTCGGCGCTGGTGTCGCCGTTTTCGTCATGGCCGGCGCGGTTACCGACGTTGCGGAGCGGACGCTCGTTTTGCGCCTTCCATTCCGCGCCGCATTGCGGCGCGCTATTGGCCTGCCGCGCTCGGCCTGGGGCACCGCATTTGCGCATTTCGGCCTCGGCGTAACTCTCCTCGGCATCGTCGCCGCGATGGCATGGGGAAGCGAGCGGATCGCTGAAATGAAAGTCGGCGATAATCTGGACATCGCCCACTATCGGCTTACCTTCAGCGGCCTGTTCAGCCGGCAAGGTCCGAATTATCGCGACACGGTCGGCCGCTTCATCGTGCGCCGCATGAACGGCGATCTGATCGGCGTCATGGAGCCGAGCCGGCGCAGCTTCCCGACTCGCAACATGACGACGACCCAGGCAGCACTGATGACGCGCGGTGTCAGCCAACTCTATCTCTCGCTCGGCGATCCGATGCAAAATGGCAACGTGGCGGTGAGACTCTACTTCAAACCGCAGGTGTTGCTGATCTGGCTTGGCGCTGCGATCATGTTCGCAGGCGGCGCGCTGTCGCTTTCAGACCGCCGGCTTCGCGTCGGTGCGCCGCAGCCGGCAAAAACGAAAGTGGCGTTGCGCCCGGCAGGATGAACAATGAGACGCGTTTTCTTGCTCGTGCTTGGACTCATTCTTTCAGCTCCAACATCCTCATGGGCGGCGGTGCAGCCGGATGAGATGTTGCGGAACCCGGCGCTGGAGGCTCGGGCACGCACTTTGTCTCAACAACTTCGCTGCATGGTGTGTCAGAACGAATCGATTGACGAGTCCGACGCACCATTGGCGCATGATTTGCGCGTTCTGGTTCGCGAGCGGCTCCAAGCCGGCGACAGCGACGCGCAAGTGCTTGATTTTCTCGTCGCGCGCTACGGCGAATTCGTGCTGCTCAAGCCGCGGCTGTCATGGCGCACGGCAATTCTTTGGGGTTTGCCGCCCGGACTTCTGCTCACCGGAATTACGTTGCTTGTGGTTGCTGCTGCACGCCGGCGAGGACGAGCGCAGGAACCAGCCCCAAATTTGACTGCGGCCGAGCAGGTGCGGCTCAAAAAAATCCTGGCTGATAGCCCGGGTTCGTAGCTGATCGCACCTGTTCTCGCCGTCTCGGGCGGATTTGACTTGCTCGCCGCCCAGGCTGGTAAACAGCGCCTGGAGGTGCCTGCACTAAGCCATTGTGGGGGCACGTTTATTCAAGGCGGTCCACATTACCAATTTTTAATCCGCCCGACAGAGCGCCGTAAGGCTTGCCGCCCCATCTTGCAGAGCAAGGGTAACCGCTACGCGGAACTGACCGCATCTGGAGACAACGTATGAAGGACAATTTCCGAGTATCTAGCCGTACTTTATCGGCGCGCCGTGTGGCGCTTTTGGCGACCACGGTCGCAAGTCTCGCCGCCGCCACGTTGGTTTTCTCACCTAATACTTACGCGCCGAGCGCGCTCGCCGATGCGGCGCAGGCGCAGAATTTGACGGAGAAGGTTCAGCAGTTGCCGCAGCGTCCTGTCGGTTTCGCCGACATTGTCGAAAAGGTGAAGCCGGCGGTGATCTCAGTGCGCGTCAAAATCGACCGGCCATCGGAGCCTAGCCTCAGCGAGGACGATTTGCCGTTTCCGCCGGGATCGCCGTTCGAGCGTTTCTTTAAGCGGTTTGGCACGCCGGGCAACCCGAGAGGTCACGAGGTGATCACCGGTCAAGGATCGGGCTTCTTCATTTCGCGCGACGGCTATGCGGTCACCAATAATCACGTGGTGCAGAACGCCGAGAACGTTCAAGTCACCACCGACGACGGCAAGAGCTATAGCGCGAAGGTAATCGGCACCGATTCACGGACTGATCTTGCGCTCATCAAAGTCGACGGCGACAATTTCCCGTTTGTGAAATTGGCTGATAATTCGCCGCGGGTGGGCGATTGGGTTCTCGCGGTCGGAAATCCGTTCGGGCTCGGCGGCACCGTGACGGCCGGCATCGTCTCGGCGCGCGGTCGCGACATCGGCGCCGGTCCCTATGACGATTTCATTCAGATCGACGCGCCGGTGAACAAAGGCAATTCCGGCGGTCCGACTTTCGACGTCGATGGCAGCGTGATCGGGGTCAACACGGCGATCTTCTCGCCGTCCGGTGGTTCGGTCGGCATTGCTTTCGCAATTCCCGCCGACACGGTGAAGAACGTCATTTCGCAGTTGCGCGACAAAGGCAGCGTCACGCGCGGTTGGATCGGTGTGCAAATCCAGACAGTGACGCCCGATATCGCCGACAGCTTGGGACTCAAGCAAGCGATTGGCGCATTGGTCTCAGAGCCGCAAAAGGATAGTCCGGCCGCCAAAGCGGGCATTGCCAGCGGTGACGTCATTACATCGCTGAACGATGCGCCGGTCCACGATCCGCGCGAACTCGCCCGCAAGATCGGCACGATGTCGCCCGGCGCGACCGTCAAGCTCGACGTCATCCACAGCGGGCAAAGTAAAACCGTGACGCTGACGCTCGGTACCCTGCCGAATGAAAAACAGGCGTCGAATGATCAGAATCAGCGCGATCAACGCGAAGCGCCCGACAGTGACATGCCCAATCTCGGCCTCACTCTGGCGCCCGGCAACAAGGTCTCTGGAGCCGGCGGCAACGGAGTCGTGGTTACCGCGGTCAATGCTGGCGGGATTGCCGCGGAGCATGGCTTCCAGGTCGGCGACGTCATTCTCGAAGTCGGCGGCAAAGCGGTGGCGACGCCTGCGGAGGTTCGCAAAAGCCTTGCCGACGCGCGTAGCGAGGGCAAGCACACCGTTCTGTTCAGGGTGAAGTCGAACGACGGCACAAAATTTGTCGCACTGCCGCTCGGCAACGCTTGAGCATGAAGACACAGCGCCAAGCGCGGTCATGCGCAAAGCCATGATGGAGCTCGTGTCCGCTTCCCCCATCGGATCGGGCTCTTGGTGAAAGGGGCATCCGCCGGCATCCGTCGCCCCCGCTGGCGGGCGTACCCTGGGGGCGGATCGCAAGGTCCGTCCCCGCAATTCCCAGCTCTGCCGACCGGCATCCGTCGCCCCCGCCGGGGTGGAGTGGGTAGGGGGTGGCGGGTCTGCCGCCCGCCACCCCCTCGCTATTATGGCGGCCGCGGGAGGATTATCATCGACGGTCCAGCGCTTTGCGCGCGATTCTTAAAAATACGGCGAACAACGATCCACCATGCGTCTGCTCATCATTGAGGACGATCGCGACGCGGCCGACTACCTCGTGAAGGCGTTCCGCGAAGCCGGTCATATTGCGGAACATGCGAGCGACGGTGAGGAGGGTCTGCAGCTCGCACTTGATGGCGACTACGACGTGCTGATTGTCGATCGCATGTTGCCCAAGCGCGATGGTCTTTCCGTGATCGGCGTATTGCGCACAAAATCCATCGAAACGCCGGTGCTGATCCTGTCCGCACTCGGTCAGGTTGATGATCGCGTCAAAGGATTGCGCACCGGCGGCGACGATTATCTGGCAAAGCCGTACGCGTTTTCCGAGCTGTTGGCGCGAGTCGAAGCGCTCGCACGCCGCCGCGGCAGCCGCGGCGAGGAAACGGTCTATCGCGTCGCCGATTTGGAGTTGAACCGTCTATCCCACGAAGTCAGCCGCGCCGGACAGGAAGTGCAATTGCAACCGCGCGAGTTTCGTTTGCTCGAATATCTCATGCGGCACGCGGGGCAAGTCGTCACCCGCACCATGTTGCTCGAAAACGTCTGGGATTATCACTTTGATCCGCAGACGAACGTGATCGACGTGCACATTTCGCGGTTGCGATCTAAAATCGACAAAGGCTTCGCGCAGCCGCTGCTGCATACCGTACGCGGCGCCGGTTACATGATTCGTGACGGAGCGCGGTAGAGGGGCCGGGGAGTCACAATGGGCGACAGCGTAACAGTGGATGCTAACTTAAATAGCGCCGCCCCTTTCATCTCGGCGCGCGACTTTTTGCTGCGGCATCGGGAAGATTATGCGGTCGCCTTCCGTGACTTCGCATGGCCGAAACTCGATCGGTTCAACTGGGCGCTCGATTATTTCGATGCAATGGCGCGCAATAACGCGGAGCCAGCGCTGTGGCTCGTCGACGAGGACGGCAGCGAGGTCAAGCTGTCCTTCGCGGCTCTAAGCGATCGCTCGAACCAGGTTGCGAACACGTTGCGCGGGCTCGGGGTGCGCCGCGGCGATCGCATCCTCGTCATGCTCGGCAATGTCGCGCCGCTGTGGGAATGCATGCTGGCGGCGATGAAGCTTGGCGCCGTGATCGTGCCGGCAACAACCTTGTTGACGCCGGCCGATCTCAACGACCGATTTACGCGCGGCCGGGTTCGACACGTGATTGCCAGTATGGAAGCTGCGGCAAAATTCGCCGGCGTGCCAGGCGATTACACGCGCATCGTGGTCGGCCACGAGGCAGCCGGCTGGATTCCCTTTGAAAGAGCTTACACTGCTTCGACGCGTTTCACTCCTGACGGCGAAACGCATGTCCAGGATCCGCTCCTGCTCTATTTCACCTCCGGCACGACGGCCAAGCCCAAGCTGGTGCTGCACAGCCATCAAAGCTATCCCGTCGGCCATCTTTCGACGATGTATTGGCTGGGGTTGCGTCCCGGCGACCTGCATCTCAACATTTCATCGCCGGGCTGGGCCAAGCATGCCTGGAGCTGTTTCTTCGCGCCGTGGAATGCGCAAGCGGCGGTTTTTATTTTCAATCAGCGCCGTTTCAATGCGCGCGGACTGCTCGACGCGATCGTGCGCTGTGGCGTCAGCACATTTTGCGCTCCGCCGACAGTGTGGCGAATGTTGATTCAGGAGGACCTCTCCGCCTGGCCGGTTCGCATCAGGGAGCTCATCGGCGCCGGCGAGCCGCTCAATCCCGAGGTGATCGAGCGCGTCAAGAATGCCTGGGGCGTCACCATCCGCGATGGCTACGGACAGACCGAGACCACAGCCTTGGTTGGAAATAGCCCGGGGCAAACGGTGAAAGCCGGCTCGATGGGCCGGCCGCTTCCCGGCTACCGCGTCACGCTGCTTGATCCGGTCGGTGCACCAGTCAAGGAAGGCGAGATTTGTCTCACCCTCCAACCGCGGCCGACCGGGCTTATGCAAGGCTATCAGGGGCAGGAGGGCGATGGTGGTCCCTCGCGCGCGACTGAGGACGCTGTCTATCGCACCGGCGACGTCGCCGCGGTGGACGACGACGGATACCTGACCTATATCGGCCGCGCCGACGACGTCTTCAAATCGTCCGATTATCGGATCAGCCCCTTCGAGCTCGAAAGTGTTTTGATCGAGCACCCCGCCGTCGCTGAAGCCGCAGTGGTGCCGTCTCCCGATCCGATGCGGCTTGCGGTACCGAAGGCGTTTCTTGCGCTCGCGCCCGGCCACACGCCGGATCGGGCCACTGCCTTGTCGATTTTCCGTCACTGCCGCGCGACGTTGGCGCCGTTCAAGCGCGTGCGCCGACTCGAATTCGCTGAACTGCCGAAAACGATCTCCGGCAAGATTCGCCGGGTGCAGCTGCGCCGCGCCGAGGCGGTAAACCAGCAGAGCGGCAAACGAGCGTCGCTCGAGTTCTGGGAAGACGATTTCTCCGAAACCGAGATCAAATAACGTGACCGCACTCGGCAAACTTCTCCGTACCACTGCGTTCAAGCTAACGCTCTTTTATCTCGGTATTTTCGTTCTGTTCGCGGCATCGCTGCTCGGTTATTTCGCGCTCAACACGCGCCGACTCATCACCGAACAGATCACGGCGACGGTAAATGGCGAAGTGAACGGGTTGTCGGAACAGTATGGACAAGGCGGACTACGGCGTTTGGTAACCGTGGTCGATGTGCGTTCGCGCCGTCCAGGCTCGAGCCTGTATTTGGTCACAACGCCCAGCGGCGAGGGCCTTGCTGGCAATGTCGGTTCATTGGAGACTGGCGTCCTCGATCGTCCGGGCTGGCTGGAAACCAATTACCATCGGCTGGAATCGCCCGAGGGCGCCGAGCATCGGGCATTGGTCCGGGTGGTGCAGCTCCCGGGCGGGTTTCATCTCCTGGTCGGCCGCGACCTTGATGAACGCGAACGCCTATTCGGAATCATCGTCAATGCCGGTCAGTGGTCGCTCGCACTGGTGATCGTGCTCGGGCTGCTCGGCGGATTCTTTGTCAGCCGCCGCGTGCTCAGCCGGATAGACGCCATGACCGGAACCGCGCAGACGATCATGGCTGGCGATCTTTCCGGCCGCTTGCCGGTCGCCGGTACCGGCGACGAGCTCGACCGGCTCGCCGACAATGTCAACGCGATGCTCGATCGAATCGAAGCATTGATGCGCGGACTGAAGGAGGTCTCCGACAATATCGCCCACGACCTCAAGACACCCTTGACCCGGCTGCGCAATCGTTGCGAACAAGCACTGCGCAGCGCCACAGGTGAGGCGAGCTATCGCGCTGCGCTGGAATCCACCATCGCCGAGTCCGACGACCTTATTCGAACCTTCGACGCGCTCTTAATGATTGCCCGCGCTGAATCCGGGCAAGCGCGGGACAACATGACCGAGTTCGACGCCTCCGAAATCGCCCGCGACGTTGGCGAGCTTTACGATCCGGTTGCGGACGAGAAGGGGATTGCGCTTAAGATCGATGCTCCGGCGGCAGCGCCGGTGCGCGGCAATCGCGAGCTGGTTAGTCAGGCCTTGGCCAATCTCATCGACAATGCGATCAAATATGCCGGGCCAAACGGCAGGGTGAACGGCGTTCCCGCCGAGATCGTGGTCAAGGCCGGCAACGATGGCGAGCGCATCACGCTTAGCGTCGCCGATCGCGGGCCCGGCATTCCCGATGCCGACCGCGGGCGTGCGGTGGAGCGCTTCGTCCGTCTTGAGCGGAGTCGCTCCGAACCCGGCTCGGGGCTTGGGCTGAGCCTCGCTTCGGCAGTGGCCCGGCTCCACGGCGGTGAACTCAAGCTTGAAGATAATCATCCCGGATTGCGAACGACGATCGCTTTGCCGCGGGCAGGTCCGGGCGCCAGTGCGGGCAGGGGATGAAGCGCCGCGCGGCCGCTAAGCGGCCAAGGCAGACACGCAATCAGGCGGGACTAGTTCACCGCTTTGGCGCGATGCTGCCGAAGTCGACAGCGGAAGCCTCCGCGCGGGTTGCAGCTTGGCTTGCGGACGTACGGCCAAAACCTGTCGGCAAGGCGCTTGCGATCCTGATCCGCCGCAAGCCAGCCCTGGCGCGCGTTCTTGGCGGGATTGCGGAGGCAGCGCCGTATCTCTGGAACGCCATTGAGGCAAAACCCGCGCGCCTCTCGCGCTTGCTCGGCGCCGATCCCGCCGACAGTCTCGCTGCCCTCGTTCAAAAAACGAAAGTCGCCGCTGCCGGCGCGCGATCGCAGCTCGAACTGATGCGGATCCTCCGCGAATTCAAGCTTGAAGCTGCGCTGTTGATCGCGCTGGCTGATATCGGCGGCGTATGGGCGCTGGCGCGGACTACCGAGGCGCTCACGCGGGTGGCCGATATCGCTGTGGCACTCGCTGTTGATCATCTGCTCAAGGACGCGGTGCGGCAAAAAAAGATCAAGTCAGCTGATCTCAATAATCCTCCGTCCGGTTCCGGCTACATTGTGCTCGCAATGGGTAAAATGGGAGCCGGCGAGCTGAATTTTTCGAGCGACATCGATCTGATGGTTTTCTTCGACGCCGGTGTAACTCTTGCAGACGATATCGAGCCGGCGCCGTTCTTCATCGGCTTGACGCGCGATCTGATCAAAATCCTGCAAACGCGCACCTCCGATGGATACGTATTCCGCGTCGATTTACGGTTGAGGCCGGACCCGTCGTCGACGCAGATTGCAATTTCGACGGCTGCCGCGCTCGACTATTACGAGAGCCGCGGTCAGAACTGGGAGCGCGCGGCGCTGATCAAAGCGCGAGCCTGCGCCGGCGACATCGCCGCCGGCGAACAATTCCTCCGCGATCTGTCGCCGTTCATCTGGCGCAAATATCTCGATTACGCCGCGATCGCGCACGTCCATGAAATGAAGCAGCAGATCCATGCCTATCGTGGTCATGGCGAGATCGCCGTCGAGGGTCACAACATCAAGCTTGGACGCGGTGGCATTCGCGAGGTCGAATTCTTTGTCCAAACTCAGCAGCTGATCGCCGGCGGGCGGCATGCGGAATTGCGCGACCGCCGCACCGTCGTCACGCTCTCGGCGCTGACAGCCGACGGCTGGATCGATGAACAGGCGCGCGATGAGCTCGCGGCTGCTTATGATTTCCTGCGGACCGTCGAGCATCGTCTGCAAATGATGGCCGACGAACAGACCCATACGCTTCCGGCTACTGCCGAGGCGCTCGATATTTTCGCGCGCTTTCTCGGATACCCATCGCGCGACGAATTCGCCGATGTGCTGGTCGGGCATTTACGCAAGGTCGAACGGCACTATGTCAGGCTGTTCGAACGAACCCCCGAGTTGCTGGCACAGCAGCAGAAGCTTTCGTTTGAGCCATCCGAACGCGACGGCGAACTGTTCGAACGATTGACACAAATGGGTTTTGGTCGCGCGCCGGAAATCGTCGATGCCGTGCGAAATTGGCGAAGCGGAGCGTATCGTGCTGTCCGCGGTGAGCAGGCCCGGGAAAATCTGGTCGATCTCATACCCGTCATTCTCGATCAATTGTCACGCGCAGAAAATCCCGATGCGGGCTTTGCGGCGTTCGACCGGTTTTTGGCTGGATTACGCGCCGGCGGCCGCCTGTTCTCTCTGTTGCGGCAAAACCCGGAATTGATCCGCTTTGTTGCACTCATTATCGGGGCGGCGCCGCGGTTGGCCGACATCCTGGCGCGTCACCCGCATTTCATCGATCCACTGGTCGATCCGGGTTTTTTCGGCGCGCTGCCCGACGCAGTGCGGTTGCGTGAGATCCTTGAACGGTCTCTTGCAGGAACGTACAGCTTCGAGGCAATGCTCGACGCTATCCGCCTGTTCGGTCAGGAGCACATGTTCCTCATCGGCGCGCGCGTCATTTCCGGATCGCTGTCGGCCGAGCAGGCCGGGGACACATTCGCCCGGCTCGCCGATATTCTGCTCAACGCGGTGCATCGCTGGGTGCAAGGCGAATTTGCCAAGACGCACGGTTACATCAGCGGCGGAGAAAGCGCAGTGCTCGCGCTCGGCCGGCTTGGCGGCCGTGAAATGACTGCGAGTTCCGACCTCGATCTCATTGTGGTCTACGATTTCGACCAGGAACATCCGCAGTCCGATGGCAAGCGTCCGCTCCCCGGCAGTCAATACTTCGCCCGCCTGACACAGCGCATGATCGGCGCACTCACCGTTCAAACCAATTACGGCGTGCTTTATCCGGTTGACATGCGTCTACGTCCGTCTGGCCGGTCCGGTCCAGTCGCCACGCAGATCGACGGTTTTAAGAACTATCAAGAGCACGAGGCGTGGACCTGGGAGCATATGGCGCTGACCCGCGCGCGCGTTGTGTCCGGAACGCCGGATTTTTTCGCCAGAGTAGAAGCGGTCATTCACGAGGTTCTGTGCCGGCAAAGAAATGTGCCCGCTACCGCCGGGGATGTCGTCGACATGCGCGGCGCTATCGCCAAGGAGAAGGGCGACGCCGATCCTTGGGATCTCAAATACGCCGCCGGAGGCCTGATCGACGTCGAGTTCATCGCGCAATATCTGCAACTGGTGCATGCGAGGGAACTCCCGGACATATTGGACACGTCCACCGCGCGAACATTAGAAAAGGCCGAGCGGCTCGGCGTATTGGCGCCGCAGGATGCCGCCGTGCTACGGCCGGCGGTGCGGTTATTTCATGATCTGATACAAGTTCTCCGGCTGTGCTTGCCAGCGAGCTTCGACCTGCAAGCCGCGAGTCCGGGGATATTGGCACTGCTGGCGCGCGCTGCCGATCTACCGGATTTTCCGACGCTGTCCGCGCATCTCAAAGACACCCAGCGTGCGGTACGCGCCTCTTTCATCAGGATTCTGGGCGGGGCGCCATGATGCTCCTTGCGGAGCGAACTGAAGCTTAGTTCAAGCCGCGGCTTCGATGCGCTCAAGCCGCGTCGCCGCGGCCGCATCGGCGGGCAACCGCACCATCACCAAGGTGCCTCGGCCAAGCCGTGAACGAATGCGCATCGCACCGCCGTGTAGCTCAACAAGCGATTTCGCGATTGCAAGCCCGAGGCCGGAGCCCTGGTGGCGCTTGGTCAGTTGACTTTCAACCTGCTCGAAGGGGCGTCCAAGCTTTTGCAGCGCTTGGCGAGGTATGCCGATTCCATTGTCTTTAATGCCGACAATCACCGCACGGTCGCGCAAGCGCCCTTGCACGGTCACGGCGCCGCCGTCCGGCGTGAATTTTACTGCATTGGAAAGGAGATTGAGTGCGATCTGTTTGAGCGCGCGGCGGTCCGCGTTGAGACGGATTCCCGGTTCGACCTCGGCATTGATGGTGAGCCGTTTTTCGCTGGCGCGGGTCGATACCACGCGAATGCAGTCGGCGAGCAGCGAGTCTAGCTCGACCGCTTCGGGCGATAGCCGTATTCCGCCGGCTTCGATCTTCGACATGTCGAGGATATCGTTGATGACGTCGAGCAGATACTCGCCGCTTTCACGGATGTCGCGCGAATATTCGATATATTTCTCGGCGCCGAGCGGACCGAACATTCCAGATTCCATGATCTCGGAAAAGCCGATGATCGCATTAAGCGGCGTGCGCAATTCATGGCTCATATTGGCCAGGAATTTCGACTTGGCCGCATTGGCGTCTTCGGCCCTGGTCTTCTCTTCGGCATATTTCTCGGCGAGATCCGCAAGTTCGGCCGTCTGCCGTTCCAGCGTTTGCTGGGATTTGCGCAAATCGACGATGGTCGCGCGCTGGCGCTTTTCGCCCTCGATCAATTTTTGCTCGTGCTGCTTGATCTTGGTGATGTCGGTTCCGACCGAAACATAGCCGCCGTCTTTGGTGCGCCGTTCGCTGATATGCATCCAGCGTCCGTCCTCGAGTTGCGCCTCGAATGTGCGCGCGCCGCGCGGCTCGCTATCATGGGCGACCGTGGCGCGGATCAGCGGCTTTCTGCCGGTCGCCACAATGGTCTCGTAGGAAGTCCCCGCTACGACGGCTTCGTCGGGCAGCTGATGCAATTCCTGGAAATTGGAATTGCAAAGTACAAGCCGGTTTTCCGCATCCCACAGTACGAAGGCTTCCGGTATGGTCTCGATGGCGTCGCGCAGGCGCAAATCGGCTGCCACCGTCCGCTCAACCAGATTCTTCTGTTCGGTGATATCGACGGCGATGCCGATGAGGTGAGGGCCGACTTCGCCCTCTTGGCGCGTCAACTCGCAGCGCACGCGCAGCCACAGCCATCGGCCTTGGGCGTGGCGCATGCGGAACGCATGATCGATGGATTGCAAGTTGCCGTCGGCCAATTGAGTCGCCAGCTCATAAAGATCGATGTCGTCCTTGTGCACCAGCGCATCGACTTCGCCGAATGTCAGAAGTTCGTCCTTCTGCGGCAGACCCAGCATTTCGTACATCGAGTGCGTCCAAAATACGCGGCCGCGCGCCAGGTCCCAATCCCACAGCCCGCAGCGTCCGCGGTTGAGCGCGGTATCAACGCGGCCGCGGACCGTGTCATTGATGATGTCGGCCTCGCGGGCGCGCGTCGCCTGCCAATGGAACGCGAAGCCGAGGATCAGTACCACGAAGCCGGTGGTTGCCAACAATGTGATGGTCAGGCCGGTAATCGAGCGCCAGTTCGCAAGCGCATCTTCCTGGCTTTGGATGACAGCAAGCAGCCCGATCGGATTTTTCAGCGCCCGAACGGCCGCGTAAGCGGCCTGACCGTTCCCAAGCGCGATCTCCCGGGTTCCGGCATCGGCGGCAAACGTCGTAAGCGGTTGAAGCGGACCGAGCACATCGAGAAGCGATCGGCCCGCGATTGCCGGAGCATTCGGCAAGCTGGCGACGATATTACCGTCAGCATCCGCCACCAGCACGCGCCGACCACGCCCTGCCGCCCAATCGGGCAGTGACGCCGCCAACGCGTCCGAGGTGCGCGGCCAGGGCGAGCGGCCATCGCGGCTCCGTCGTTCAAAAATTGTGGCGAAATGGTCGGCCAGCGCGGCGACACTTTGTTTTGCCTCGAACACCGCTTGTCGGCGATGCTCCAGCACTTGCACCGCGGCGCCGATGCACACTGTCACCATGAAAGCAATGATGAGAACCGGAACGGCCCGCCGCAGCAGCGGCTCGGCGCTCAAGAGGCGCCGATAGGCCGGGTTGGCAATCGATTCCGCCAACCCTTTGATCGAATCGGAACGTAGAGACGCACTCGCCGTATCGGCGCGCGCCATCGCCTGCCTCCGTTCGGATTATCGCCTCGACCCCGGTTCGGAGATTGTGCCGCTCGCTCCGAATCGTCATCAATAGAATCGATGCGCGCTGATTTGTCGAGAGTCCCGAGTCAATATTTTTTTAAGAAATGTCCAAAGTATTTTTGCGCTGCGAAATCAAATTTGGGCATGAGCTCCGCCGTTTCACATCTGTTGCCGCTCATGACGACGACTCAAAACTGAGTCAAATCAACGGGCTGGATGATTTTAATTGTCGGCGAGGGTGCGCGCGACGATGTCGTGCACGTCGGGCGACAAGGCGGGCGTCGCGGCAACGCGGCGCAGCGTCGCCTCGGCGCGCTCGCGTCGTTGTGCTTCCAGCGCACGCCAGGATCGGAATGCGCTCATCAAACGCGCGGCGACTTGTGGGTTCTTCGCATCGAGCTCAACCGCAAAGTCGGCGACGAAATCATAGCCGGCGCCGTCGCGGCGGTTGAACTGGGTATGGTTGGCTTGCGCAAAGGCTCCGATCAACGCACGGATGCGATTGGGATTGGCGGCCGAGAAGGCTGGATGGCGCGTCAAGGTGCGGACGCGGTCGAGCGTTGTCGGCTCCGGGATGACCGCCTGCAGCGCAAACCACTTATCGATCACCAGCGGGTCTTCCGCGTAACGCGTGTAAAAATCGTTGAATGCGGCCGTGCGTTCCGGACGATTATGGGCCGCGAGCGTTTCCAGCGCCGCCATGCGGTCGGTCATATTGTCGGCATTGCGATATTGGTCGAAAGCGCGGGCGATAGCCGTATCGCTTTCCGTCAGTGCCAGAAGGTCGAGACAGGCATTCTTCAGGGCGCGACGTCCGGCGCTCTGCGCATCTGGGCGATAGGCGTCGGGGGTCGTCATCCGCGCATAGATTTCCGCAAGCATCGCTCCATGCTCCTGGCCAATCGCCGCGCGCAGTTTTCGCCGCGCGGCATAGACGGCATCAGGGTCCACGTCGGAACCGATTTCGCGGGCGATATCGGCCTCGCTCGGAGGTGACAGCGTCAAGGCGATGAAGGCAGGCTCAAGCGCGGTGTCCTTGAGAATTGCGCCGAGCGCATCCATTAATCCCTGGTCGAGGCGCGGCATGCCGCCCGATCGCGCGATGGCAACATTGCTCTTGAGCAGTGTCATCGCCGATGTCTGCACCGCCTGCCATCGGTTGAATGGGTCGCGATCATGGGCGGCCAGGAAGCGCAGTTCGTCGGCCTCGATCGGAACGGTCAGCTTGATCGGCGCCGAGAAGCCGCGATTGAGCGAGAGCGCCGGACGTTCGGGCATGTCGCTGAACACAAATGATTGATTTGCCTCCGTAAGCTCGATTACGCCGCGCGGGAGCGGCCGGTCATTAAGGAACAGCGGCAGATCATCTCCGTTACGCCCGACCAGACCGAGCGCGAGCGGAACAGTCATCGGCTCCTTGTTCGGCTGTCCCGGCGTCGGCGGTACGCTCTGCGCAATGTCGAGCCGGAAGCTGCGGGCAGCGGAATCGTAATGCGGCGTCACTTTGATCTCTGGCGTGCCAGCTTGCGAATACCAGCGCATGAACTGGCTCATGTCGCGGCCGCTGACGTCGGCAAAACATTGCACGAACTGTTCGACCGTCGCCGCTTGGCCGTCGTGGCGCGCGAAGTAAAGGTCCATGCCGGCGCGGAAGAGGTGCGGGCCGAGCAGCGCCTTGATCATGCGCACAACCTCAGCGCCCTTCTGGTAGACGGTTGCGGTGTAGAAATTGTTGATCTCGTGATAGAGCGTGGGTCGCACCGGATGTGCCAGCGGCCCCGCATCCTCGACGAACTGAGATGCACGCAGCTCGCGCACATCGCTGATGCGCTCGACGGCGCGCGAGCGTTGGTCGGCGGTGAATTCCTGGTCGCGGAAGACGGTCAGGCCTTCCTTCAGACAAAGCTGAAACCAGTCACGGCAGGTAATGCGATCGCCGGTCCAATTGTGAAAATATTCGTGGGCGATGACCGCCTCGATGCCGGCGTAATCGCCATCGGTCGCTGTAGCTGGCGAGGCAAGCACGTATTTGTCATTGAAGACGTTGAGTCCCTTGTTTTCCATCGCGCCCATATTGAAGGCGGAGACGGCGACGATCATGAAAATATCGAGATCGTATTCACGCCCGAACGAGACCTCGTCCCAACGCATGGCGCGCTTGAGGCTGTCCATCGCGTAAGTGCACCGGTCTTCTTTGCCAGGCTCGACGTAAATGGCGAGCGTGACGTTGCGCCCGGACATTGTGGTGAAGCTGTCCTTGACGCAGCCGAGATTGCCGCCGACCAGCGCGAACAGGTATGACGGTTTCGGAAACGGATCGTGCCAAACGGCAAAATGCCGCGACGTGCCGACTATGTCTCCGTGTGCGACGAGATTGCCGTTCGCTAGAAGTACGCCGGCCTCTTTTTTCTCCGCTTCTATCCGCGTCGTATATACGGCCATGACATCGGGACGATCGAGGAAGTAGGTGATCCGGCGAAATCCTTCAGCCTCGCATTGCGTGCAATAAGTCGATCCCGCGCGGTACAAGCCCATCAGCTTGGTGTTGTTGGTCGGATCGAGCACGGTCTCGATTTCGAGCTCGAACGGCCGCTGCGGCGCTTGCGCAATGGTGAGCCGATCCGGCGTAGCGACGAAGCTGTCGGCCGGCAGCGGCTTGCCATCAAGGCGAATTGAACGCAGCGTCAATTCATCGCCGTCGAGCACGAGCGGTGCCGGCGCGCCGGCGCGATTGGGGCTGATCGAAAGCTTGGCCCGGACCGTCGTCGCGGTCGGGTGCAGGACCACGTCAAGTTCGACGGTTCCGATGCGCCAATCGGGCGAGCGATAGTCCTCGAGCCGGACCGGCCTGGGTTCTTCAGTGCGCATGCCGCTGATCTAGAGGGTTTGCGCGCTAATGGAAAGCGGAAGGGGGGTTATGGACGGAACACGTTGCGGAACGTCGCGGCCCCGGTTGGCGTTTGTTGCCGATGCGTCACCGCCGCGGTTCGGCGTGGCCGATCACGCGTTGAATTGTGGGAAACTGACGGCGCAGCCTGCGCTCGAGGGCATCCACACAGTCGTGCACCGCACTGACTGAAAGCGCCGGATCGACGTGACAGTGAAAATTGACGATTTCTCCAGCGGCGGTTTCGCGGACCCGTACGTCATGAACCTCACCAAGCGCTGGGTGCTCCGCCGCGAGCGACGATAGGAGCCCACGAACTTCCGCAACGCGTGCCGGGTCGGCGTCGCGGCCGGCCAACAGGTCGGCGGGCAGCGGCTCGATATGAGTTTCGACCTCGACTTCGGGCCCGAGTTCGCGCCGGATCGCGTCTTCAAGGCGGCTCGCGACCTCATGTGCGGTGGCGAGCGGCTGCGAACCGTCGATTTCGAGGTCGACCGACACTGACAGGCGGCCGGCAACGGTCTGCACCGCGACATGATGAATGGCGAGTCCGAGGTCGCGCGCGATCACCATGACGCGCTCGCGCACCGTCTCGTCATCCAGGGCCTTGGGCTCGGTCGTTATGGTCAGCTCGGCCGCGGGCAGGTCGCCGCGGATCGCGCGGGCCAGTTGCTGTTTGATGGTGGTGACGCGGTCGAGCGGCAGCGTGCGGCTGATGCTCACGGTAAGCTCGACGAACAACACCGCGCCGGCCGGGCGCACGCGCACCCGTTCGACCGCGACCACGCCGGGCACCTGGCGCGCGACTGCGGCGACATGCTCGCTCACGCCCGCCGGCGCGGTGTCCGTCAGCGTATCGATGGTGCGACGGCCGAGACGGTATCCGGCAATGCAGATAAAAACCGCGACCACGAGCGCGGCGGCGGCATCGGCCCAGGCATGGCCAAGCGCAACGCCAAACAATCCGATCAGTACGGCGATTGACGACCACATATCGGAGCGAAAATGTAGCGCATCGGCTTCCAGCGCTTCGCTTGCGGTGGCTTCCGCGACGCGCTTGAGTGTTCGCGCCCGGAAAAAATCGATCACGATCGATCCAATGATGATGGCGAACGCCGCAACCGGCGCTTCGACCGCCTGTGCGTGCGCGCCGATGAGCCGCTGCACCGCTTCGAAAACGACGATCGCGGTCAGCAGGAATAACAGCGCGGTCTCGGCAAGCGCGGTGACGCTCTCGATCTTGCCGTGGCCGTATTGATGCTCGGCGTCGGCCGGCTTGCCGGAAATCCGCACCGCGAAATAGGTCAAGACCGTCGCCGATAGATCCAGCAGCGAATGCCCGGCCTCGGACAGGATGGCGAGGGAGCCGGTGAGCAGGCCGATGATGCCCTTTGCCGCAGTCAAGCCGGCCGAAGCAGCGATCGATCCGAGCGCGACTTTTTCCTTCTGGTTCATCGCGCGTTAGAGACCCTGAGCATGTCCGCTAAGCTCCCCTGAAAGCAGACGCCGGCGCAGAGATTGTATCAGAAACGATGAGGCTCTAGCGGTCGATGCCAAGACGCCCCATATAAGAGCCTCATCCCCCACAAAGGAGTACGGCATGGCCTCGCGCCAAATCAAAATGCCCGTAAAGGACGATTCCGAAAAAGAAGTTGAAGAGGTTTTTTCACAACGCAAGCAGCCAGAGCGCGGCCGATATTTGCTCCAGGTAGACCGGCAGACGAAGAGTTCCTACACGACGTTGGAAGCTGCCCAATCGGCGGCGCGCGCCATCAAGACGGATTATCCGATCGTTCAGGTGTCCGTGTATGACAGCGTCGAGTACACGCATACGATGGTTGAAGTACCGGCCGCCTCGTCCTGACGGACGGCCTTCCTCTTCCTCATCGCCGGCCGGCGGTTTTCTGAGTGGTCCGCATAAGCAGAGCGACATGCGGGAGTGCGGCATTCGGGAGTACGGCACCCAGAAACGGGCGGCGGGTCCCCCGTTCGATTGCGCAGTAAGAGCTATGATCACTTCACAAGGATTTGGCCTAATCGCCGAGTTGATTGCCGCAGCGTTGCTGATTGCAGCGCTTACGGGCTTGATCATTCGACGGTCCCAACCTTGGTTGCTCGGCGTCACGGTTGCGGTTGTGATAATTATCGTGGCCGTGACGATAATCATTAACTCATCTACTTAGGTTTAAAAGTTCGTCGGCCACAGCCCATCCCGCGGCGTGCCGGCTTTGCCGCCGGGGGCGTTTTTTTCGAGAGTTACCGCGTATATTGCGGTCCACCGGGAGAACAATCTACCGGTACCAAGATCTCCGCCACAGCGAAGCACGGCGTCGGTTTGCCGTTTGAACGATCTGCATTAGGAATTTCATTGCCAGAGGTTTCGTGAACCGCGCCGGTCGAGGCTGGTTGCATGCTCTTGGCTGTTGGTTCGGGTTTCTTTGTCAATGAGCTTGAGCGTGCCGCGGGTGCGGCCGCTGCTCGCCCGGCGGAGTTGTTTTTGGCGCGACGTACGCAGGCATTGAGCTCAGCACACGCCCGCTTCGTGTCAGGTGAATAATCGCGTCGTCCTGAGAGCCCCCACGACACTGATCCATCGCGCGCCATTAACGCGCCACACGTCTTGTAGTCACATTCTTCTGCACTCGAACATTCGAGACCGATCGCCAACATAGTGACAGCGAAGCTTAAAATTGCGAGACGCCGGGACTGAGAGCCCATTCGTTCCCTTCGTTGGCGGCCATGTTTTGCGAACGCGTCAAGCGTGGACCGATTTTTTGAGGGCATCAAGGGGCGTCAACGATGGTTTCGGTATTCGTGGTCACTTTCCTGTCGGCGAAGCAAGGGGCCTCCCAACAACAATCCATGGAATTCGTAATCGCTGCCCGATTTAGGCCGACCGAGAGCCACAATTGATTGGGGTAATGTCGGCCCCAACCTCGTGGGGTTTCGGGGGATGGGACGAGATCGGGGCCGCACTCTCAATAGGGATGAGCGCGGCTCCGATCTTACCGCCTTCATGAATGTTGGTTAAGGCACGAAGTTATTGTCGGTTGCCATCGTCGTCTACTAAGAACCAATCGTAAGATCCTCGCTGTGACAAAAACTCAACGACATAAACAAATCGTGAAGTCGGTAGCGTCGCTTGCTAGCATGCCGGGCCGAGCGTAGAATCTTTTCGCTCATACAATCGCGATTGAGCGAAAAGCTGCCTCGAAAGTATGGGAGAACCCGAAATGGCGCGTGCCAAGCAAGCTTCGAAGCGAAAGCGGCGAAGCAAAGCCGTACCGGTGTTGGGGGCTGCCGGGTTGTCGTTGTCACTGGCGGGCGGAGCGTCCGCATCGACCGGTGGAACCGCGGCGGATATCTCGCCGCAAAATACCTCCCCGAATCATCAGATCTTTCTGGGCGAGGAGGAAATCTCTGACGTCAGCCTGTCGACGTTCTATGTGTTCGACAAGGAAAACGCCGCAACGCCTCAGGTCGGTGAAAAAGTCGCCGGGCGTTGTCGGTGTGGCGGCTGCAGATGCGGCGGCTGCAGGTGCGGTTGGAGAGGCTGCTGGGGCTGTGGCGGCTGCGGAGGCTGTTGCTGGTCCTGGGGTTATTGCCGCTACTGTTAGAGCAAAGTCCGCAGCGACGAGGATGACCGATAATGGTGGCCGGGTCTTAGATGGCCCGGCCCGTCCTGTTTTATTCGCGGCACGCGGTGAAACGCGGTGCCCAATCGTAGGCCGGCGCCGCAGAGGGCAGCCATATAAGTGGGCCGCGCCATGCGGTAAATTGCATTAGCGGTGCTGCCGCACACTCGATGCAACGTCACAACTCGAAGCATATGGCCGTCCGATGGTGATCCACACGGGTAACCAAAAGAATAAAGATGTGCGGGCCGCCCCCGTGACAGACGATCGTGGTAACAGCGTTACGCAATTTGGCAGCAAGGACGTTCCTCAGTTCGCGCCAAATTTCACTGTCTACGTACTGCCTCGCGATGTCGTGTGCCTGTATTCCGAACATCGCAAGTTCTTCCTTCATGGCGAACTCTACCGTGCATTGACAACCGCGATTGGCGCTGGAAAAAACTTTGGCCAGATTGTTCGCGAGCTGACGAAAAAGTTTCCGGCCAACACGATCGCCGAAGCGATCAACCGGCTGGTCGAGCGCCGTTACATTGTCACCAAGGGAAGGTCCTCCGCGAGCGCCACGGCGGCCTATTGGGCGAATCTCGGTTTGGCGCCGATCGCCGCCCATGAAAATCTCCGCGATTGCCGCGTGCGCCTCCAAGCCATCAATGTGAAGGGTGCAAAACAGCTCGGCGCCGCCTTGCGCAAGCTGGGTGTTCGTGTCGTCAAGGGATCCGCCGACCTAACAGTCATCCTAGTCAACGACTACTTCGAAACGCGCCTGGCAGAACTGAACCGAAAGCATTTGTCGGACCATTCACGTTGGCTACTCGTTCAGCCCTCCGGCATTTTCCCCCTGGTGGGTCCAGTGTTCAGCCCGGGTAAAGGCGCCTGCTGGAGCTGCCTTGCCGACCGCATGAAACGAAACCGCGAGGTCAAGGCGATGCTTGAGCGCAAACAGGCGCGCCGCATTGCGGTTTCGCCGCTCGCGGACGACACGGTCGGGCAGAGTGGCATCCAGCTCGCGGCTCTCGAGATTGCGAAAGCAATTGCCACCGACTTCCGAACGGATTTGCGCGATCACATCATCAGTCTTGATCTTTTGGGATCGACCATTGCCAAGCATTACGTGGCTGCCCGCCCGCAATGTCCAGACTGCGGGGAGAAGAAGTTGCGCGACCCGCGCCGTGCTGCGGCGCCGATCAAGCTCGCTGCCGGCGCCAATCTCATCGAGACGAGCGGTGGATTCCGAACCATGCCGTCACGGACAACGGTTGCGCGCTTTCGCAAGCACGTCAGCCCGCTCACCGGTGTAGTGTCGCGGCTTGAACCGATCAACGCCGATTTGCCTTTAAACACCAACTATTTTGCCATGCACAATTTTTCGGCGCCCGCCGAAACGGTCGACCAGCTCAGGGAAGGATTGAGCGGTGGAAGCTTCGGCAAGGGCAGCACGGCCGAACAAGGCGAAGCCAGTGCGTTGATGGAGGCGATTGAGCGCTATTGCGGAATTTTTCAGGGCGACGAAATCAGGGTGACACGGCGCTTTGCCGATTTTCCGGCAGGCGAGGCCATCCCTCCGAACGACGTTCTGTTGTTCAGCGACAAGCAATACCGGGGCGAACTGCAGTCGACGATGGGTCAGGACGTGACGCCAACCCCGCCTCCATTCGATCCATCGGCAAAGATCGAATGGTCGCCGGTCTGGTCGCTACGAGACGAATGCCTCAAATACCTGCCTACCAGCCTGTTGTATTTTTTCCATACGGGCGGTTCCGCCGCCGGCTACATCCACGCCGATTCAAATGGCTGCGCCGCCGGCAACACGATCGAGGAAGCGATCGTCCAGGGTTTCTTGGAGCTGGTGGAGCGCGATTCCTATGCCATTTGGTGGTACAATCGACTGGAGCGGCCGGAATTAGATCTCAGCCAGTTTGACGATCCCTATGTCCGCGATCTGAAGAACCAGCTCGCGGACACCGGACGGCGGCTTTGGGTGCTCGATATCACCAGCGATCTGGGCGTCCCCAGCTTCGTGGCGCTGTCGCACGCCAAGCAAGACGGGCATGATTTCGTCGAGTACGGCTCTGGCTCGCACTTCAATGCGCGCGTTGCACTGCTGCGCGCACTGACCGAGGTGAATCAATTTCTCTCCATAGGTCTGATGGGAGCCCGGAACGCTGCGCCATCGAGCCGCGAGGGCGTTACTCCGTTTTATCTGCGCGACCATCCCTATTTGACGCCGAATGGGCACGTGCCGGTTGCACCGGGTCGCGACTCGAATTTCGGCCGTCTCGACAAGCGCGAGCAGGTCATGACATGCGTGAATCTCGCAAAACGACATGGGCTCGATTTCCTCGTCCTCGATCAGACGCGTCCCGATATCGAGGTCCCGGTCGTTCGGGTCATCGTTCCCGGATTGCGGCATTTCTATCGCCGCTTCGCGCCTGGCCGGCTTTACGACGTCCCGGTCAAGCTTGGATTGCGCGATCGACCGCTATCAGAGAACGAGCTTAATCCACTTCACCCCCAAACCTGAAAAGGGCGTCCGGCCTTGCGCGCTTCTCGAAGGAAGACTAGCCGCCAGGTTGCACCATCCCTTCTTTCCGCGCGGCTCGCCGGCCATGTCGCGTTCGAAGTGCAGCCGAATGGCGAACTCGCCGCCAGCTTTTACGGTCATTCGGCCGCCTTGGGAAAGTTCAGCGCCGCTGCAACCCGGCGCGCCCAAGACTTGCGCGTGGGTTTGCCACTCACCGCGTTGGCATCCGGCGCGCAAGCCACCGACAAGGAGATGGCGCTCCTGGTTCGACGGTTGGCTAGGCATGGCCTTTTAGAATTTCGTCTCGGGCCTTCGTTACGCGGCGCCGACCAGGTGATCATCGAACCGCAGATTCCGGATTATTGGCCGCGTATTCCGCGACTCGACAATACCGACACTCTGGTGCTGTCGCGCTTCGCCTATATGCGCCGGCGCGGCAGCGAGCTCGTGCTGGAGTCGCCACGCTCAGCCGCACTGTTTCGGATTTGCAATCCCGACATAGCGGCCAGCCTGGCCGCGCTGGCGGCGCCGCAACCGCTTAAAAAACTCCGTCGACAGAACGGTTTTGGCGGTGTCGCGCTGCTCGCCTTGTTGGTGGATTGCCAAATCCTATTTAAGCTCGACGCTGCCCATGACCGCGGGCTGCGGCCGACCGAAGGTAACGATGGCCTTGTTCTCTGGGACTTCCACGATCTTTTGTTCCACACCCGCAGCACGGAAGGCCGACACGCCAACCCGTTAGGCGGAGTTTACCCATACGCGACGACCATATCTCCACCGCCGGCAATGCGGTCGTGCTGGTCCGGAAGCAGGATCGAATTGGCCAAATTCTTGGCCACCGATACCGAATCCGAGCTGCCTATTGGAAAAATTCTGCGTGGACGTCACTCCGTTCGTCGCTTCGATGATCGGCGACCGATTACGCTCGCTGAGCTGTCCCGGTTTCTTGACGGCACTGCGCGCGTACAGTCGGAGTGGACCGTCCCGCTCGACGCCGGCGGCGGCGGATCATCAATCACTTATACTGCCAGGCCTTATCCGTCGGGCGGCAGCAGTCATGCACTGGAACTTTATCTCGCCGTTGACAAATGCGAGGGACTCCCTCGCGGATTCTATTACTACGATGCCGGCGAACACACGCTGGTGCAGATAGACGCCGGTGCGTCTGAGCTTGACGCGCTCCTGAAGTCGGCGGCATTCGCAATGGGCGAATCCGGTGTGCCACAGATCTTGATCACGATTGCCGCACGCTTCGGCAGAGTTTCGTGGAAATATAGCTCGATAGCGTACTCGCTCATTCTCAAGGACGTCGGCGTATTGACGCAAACGTTTTACCTCATGGCGACTGCCATGGGACTTGGCGGCTGTGCGATTGGAACCAGCAATATCGATCTGTTCGCGCACATGACCGGAATCGAATTCTATATCGAAGGCCCGGTCGGGCAGTTTGCGCTTGGTCGCGGCGCGCCATCGGAGGCTGCTAGCTAGAGCGAAGGCGGCGTGGCGACCAATCGAACCGCACGAGTTTGCGCTCTACCAGGACCAGCGGCGGCGCACGCTCGAATCAGACGATGCGTCGCGCTCGAAATAGCCGATCGCTTTGTCGCTGCGCTTTCCGATCAGCGCGAACATGGCGCCTTGGGGATCCATGCAGCGGACGACCCTGCCGCCGCCTGGCACGTCAGTTGGCCCCTCGAGGATCTTACCGCCCGCTAACTTTACGCGCTCCGCCGCCGCGCCGACATCGGCAACGTTGAAGTAGTAAAGCCAAAAGGCGACTGGCGCAGTCCGCGGCTTGTTGAACATGCCGCCAATTGTTCGGCCCGCCGCGGAGAACTGCTGATACGTATCAGTCGGCCCGATTTCGGTGGCAGCCTTCTGCCAGCCGAAAATTTCGCGATAGAAAGCAAACGCCCGCTCCCGGTCGGCGGCTAGCAACTCGTGCCACCCAACATGGCCAACTTCGCTCAAGTCAATCGGCCGTTTTCGGCCGGGATCCGACCATTTGACCAAAATAAATGTTGCCATTTGCGGGTCGGCAACGACTGAAAAGCGACTGACATTAGGAATATCTGTCGGCGGGACGTGCACCGTTCCACCGAGTTCTTTCACCCGGCCGGTGGTAGCCACCACATCGTCGACGCTGACATATCCGATCCAACGCGGCGCTGCGCCCAGTTCTTTCGCATCCTGAGGTAGGCTAACCAATCCACCGGCTGAAGCTTCGCCAACTGTAAACAATGTGTAGCGTAGACCGGGCATCGATGCGTCGCGCGTGCCCCAGCCCGCGACTTTAACGTAAAACGCCTTTGCCGCTTCGACGTCAGTCGTCATCAACTCATACCAGACGAAACGGCCGTGAGAATTGCTCATCGCCCCCTTATTCGTTGCAGCCCCCTGGTTGCCGAGAGTTCGGGGCGCCGTATCTAGCCTCCTGTGGCAAATCAGCGATCGAGGAAGCTCCTGAGCATGCTTGATCGACTCGGATGTTTGAGTTTCCGTAGTGCCTTTGCCTCGATCTGCCGAATTCGCTCGCGCGTAACTGAAAATTGTTGGCCTACTTCCTCCAGGGTGTGATCGCTGTTCATGCCGAGGCCAAAGCGCATGCGCACGATGCGTTCCTCACGCGGCGTTAGCGCCGCCAGTACGCGCGTCGTGGTCTCGCGCAGGTTTGATTGGATCGCGGCGTCGATCGGCAGGAGCGCGTTCTTGTCTTCGATTAGGTCGCCGAGGTGAGAATCGCCTTCGTCGCCGATCGGTGTTTCGAGCGAGAGCGGTTCCTTGGCGATATTCATAATCCTGCGCACTCTATCGAGCGGCATATGCAGCTTCTCGGCAATCTCCTCAGGCATCGGTTCACGGCCGGTCTTATTGAGCATCTGCCGGCTTGTGCGCACCACTTTGTTGATGGCGTCGCTCATGTGAATGGGCACCCGGATGGTGCGCGACTGTTCGGCGAGCGAGCGGCTGACTGCCTGCCGGACCCACCAGGTCGCATAGGTCGCAAACTTGTATCCGCGTCGGTACTCGAACTTGTCGACCGCCTTCATCAGGCCGATGTTACCTTCCTGAATCAGGTCGAGGAACTGCAGCCCGCGGTTGACGTATTTCTTAGCGATCGAGATGACGAGGCGCAGATTCGCCTCCACCATCTCCTTCTTTGCCTGGCGCGCGTCGCGCTCGCCCTTTTGCACCATCTGCACGATCTTGCGGAACTCGCCGATCTCGAGCCCGATTTCGGCGGCGAGCGCGTGTATCTCGCGGCGGTGCTGCTTGATCTTGTCCGAGTCCACGGCGACGAAGCTCTTCCAGCCCTTGGCGGAGAGCTTCGACACCCGGTTGAGCCAGAGCGGGTCGAGCTCGGTGCCTAGATAGTTTTTGAGGAAGTCGTCTCGAACGACGCCGTGACTTTCGGCGAGCCGCATCAGGCGGCCCTCATAGCCGACAAGTCGCCTGTTGATGTCATAAAGCTGCTCGACTAGCGCGGCGATGCGTGCTTGGTTCAGCCGCAGCGATTTCAGCGCGCCGATGATCTCGTTTTTGAGCTTTTTATACTTGCGCTCCTGCGTCGTAGAAAGCGATAGGCGTTTGAGTTGGGACTGGATGTCGTGGTCCTGCAGGCGGCGGAGCCGCTGGTAGGCCCCCGCGACAGTGTCGAATGTCTCGATCACTTTGGGCTTGAGTTCCGCCTCGATCGCGGCGACCGAAGGGCCATTTTCGATCTCGTCAGCGTCGAGGTTGCTCTCGGCTGTCATCCCATCGGTTGCCATCTCCCGGCCGCCGCTGCGTTCGCTAACCGGCCTGAGCGGGGTAGCGAATACGGGCGCAATGGCCGGCACCTGCAGCGGAGGCAGCCGCCCGGGTTGGCTTGGGGCGGCGATGCCAACGGTCAACTGGTCGTCGGAGCGAACCATTGGCGTGGCTTTCGCATCGGGGCCGCTATATGTCGCATCGAGGTCGATGATGTCGCGCAGGAGGGCCTTGCCCTCGTTGAGCTCGTCACGCCAGATGATGATGGCCTGGAAGGTAAGCGGACTCTCGCAGAGGCCCGCGATCATGATGTCGCGGCCGGTCTCGATGCGCTTGGCGATGGCGATCTCGCCTTCTCGCGAAAGGAGTTGCACCGAGCTCATTTCGTGCAGATACATGCGCACCGGATCGTGTGTGCGCTCGGCCGGCTCCTTGGCTTTGGACTTAGCCAAAACTGAGCGTTGCCGGACTTCGACTAGCTCCTCGCCTTCGGCTACCTCCTTCGAATCCGCGCGAGTTGCCACCTCTTCCTCAGCCTCGTTGGTCTCGACGACCACGTTGACGCCCATTTCTCCGAAGATCGACAGGATGCTCTTGAGCTGCTCCGAACCAGTCTGCTTTGAGGGCAGCGCGCAGTTGATCTGAGCGAGGGTAACGTAGCTGTCCTTCTTGGCGCTACGGATCAGCTTCTTGACGGCCGCGGAAAATTCGAGCGAGGGCAGATCCTGGGTAGCCGAGTCCTGTTTCTGCGACGCGACCGGGGTGCTCGCTTTGGGAGGCGCCTTGATGTTGCTGGCCATGACTCTCTCCCGGATGCCCCAAAGCAACGGTGCCCGGGAGATCATTAGCGCCTCATGCGTTCATTGTAAGGCTTCTTTGAACAAATTGCGCAGCCAGGCAACCGGAAAATCAGCACTCCGCGGAACACGGCTCGCCGTAAACGGGTTGCAGATCGCTTCAGCGGCACTTAGCGATCGGGGTCGAAAACCTGTCCCTGAGCTTCCTTGGCCAACCGAAGCGCCTTCAAATGCGCGGTCTTTTTGCGAATGGCAGTGGCTTGAGCCTCATATTCGGCCATTGCTTTTCGAGCATCCCGCGCACGCTCGTCCTTTCTGAAACTCTTTTCTGCCCGTTGTCGGGCCTGGTCTGGCGTCATGAGTCTTTCTCGTGTGACGTCAATGTAGCAACAACATTGCGCCCCTTTGTGGCGTGGATCGCTTGCTTATATCGGTCAGGTTGAAAACATATATGCACGAAATCGCGCCAAAAAAGCCTTGGACAAAAAGCTTTCACTCCTGAAACGTTGCCGCCCGGTCGGTTCAGGCTAACAAATTCTGCCGCTCGAACCTACCACAAAAGCGATCGGAATCACGGTTGCTTCTTGCCGCCGGTGCCTGTGCCGGCGCCGCTATTCGTCAGTTCATTGGCTTGGAGTTTTGACCTGAATCAACTTCTCTGCACACGCTCTGGCCAAGTGGTAGTCAGGCGAAGTAGCTCCTGGCTGTGTCGCCCAGCCGCCCTTCTCCAAGTACTGGCCTTGTTCCCAGTTCGAAGAGATCTTTTGCAGGACTGCCAGGTTCGCTTTTGCATCGTTGTTCTGCAGGAATTTCTCCACGCAAATCGGCGTGAGGGCGGCTACGACGGCGGTGTTAGCCCGCTCATCCGCAAGTTTGATAGCGGTGCCGCCAGTCACCCAGCCGCCCCACGAAAACCCGATCACCATCGACGCAATCGCGCCGATAGCGATCCCTTGTACGAGACGAGTCCGCGACTCGCCCTGTAGAATTGAAGGAACTTGCATGGCTTTTGGCCTTTCGATCGGAGGGGTGTGCGCCGCACGTGCGAGCGCAATCACGGGGCCCGGTGCTGACAGCAGCCGAGATGAACGCAACGCTATTTGGAGTGCTATTGTGCCTGCCGACGGCACCTGCGCTGCCACGCGGAGGGAACGGAGACTTCGGTGCGTCCCCGTTTTATGGGCAGCTCTCGGACAAGCAACTGCTTGCCTTTGTATGCTGACATGGGGTGAGGGGATGTAAAGCACAATAGGGACCGAGAGCCGAGCAGCTTATTGCGGGTCCAGCGGACCTGAGACTTCCGTGCCGATTCGATGGAGACATGCCATGATGAGGCGAGAAAAATTTTCGATCGCGAACATCTACGTGCCGGTAAAGCGCCGCGCGACGCTCAAACCGGAGACCGTCCAAGAAATTGCACGGAGCATCTTAGAAATGGGACAGCAAGCACCCATCCTCGTTCGGCGTGATGGTGATCGCTTGGTTCTCGTACACGGTTTGCATCGCCTCGAAGCCTGCAAGGCATTGGGCGAAGAGACAATCTACGGATATGTCGTTCAGGCCGAACAGCACTGATCGGCCGAACCCGTGGACCACAGTCCGCCCGTCAAAGTTGCGCAGCATCCGTAGGGATTGATTTTCACGATCGCGCCAAGCGGTGCGTGGAATTATACGTTCGCTGCCCGATACAGTGACTGATCCCCTACATTCATCAGCGCCGCAGGTCCTCTGGCCTCCTTCACAGTGCGGCCTATTTTGCAGTTTCCCTTCGTGGTTGGCCAAGCTGGCGTCAGAGCCAACTACCAACTAACATTACGGGCGGATCATTTAATGAAAGCCAATCGGTGTCGCGAAGGGGACCGCTTTTGGTTCAGCTCGTCATAGTCTCAAATAGAGTCGGTATTCCCGAGAAAAATGCAAAGGCGCGCGCCGGCGGGCTTGAAGTTGCTCTCAAGGCCGCACTTAAGCACAAAACCGGCATTTGGTTCGGCTGGAGTGGCAAGGTTGCCGCTACACACACTAAGATTGCCACACAAAAGGTCGTGCATGACAAAATTACCTACATCACGCTCGATCTCTCCAAAGAAGACCACCAGGAATACTACAGTGGCTTCACGAATCGTGTGCTATGGCCGATTTTGCACTACCGAATCGATCTCGCCGAGTTCTCACGCCGGGATTTGAGCGGTTATCTTCGTGTCAATGATCACTTCGCGCGCGAGTTGCACAAGGTGCTCGGGCCGGATGACCTCATCTGGGTGCATGATTACCACCTGATGCCGCTCGCCAAAGCCCTGCGCGAGCGCGGGCACAAGAATCGTATCGGCTTTTTCCTTCACACCCCGTGCCCACCGCCAGAAATCCTGACAGCATTGCCTCACCACGAGCGTCTCATTCCATCACTCTGCGAATACGATCTTGTTGGCTTCCAGACCGGCGATGATGCCTTTAATTTCAGCCGTTATCTCACGCGCGAATGCGGCCTGCATAGCCGCGATTTCAATTTCGTTGTTGCCGACCGGATAATTCGGATCGACGTGTTCCCGGTCGGCATCGAGACCGCGGACTTCGCTCATCTTGCCCAGCGTTCAGTGCGATTGCCGTTCGTTAAGCGCGTGATCAGCAGCCTGGCTGGCCGTGCGCTCATCATCGGGGTCGATCGCTTGGACTACTCGAAAGGGATTGCCCATCGGCTTTCGGCATTTGAGCTATTCCTCCGGACACAACCTGACTGGCGGAGCAAAGTGACTTATCTGCAGATCGCGACCAAGAGCCGCACCGAAATTCCGGAATACGCCGATATGGAGCGGGAGATTGGATCGGCCGCAGGTCGTATCAACGGCGCCTATGGTGAGGCGGATTGGACGCCGATCCGTTACATCAACCGTCCCTATAGCCACGCGACGCTTGCCGGGCTTTATCGCGCCGCACGCGTTGGACTCGTGACTCCACTGCGCGACGGTATGAATCTCGTTGCCAAGGAATATGTCGCCTCGCAGAATCCCGATGACCCGGGTGTACTTATCTTGTCGCGTTTCGCTGGCGCGGCGCAAGAATGCAAAGCCGCCTTACTGGTCAATCCTTACGATGCCGACAGCGTCGCGGCAGCCATCGGGCAGGCGCTGTCGATGCCCCTGGCCGAGCGGCGCGAGCGGCACGATTCGCTATTCCGGATCCTCTCACACAACAACAGCCAACGCTGGGCCGACCGTTTTCTCGCAGCGCTGGAACGGAAGGCAACCGCTTCAAACCAGCTCGAGCAAATGCCCTTGGTGAGCTAATTTAGCGTCCTCCGCCACGCCTCAACGAAGATGATGTCTGCGTTTCCCGGCAATGTGCGTTTTTGAGGGAAGAGCGACATAGCTCTGCACGTTTTTTCTCACGGAAATGTTTTTCTGACTTTCGACAAAGGTCAGCAGGGCTGGGGCGTCGCGCCGCTTCTTAAATACAGCGCCCCCGGAAGGAATAATTAATCCCCTTAGTGTTTCGGTTGCCTTCTAATTTTTCGCCCTCAAACCGAAATCGTACCGGAACACTCTCGCGGGCCTCATTCACCTTAAGTCCGGTCGCTGATGTTCGACAACGCGGAGCCACGGGTTTTCCAGTAAGGATCGAGCCTCCAGCAAAATCTCGTTTGCTGGATCATTTTTCAGTTGCTTGGATAATGTCTCAATTAGCTCGCGCTGGAAGCCATGGAGGCGCCGCGATGTCGTTTCATGCGGTGTTATCGGGACCGTTTTTGATACTTCTTGTTCGGCCTCCCAGATCTTATGGTCGATGTTCAGCCTGAAACTGTTAGCGCCGGGAGTCTCGGTCTCCAGATGGGTAAGTAGATTGTCAACGATTTCTTGCCATCGGCTCATGGCTTGGTCCTTCCCTGTCGGAGTTCTGGCAGAAGCCACACCCTGACATGGGGATGGCGAGCTCAAATAGCGACCCCGAGGGCGGGGCGATTCTCCGACATCCGACTGTGGCCCGGCAAGTCCGCTTTCGGAACTCGAGGGGACATCACAGCGACTCAGCGAAATGTGATCGCCGCAACGATTGCAGTACATTTGCGGCAAGCCGTCGTAACGGGGATGGTTATTCCCAGAACGAAAAAATCTTCGACTTAACGTAACCAAAACCGCTAAGATGCAATTCCATGAAATGGATTCTGGATCGAATAGGGCGGCTGACCGCCGCACGTTCCGAACAATCTGCATCGGGTCACGAGCCAATTACGCCCGTGGACGTGCACCAAACGGAATCGGTACCAAATTTTGAGGCTCGAGCCTCGTCATCACACCCCACAGAAACGCCATTTGATTCAAAACGAAAGGAGCTTGGCGTTGAAGACAGTCTCAAGGATATTCCAGGTGTAACGGACAGAATGCTCGTTGCCTTCGGTGAACACGGTATAACGTCTATTGAAGATCTTGCCGCTTGCGCGACCGATGATCTCGATGGCTGGAACGAGTCTAAGGACGGAAAGACAATCAGGCACGAAGGCATCCTCGATCGCCTCAGTGTGTCGCGTAAGGATTGTGAGGCAATTATTATGAAGGCGCGGATCAAAGCTGGATGGATTACCTAGCCGAGCACGACTGTTGGCCTGTTTCGGGATTTACACCGGAAATCGCTGTTTTTCGATTGTCATCGCCGGTGTAAACGTCATACTCAAGGTGGCGGACGTTTTTGCACGAGCGGGTAACGATCAGGAGCGGTCGATGGCTACAGGTACGGTCAAGTGGTTCAACCCCACCAAGGGTTACGGGTTCATTCAGCCCCAAGACGGCGGTCGGGACGTTTTTGTCCACATATCAGCGGTGGAACGCGCTGGTCTGCGCACACTCAACGAAGGCCAACAGGTCGAATACGAGATTGAGAGTAACCGCGGAAAAGAATCGGCGGCAAATCTAAGGGTGCGCTGACTTTTAATCACAGAACAAGTTTAATAAACGGTCTCGGCGGGATTTCGAACCGCTTCCGCCAACGCTGGTCTTCAATTCTGCCGACCGCGGGTTTCCCCCACGCGAATTACGCGTTGCGAAGGCGGGAAGCGGACTTAGCGCGAACATTGCGGAAGGTTACCAAACGGCGCTGTGTTTCATCCCACAGCACAAGCCGCACACAGCGACAGCTTTCGAGCAGCGTCACACGGCCGAGGTTGCGCAACTCCGGATGATCGCGCAACACCTCAGGCAGCCGGTAAAACGGAATACGACTGCAAAGGTGATGCACGTGGTGAACACCGATATTAGCGGTGAACCACCGCAGCAAGGCGGGCAGATCGTAGTGTGAGCTGCCGTACAGCGCGGCGTCATGCAGTGCCCATTGCTCATCGCCTTCCCACAAAGTGTATTCAAACTGATGCTGCACATAGAATAGCCAGACACCGGCCGTGGCCGCGAGCAACGTGATCGGAAGGTGCACGAGCAGAAATGCCTTAATTCCGATGAACCACACCAGCGTGGCGACCATCATCGCGACAACGAGATTGGTGGCCATAGTGCTGGCCCAGGGCTGCCAACCATTGCGCATCAGCCCGATCGGCAGGCGGTATTGAAGGAGAAACAGGTAGGCCGGTCCGACGCCGAACATAACGATCGGATGGCGGTAGAGCCAATATCTAAGCCGACCCCAGCGCGACCGCGTCTGGTATTCACGTACGGTCAGGGTATCGACGTCGCCGATACCGCGGCGGTCAAGATTGCCGGCCGTGGCATGGTGAACGGCATGGGTGCGCCGCCAGAAATCGTAAGGTGTCAATGTGACCGTACCAATGATTCGCCCAACCCAATCATTCACATGGCGATGTGCGAAGAAACTGCCATGGCCGCAGTCGTGCTGGATCATGAATAATCGAACGAGAAATCCGGCGGCCGGAATTGCGATAAGCGGCGAAGCCCATGCATAGCCGAGCGAAAACATGAACCAGGCTGCGACCCACAGCGCCACCAGCGGCAACGTCGTGATCGCCAGCTCGGTAATACTGCGCGCATAATTGGATTTGCGATAGGCGCTGAGTATCTGTGGCCAATGGCGGGCGTTGGCCGGCGCCTGATCTGAGTTGTGTCCAATGCTCAAGATGGTGTCCTCTAGGACTTTAAACGTCCTCACCCGATCTCTCTTTGAATCGGAGAGTCCCATGTGCCTTGGGCCCGCGGGACTCATAGCTACATATGGGCTATGGCGCACGATTTTTCGTGACCCTGCCAGCTTCCTCGATTTTGGAGAAGCGCCTGAAACGTGCGCGCGGCCCTTGGCGCGAGGCGAAGCGGCCCAGTCATTTGGCTAATGATCGATGTGTCTTGGAATGGCGTCTGATTATGCCGATTTCAAGGCCACTTAACGTGCACTAACTGAGAAGTGACCCCGCCGTAACTTTGATTTTCCGACTGTCCTAATTAGGCGGGAGTTCCCGAGAGTTTTGCGCTAGAGTGCGATATGGTTGAAGATCCCCTCGCGTTGCGTCGAAAAGCCGAAGCGTGTCGGCAATTGGCCAATTTGGATCAGAGCGGCGAACGCAAAGCACTTTGGCTCAAGCGCGCCGACGATTGGGAACAGCTCGCGATCAAGGCCGAGATGCAGGCCCCAAAGTCAACGGAGGCCTAGGGCGACTTCGTTGTCCAAGCAGCGCGAACGCGATCCGGCGCCGGACGCGGAAGCGCCGCTGGGATGATTGTTGCTGGGCTTTCAATTTGAGCGCAAGGTGCCTTGGTGGAATACAGAGGTATAAGGTACACCATCCGCGCCCGGATCGAACGGGATCAATGGAGCGTAGCCATTCATCCCGGTGATGTTGAAAGCGCAGGGAAAGTCGTCACCGGCGACCGCGAGCAGGCGGAAGCGCTGGCTCATTCGATGATCGACAATTGGCTCGACCGCCATCAGTGGGGTTGAAAGAGGCGGCGCCGTATTTGAGGTTTGCTGTAGGCTGCGACTAGCCTCAGCCATGCCAGTCTCCTCCTGGTTGGGATCAGAGCCTGCAAGGTGATGGGAAAACCGCTTTGCGGGCTCGCTTTCATGGGCTGTCCTAACAACAACATTCCTGATTATTGAATCGCGCCGCTGCGTTGTTTATTGGTCGATTTGTCTATTTGGATCACGATCGAAGCGTTTAAAAGGAGACCGTCGCTATGGCTCAGGATAACGAGTACGTTCAAAAGCTGATCGCAGCGCGAGATAGAGAAGTTGCGCACCGCCGCGACGTCGCTGAAGCTTTGGCGGAGAAACAAAGTCGCGGAGATACGGAAAACATGCGTGAGGCCTTCATCAAAATCCAGGACGTGATTGAAGCCATCGAGCGTGCCGTTTGGCATGAGAGATATATCGCCGGCCAAAAGTCCGAACCGTTCTCGCCATTCGGCTTTGGAAGCTGACTCAAAGGATCAGCCGCGATTCGAATTTCGTCTGCGATCGACCCAAATCGGAAGATTGCCAAAGCGATCAAGTGAATTTCACGTCGCGGAACTACCGCGATGTCCGGATGCTGACGTCAGATTTCGGCCGGGATTGATCCATCGGAGACATCGGGGGTCGCCCCAATGTGTAAGGTTGCAACGGATCATACGCTGACGCGCTCCAGCGCTTTACGCAAATTCTCGGCGCTTTTCTGCAATCCGGCCCGCTCGTCTGACGAGAGGTCCGGCGGCAAAATTGCCATGACGCCGTTGCGGCCCACGATGCTCGGGAGGGACAAGGTGACGCCAAATTCCCGCTGGTAACTGCCGATGGGGATTGCACTTCGCTCGTCACGCAATACCATTTCTGCAATCCGCGCCGATACGATACCAATACCGTACTGGCTGGCGTCGTGACCTTCGATGATCGTGATATTGGCGTAGCGCACGTCTTTCTCGACCTTCGTACGCAGGTCAGCCAGGTTCTCACCGCGTTCCTGCAGCAGCCTCGGCAACGGCACGCCGCCGATGCGGGCCGACGACCAGAGAAAAACCTGCGACGTGCCATGGTCGCCGATCACCTGCGCCTCCGCATTCGCGGGATCCACGTCGAAATGCGCTCCGAGATGCACACGAAACCGCAAACTGTCGAGAAATGTTCCGGTGCTAAGTACGCGATCGTGGCCAGCGACGCTTCGCGCAATGTCGGCAAGCGGATCGGGCGGATCGGTCACGGCGACCAGCACGGCTTGCGGAGCGGCATGCACGATTTTCGGAACGATCTCGCGATAGATCGCAGCGTTCTTTTCGAGAAGCCTCAACCGTCCCTGCGGATCACTGCGATCAGTGGCGCCCCCGGTTTTTTCGTTGACCCCGGACGTGATCAGCACCACGCCGGCGCCGCTCAACGCTTCGTAATCGCCATGAGAAATGTCGATCCTCTGACCGGGCGGTACGCCATAACGCAAATCGGTAGCGACAGCTTCAGCCACCTTTCGCGTCCGGTTTAGGAGTACGATCTCGCGAGCACTGCCGCGCGTCACCGCGGCCAGTGCAGTGGCGCAGCCGACATTGCCAGTACCGATGATGCCGAGCTTCATTGCATCGCTCCGGGTGCTGCTAATCCGTTTGACGCCGTACCGTTCACACTACGTGACCGAGGCAGCCACCTTGGCCGGCTCGCGTGAACGGCGCAGCAGCGCCTGCAATTGGTCGAGATAAATGTACACCACCGGGGTCGTGAACAGCGTCAGAAGCTGCGACAGAACCAAGCCGCCAACGATGGTGTAGCCGAGCGGCTGTCTGATCTCCGAGCCCGCGCCGCTGCCGAGCATCAACGGCACCCCGCCGAGCAACGCCGCCATTGTGGTCATGAGAATAGGCCGAAACCGCAGAATGCAGGCCTGGTAGATCGACTTCTCCGACGACAGGCCTTCGCTGCGCTCGACCTCCAGCGCAAAGTCGACGAGCATGATGCCATTCTTTTTGACGATCCCTATGAGCAAGATGATACCGATCATGGCGATCACGCTGAGATCTACATGCACCGCCATGAGCAAGAGCAATGCGCCGATGCCGGCCGACGGCAAGGTGGACAGAATCGTGATCGGATGGACGACGCTCTCGTAGAGAACGCCGAGGATGATGTAGATGACCACCAGGGCGGCTGCGATCAGGGTCACCTCGCCCGACAATGCGGAGAGAAAAGCGCTGGCATTGCCTTGGAACGACGTGGCGAGCGACGCTGGTTTCCCGCTTTCCTGCTCGATGCGGTGAATGGCGGCAACGGCGTCGCCGAGTGCTGTACCCGGAGCGAGATTGAACGAAATGGTCGTCGACGGGAACATGCTCTGGTGGTTGATGACGATCGGCGCCGCTGTGATCGAATGGTTGGTTAATGCGCCAAGTGGTACCTCCTGGCCCGAGGACGAGCTCACGTAGATATTGTTGAGCGCGTCCGGGCTGGATTGGAAACGGGGATCCACTTCAAGTACGACGTGATACTGATTGAGCGCGGTATACATGGTTGAGACGATGCGTTGACCGAAGGCATCGTCCAGCGTGTTATCCACCGTTGCCGGCAGAATCCCGAAGGTGGACGCCACTTCGCGATTTACTGTTACGTTCAAGCGCGGGCCGCCGTTCTCCTGGTCGGTCGTGACACCGGTAACTCCAGGGATCTTTTTGATCTTATCCAGAAAGATCGCGGACCAATGGTTGAGCTCGTTCGAGTCCGCGTCGGCAAGAGTGTATTGGTACTGCGTCTTGGATAGCCGCGCGCCGACCGTAATGTCCTGCGCAGCCTGCATATAGAGTGTGATGCCCGAAATGGCGGCGAGCTTGGTTTGCAATCGCCTGATCACTTGATCCGCAGTGACGTTTCGCCGATCGCGCGGCTTCAATGCAATGAACACGCGCCCCTGGTTCAAGGTCGAGGTCCCGCCGCCCGCGCCAATCGAGGCGCCGACGGAATCGACCGCGGGATCCTTTAACACCGTGCCGATCACCGCCTGGGTGCGCTGGACCATGGCGGAGTAAGAGGTGTCCTGCGCCGCCTCGGCGATGCCGAAGATCATCCCGGTGTCCTGTTGCGGAAAAAAACCTTTGGGAATGACGAAATACAAATAGCCGGTCAGGCCGATCGTTCCGATCATGACCATGAGTGTAACGAAGCGGTGCCGCAGCGCGACTTTCAAGCCGCGCTCGTAAAGCCCAAGCAAGCCATCGAAGCCCAGCTCGAACAGGCGGTAAAGGCGGCCATGCTGCTCCGCTTTGGGTTTGAGCAGCCGCGCACACATCATCGGTGTGAGTGTCAAAGAGATTATCAGCGAGAGCACAAGCGAAACGCTCACCGTGATGGCAAATTCCTGGAACAGCTTGCCGATATAGCCACCCATCAAGAACAATGGGATGAACACGGCGATCAGCGAGAGCGTAATCGAGACGATGGTAAAGCCAATCTCCTGCGATCCCTTGAACGCCGCTTGCATCGGAGTGAGGCCGCCTTCGATATGACGGACGATGTTTTCGATCACGACCACGGCGTCGTCCACCACGAAACCAATCGCAATGGAGAGCGCCATCAAGGAGAGATTGTCGAGTGTATAGCCAAGTTCGTAGAGCACGGCGAACGTGCCGATCAGCGACAGCGGCACGGTAATCGCAGGGATCACCGTCGCCCAGAAATTGCGCAGGAAGACGAAGATCACCATCACCACCAGCGCGACCGTGAGCATTAGTGTGAATTGTACGTCGGATACCGATGCGCGGATCGTTTGCGTGCGATCGGATACGACATTGATCTTGATTGCCGGCGGCAGCGCGGCCTGCAGTTGCGGCATCAGCTTTTTGATGCTGTCGACCGTTTTGATCACATTGGCGCCGGGCTGGCGTTGAATCGCCAGGATCACCGCGCGATGGTTGTCGTACCAGCCAGCAAGCAGGTCGTTCTCCGGTGCTTCGATTACTTTGCCAATATCGCGGATGCGCACCGGGGTGCCGCTGCGGTAGGCGACGATCAAATTCCCGTAAGCGTCGGGCTTAAGCAACTGATCATTGGTATTCAGCGTGTAGCTTTGCTGCGGACTGTTCAACGTGCCCTTGGGCAGGTCGACATTGGCCTGCGCCAGAACGTTGCGCACGTCTTCCAGTGCGATGCCGCGGTTGGCCAAGGCCTGCGGATCGACCTGCACCCGAATTGACGGCTTCTGCTGGCCGCCGATGCCGACTAGGCCTACGCCTGAGATCTGCGAGATTTTCGGCACCAAGATGTTCTCGGCATAGGCGTCGACAGTGGTGAGCGGCAGTGTGTCGGAGGTCAGTCCGAGCACCAGAATCGGTGTGTCGGCGGGATTGACCTTGCGGATGGTCGGCGGGTAGGGAATGCCCGCCGGCAGATAAGGACTTGCGGCGTTGATCGCCGCCAACACATCCGTCGCGGCACTATCGATATCGCGGCTGAGATCAAACTGCACGGTGACCTGAGTAAAGCCGAGCGCGCTCGCCGACGTCATCTGCGTGACGCCAGGGATCTGGGAAAACTGCTGTTCGAGCGGCGTCGCCAGCGACGATGCCATCGTTTGCGGATCGGCGCCCGGCAGCTGCGCGGTCACCTGAATGGTCGGAAAGTTGACGTTCGGCAGCGCCGCGACCGGCAGCAATCGATAAGTCACGAGGCCGCCGAGCAACAGGCCAACCATCAGCAGCACCGTCGCAATCGGCCGCTGAATAAATGGCGCGGAGATATTCATGGGATCTCCTGTTCTACTGAGCTCTGTAAATCGGCTTCCTGCGCAGCGTTGCCATCAAGCTCGTGGACGAGCGCGCCAACTTGAAGCCGGTACTGCCCCTCGACGACGATTTTTTCGTTGGCGGCAAGACCTGAGTCGATCAGCGCCTGTCCTTCGCTAATCTGCGAAACCGCAACCGGCCGCGTCTGCACCGTTTCGTCGGAACCGATCACCCAGACAAATGAGCCGTTCGGTCCCTGCTGCACGGCCGATGCGGGTATGGTCAGGCCGTTGTGCCGCGTCTCGAGCAGCAGGCGGGCATTGATAAGCTCGCCTGGCCAGAGCAGCCGTTTGTCATTAGGAAAGCTCGCGCGCAACCGGATTGTGCCGGTGGTCTGGACGATCTGATTGTCGATCAGATCGAGCTTGCCCTCATCGAGCTTGGTCTTGTCATCCTGGCTGTAGGCGAGAACGGCAAGCGCGCCGCGAGCCATCTGCTGCTGGATTGCCACGAAATCCGTTTGCGGCAGCGAGAAGATCAGCGAGATTGGCTGGATCTGCGTTAGGTCAACCAGACCGTTGGCGTCGGTCGGATGAATGATATTGCCGAGGTCGACCTGACGAATGCCAGTCACGCCGTCGATCGGCGCAGTGAGCTTGGTGTAGCTCAAGTTCGTTTGCGCCTGCTCGATCACGCCCTCGTCGGATTTCACCATGGCCTGGAGCTGGGCCATTTGCGCATTCTGCGTTTCGACGAGCTGCGTGCTCGCGTAGCCCTTCTGCTGAAGGGTGGTGTATCGGTTCAGGTTGGCCTGCGCATTGACGAGTTGCGCCTGATCGCGGTCGCGATTGGCGATCGCCTGATCGAGCTGTGCCTGATAGGGGCGGGGATCGATTTCCGCCAAGAGATCGCCCTGATGGACTGCCTGGCCTTGGGTGAAAGCGATTTTGACAATCTGTCCCGTGACCTGACTGCGGACAATCACGTTGTTGTAGGCGATGACCGTCCCTACGCCGCGCAGATAGATCGGCACGTCGCCTTCGCGTACCGTTCCGGCGACAACTGGCACGGCGGGCGGAACGATAGCCGCCTGAACCGGCTCCGTGGCGGCATGCAGATGTCGCGCAGCCAATGCAGCGCCACCTAGCGCAATCACGGTCGCTAAGATGATTGCAAATTTATTGCGCATGTGTCGCCCTCATCGTGTTTCAGCAACCGGGGGAGATTCCCGACGCACTCATGCCGGCGCTCACCGAACCAATCGCCGCACCAAAGCCGCCGGTGCTTGAGCCGGCGCAAGAAGACGGCGAGGCGCCGGACATTGGAATGGTGATCAACGGGCTGACGCCGCCGTTGTCGATTTCGGTCGCGCCAAGCGGGATCGTTCCGCCGTTCAACGTGGCGTTCGAGCTTGCTCCAGGCATGGAAAGCACCGAAGCCGTACCAGCAGGAGTCGTGGCGCCAATTGACCCGCAAGTCGAACCGGCCGCCGAACCTATCCCGCCGCCGTCAAACGTCGAGTTCGTGCCCGACATCGAGGCGGTGCCGGATCCGTTTGATCCGATCATCCCCGCGGACAGTTCTGAAGAAGAAGCAGTTGAGGAACTGCTCACGTTGCAATTCGAAACCGCTGCGGGGCTCAACCCGCCTGGATCGATTTCGGTCGCGCCGAGCGGAATACCCGCGGCGCTATTTGGTGTGCCGGACACGCCAGCGGTGGGGATCCCGAGTGGAGAGGTCGCTCCTATAACCGGACTTGTGATCGCACTTTGCGCATGCGCGCCTGTATAGGCCCACAGCATTGCAACTGTTATAAAGGGCAGAACGCGCATTGAACGCCTCGTCACTTGCTAGAGAGCCGCCCACCTCAAGGATCTTTGAGGAGGGCGGGGTCAAAAGCCGGCGAATGCTTACTCGCCGGCCGCCGGCGCGTAGAAGTCGCCTTGACGAGCCTGGTTCAGCTCTTGCGCGGTCGGTCGCTCGACGACAGTTTTGGTCTGTGCGTAGAAATCACCCTGCTTGAACTCATTAAGTTCCTGCGGAGTCGCATGCTGCACGACGGTCTGGGTCGGGGCGTAATAGTCGCCTTGCTTGATCATATAGCTCGATTGCGCGAAGACCGGCGCCGGAACGAGCGCCGCGAGTCCTGCGATGACGAGCATCTTGCTGAGCATTCTCATTTTCGATCTCCGTGTTGTCCGGTGACGCATTCTGCGTTCACGAGGCTCGAGTTTGCGACGAGTGAGCCAAGTCGATGTGACTGGTTTATCCGTCGCGATGAAACATAAGCCGACGACTTTGGGGCACAATTAAATAGGGATTCAGAAGATTAAATTCGTTTTCATGAGCGTGGGTTTGCGCCTGCAAATGCGCAATTTCCCGGCGCCGCAGGTTGCTGCGACCGTATGGGGCTCATCCCGGCTAATTCGCCAGTACTATCTAAAATAGATAGATCGGTGTCGGCAGCGCTGGTTTTGCAATCACAGACTTAAGATAAAGCGCCCGCAAGTGCGGCGCGATGAAAGTGTGAAGCCTGACGATATCGGCGTGGATCGAATCGATTATCCAGGCGGCGACCAACGAGAGCCATTGGCGCAGACCCATGGTCTCGATCTGCTGTTGGACGATGCCGTTTTGATTGCCTTTGACGGCGAATGCGAGGACATTCATCGACACTCGGAAAATCGAAGCAGATATATCGCTCATGGCGCGATACCTTTTCAACTGACCGGCAAACTTGCCCGTCTCTTAGGTCCGGAGGTAGGGAAGGCGGCGCGTCAAATAAACGGCGCAATCGTGAACGCAATGTTCAATAAAATCGAATAAACGAACACAAGACACTTGCCTGATCGATCGGAATCAAAGAAGTCATGAAGACCCGCTCAGCTCTGGCGACAATTGTTTTGCTGTTTGCGCTCGCCCCGGCTTCGTCGACGGTGCGGATCGGCAATGATAGCGGCGGGCAAATCGGCGCTTACCTGGCGAAATATCGGGCGCTGAAGGTATCCGGCGAGCGCGTCGAGATCGATGGCGCCTGCGCCTCGGCGTGCACGATGTTGTTGGGCGTCATTCCACGAAATCGTATCTGCGTTACGCCGCGCGCCAGTCTGGTCTTCCACAGTGCCTGGGATCTCGAAGGCGATCAGGCCGTTACCGCTGACGCCAACCGGATCTTGTGGTCGACATATCCTGAAGCCGTGCGACAGTGGATCAGACGGCACGGCGGCCTGCATTCGCAGACGATCACGCTGAGCGGACCGGAATTGGCGGCAATGTTTTCCGCGTGCCGCTGATTTGGGCGCCTATTTTCGATTATTCTGCGAATAGTCCATTCACAAGTTTAAGCCATTCAAACATCTTCGGCATCGAAGCACTTCCCCATTCGGCTCTTTGCGAACGGGTCTGCGCATTGCCTCGCGCACATCCTGCAATCACGCGCTCTGTCCAGCCAATTCCGCGACGCAACCCGGGCCGGACGAGATCTTCAAGTTGAAGCCGTGCAGTTTGGCAATTGCACTCACCAAGCTCAGTCCCAGCCCCAAGCCGGGGTCGCGCCGACTCTTGTCCGAACGGTAGAAGCGCCGCGTGACGAGCTCGCCTTCGTCGGCGGGAATTCCGGGGCCGGTGTCGCGGACACGCACGACGGCCTCGTTGCCTTGTCGAAGCAAACTCAGTTCGACCCGCCCGCCTTGCGGAGTAAACTTGACGGCATTGTCGACAAGATTGGCAATGGCCTCGAACAGAAGATCGCGGTCACCGTGGACAGTGGTTTCTGCTTCGGCTCGAACAGCAAAATCAACTTTTTTGTCTTCCGCAATCGGCTCGTATAGGTCACCGACCTCGCGCACGAGGTCGCCGAGCGCGACATTCCGGAATCCATCCATACGGCGGCTGTGTTCGATCTCGGAAATCCGCAACAGCGCCGTGATAATGGCAAGTGACTGATCGAGGCCGACAATCGCCCGATCAACGCTTCCACGCAATTCGTCGAGGCTTGCCGCTTTCTGCCGCGCACGCTCCAAGGATACCCGTACGCGCGTGAGCGGCGTGCGCAGGTCGTGCGCGATATCGTCTCCTACGCCGGCAAGCCGGCGAACGAGAACTTCGATTTCGCCCAACATGCCGTTCACCAGCGCCGCGAGTTTATCGAACGGGTCATTCGTTCCCCGCGCGGGCAGCCGCTCTCGCAGTTCGCCGGCCACGATACGCTGGATCTTGCTATTGACCTCCTCGATGCGTTTTTGCGCACGAATACTTAAGAACGCGCCGACCGCGAGGCTCAGGCACAGCGCCGGAATCAAACCGACCGCCAGCGCGCGTTCCACGATGTGGACGATCCACGTAAATTCGTAGTCACTGCGGGCAATGACCAAGGTGCCGCCTTCAGGAAGTCTGCGTGCCACCGCGCGAACGGCGTTTCGCTCGCGCACCCCGTCATGGATTTTTACCAACGAAACAAGCTGTGCACCGGCGCCTGTGTGCAGCGCCGGAGGCAGAGTTTCGATATTGCCCGCAATTCGGCTGCCGTCAGCAGCAAACAATCCTCCAAGCTTCACACGGTTCGGGTCCGCGCGCAGGTACTGGTCGAGCCCTAGAATGCGTTGCTGTGGTTCGTAGCTGGCAATCGTATTTGCTATTTCGCTGACTAACGCATCTACGTCGGCGGTCATGTAAGAATGGGCCTGCGCGAGGATGAAGCCGAACATCAGAAGCATGCAGGCAATGAACGCACCGGAAACAGCGAGCGTCCAGCGAAACGTTGT
>DASSXN010000159.1:0-8905 GCA_035703785.1 Xanthobacteraceae bacterium
GGCTTCGGCTTCGATCCGCAAACCAAGGCAAGGTCCGGCGCGTTCGTCGTGCAGCACCCGAAACGGCGTGACGCGCATGTCGCCGACGTCGTTGCGTTTGCCGATCTCGAATTCACGAAGCGTGACGGGGAACGACCACTCCGTCGCCTGCGTGCCAGGGAAGGCATTTTCCATGAACGCACCGTAGCGCGTTTTCAATCCCGGGGGGCCGACGATTGTCAGGCCGCGCTGGCGCTTGAGTACGTAATTGGCTTCGAGGATAAAGAACGGCAAACCGCCGATGTGATCGGCGTGAAAATGCGTGATCAGGATCGTATCGATGTCGTTGCGGCTGATCGCGAGCTTGTTCATGGAAACGAGCGAGCTGGCGCCGCAATCGATCAGCGCATTGACGCTCCGCCCGACGAGATGAAAGCAGGTATTGTATCGTCCGCCCGAGCCGAACGCGTCGCCGCATCCGACGAATTGCAGTTGCATGAAAACCCCTTAACGCTTGCGGCGGAGGCGTGCCATCGCCGGCGAAGGCAAACCGCACAAGGCGAGTGATCGCCGGAGATGAACGCAAATTCCCGTAGGAAGTTTTGCGTCGAAGGCCGATCAAGTCTGTGACCGGCGTCACTAATGGGCTGCCCGGCCCACTTTATGACCTTCATCATAAAATGTTGTTTTCTGGGGCGTTTTGGCCTCCGCCGACCGATTTGCGATAGCTATCGCCGAAATCGCGATGTCTCGTTAAAATAGCCGCGTTGCCATGCTGGCAACACAAACCGGCGCATTCTGCTCGCCATTGGGGCTGCGGGGGGACCGTGGTGCAGTTTCGGGCTAACGAGATTGGCTTTGTCGGGGCGCTGGCCATCGCCGTTGCGCTCGGCGGCTGTGCCAATGTCGATTACGAGAACAAGGACGCCTGGTTTTCCAAACCGTTCGAATTCGTCAGCCGTAAGGGCGGCTATAGTTTCTCCGAACTTCAAGAAAGCAAGGATCGCAGCCGGCCGATTACTGCCAATGATCTCGTCGCGGCGAACGGCTCATGCCCGCCGCCGGCGGTGCAGCCAGTGCCCGCAGGCGCCGCAGCTAACCAGCCCGGCAGCGCGCCGGCCGCGACCGATACCAGTACCTTGTTGGGCGGCGGCATTGCGCTCGGCATGAGCGAGTGCGACGTAGTGTTTCGCGCCGGCGCGCCGAACGCGGTCCAGATCGGCAAAAATCCAAACGGCGATCGCACCGCGGTCCTGACATTTAACAGCGGTCCGCGCCCCGGCATTTATCATTTCGAAGTCGGCGCGCTGACGGAGGTCGAGCGGATGCAGACGGCGCAAGCGCCGGCCCAGACCGCAAAAAAGAAGCCGGCTTCCCCCTCCAAGGCGAGCAGCAAGCAAGCAACCAAAGAGTAGCCAGCGGCTCTCGGCCGAATTTCGATTCTTGTTCGAAAATCGCTGTGACTGAACGATAGCCTCTTCGTCATGCCCGGCCATCGCCGTTCGAAGAACGGCGTCGCTTCGCTCGCCCATGTGCCGGGCGTCCACGTCTTGGGCTTTCGGGGCGCTAAAAAGACGTGGATGGCCGGGACAAGCCCGGCCATGACGCGATCCCGGAGCTCAGGCGAGGTCGAAGCGGTCGAGGTTCATCACCTTGGCCCACGCCGCCACGAAGTCTTGCACGAACTTCTCCTTCGAGTCCGCGCAGGCATAGACTTCCGCCAACGCCCGCAGCTGCGAATGCGAACCGAAGATCAGATCGACACCGGTGCCGGTCCACTTGATCTCCTTCGTCTCGCGGTCGCGCCCTTCGTACACGCCGTCCGAGCCAGCGGGCTGCCATTGCGTACGCATGTCGAGGAGGTTCACGAAGAAATCGTTCGTCAACGTCTCGGACCGCTTGGTGAAGACGCCGTGCTTGGACTGTCCGGCGTTCGTGCCGAGAACGCGCAGGCCGCCGACCAGAACCGTCATCTCGGGCGCGGTCAGTCTCAGCAATTGCGCCCGATCCACCAATGCCTCCTCAGGCAACATGAACCGGCGCTTGCCACTCAGATAATTGCGGAAGCCATCGGCCCGCGGTTCGAGTGGCGCGAAGGATTCGACATCGGTCTGCTCCTGCGACGCGTCCATGCGTCCCGGTGTGAAGGGCACCTTCACGTCGTGACCGGCCGCCTTAGCCGCGTTCTCGACCGCCGTGCAGCCACCGAGGACGATCAGGTCGGCGAGCGAGACTTTCTTGCCGCCGGCAGCCGAGGCATTGAACTCCTTCGCAATCGTTTCGAGCTTCTGTAGGACCGTCGCGAGCTGCTTCGGCTGATTGACCTCCCAATCCTTCTGCGGCGCGAGGCGAATGCGCGCGCCGTTCGCTCCGCCGCGCTTGTCGGAGCCGCGAAACGTCGACGCCGACGCCCAAGCGGTCGAGACCAGCTGCGACACAGATAGCCCTGAGGTGAGGATCTTCCCTTTCAGGGCCGCAATGTCCTGCTCGCCAATGAGCGGATGATTGACCGCAGGGATCGGGTCCTGCCAGATCAGGATCTCCTTCGGGACAAGCGAGCCCAAATAGCGATGGATCGGTCCCATGTCGCGATGCGTCAGCTTGAACCACGCGCGGGCAAAGGCGTCCGCGAACTGGTCGGGATGCTCGTAGAAACGTCGCGAGATCTTCTCGTAGGCCGGGTCCATTCGCAGGGACAGGTCCGTGGTCAGCATGGTCGGCACATGCTTCTTCGACTTGTCGTGCGCATCCGGGATCGTGGCATTGGCGGCCTTCCCCTTCCACTGCCAGGCGCCCGCCGGGCTCTTCGTCAGCTCCCATTCGTTGTTGAACAGGTTGTCGAAGAAGTGGTTACTCCACTTGGTCGGGGTCTGCGACCAGGTGACTTCCGGGCCGCCGGTGATGGCGTCGGCGCCGAAGCCGGTGCCAAATTTGCTCTTCCAGCCGAGGCCTTGATCCTCGAGCGCGGCCCCTTCCGGTTCCGGACCGATCAGTGACGCATCGCCGGCGCCGTGGGTTTTGCCGAAAGTATGGCCGCCGGCAATCAGCGCGACGGTCTCCTCGTCGTTCATTGCCATGCGGAAGAACGTTTCGCGGATGTCCTTTGCCGCCGCGACCGGATCCGGTTTGCCGTTCGGCCCTTCGGGATTCACATAGATCAGGCCCATCTGCACGGCCCCGAACGGCTCGGCCAGCTGGCGTTCGCCGCTGTAGCGTTCGTCCCCCAGCCAGGTCCCTTCAGGACCCCAGAACAGTTCTTCGGGCTCCCAGACATCCGCGCGCCCGCCGCCGAAACCGAAGGTCTTAAAGCCCATCGACTCCAGCGCGACGTTGCCGGCGAGAATCATCAAATCGGCCCATGAAATTTTCCGGCCGTATTTCTGCTTGATTGGCCACAGCAGCCGACGAGCCTTATCGAGGTTTGCGTTATCCGGCCAGCTGTTCAGCGGCGCGAAGCGCTGCTGTCCTGCGCCGGCGCCGCCACGGCCATCGGCGATGCGATAGGTGCCTGCGCTGTGCCACGCCATGCGGATCATCAGCCCCCCGTAATGGCCAAAGTCGGCCGGCCACCACTCCTGCGAGTCTGTCATCAAGGCATGCAGGTCCTTGACCACGGCGTTGAGGTCGAGGCCCTTGAACTCCTTGGCATAGTCGAACGCCGCGCCCATCGGATCCGACAGGGTGGAGTTGCGATGAAGAACCTGGAGGTCCAGCTGATTCGGCCACCAGTCACGGTTGGTCCTGGCCGTGTGCATCGCCGGGCACTTGCCCGCGCTCTTGTCGTCCGTTTTTGCGTCCATGTTACTCTCCGACTGTCTCTCTGGATTTTCGTCGTTCCGTAAGGTGCTCTTTGATTTCTGGTGTTGCCGACGCGTTTTCAATTGTCTCAGCCGTACAAAAGCGCGGCCGCCGCCGAAATGCGCCGGCTCGCATCCGCATGCCGGAGCCGGTGATGAGGATCGGGCATTTGGCTTCCGGGAAGTTTGGACGCGAACTATGGCCCCAGGTCTCCATCAGGTCCAGTCGTATTGACTGACGACTACGATAAGAAATACTTATAGCCGATGGTCACCTTGCGGCAACTCCGTTATCTCGACGCGCTCGCGCAGTATCGGCATTTCGGCCGTGCTGCCGAAGCCTGTGCGGTCACCCAGCCGGCGTTGTCCATGCAGATTCGGCAGCTCGAAAAAGAGCTCGAGGTCGAACTCATCGAACGCCGGTCCGGTGAAGCGGCATTGACTGACATCGGAGCCGAGGTGGCGCGGCGCGGTGAGCGAGTGCTCGCGGCGGCGCGTGACCTGGTGGATTTTGCCCGGCATCGCAGCCGCGTGCTCTCAGGCCGGTTGCGGCTCGGCATCATTCCGACACTTGCGCCCTACGTGCTCCCAAAAGTGCTGCCCGACCTGCACGCCGACTATCCGGATCTAATCATCGAATTGCGCGAGACACAGACTAAGGTCTTGCTTGAAGAGCTTACCGGCGGCGATCTCGACGCGGTCATGCTGGCGCTGCCGCTGCCTGAGGGCGACACTGAAAGCATCTCCTTGTTCCACGATCCGTTTCTGCTCGCTGTGCCAGCGAGCGATCCGCTGCCACGCGAAGCCCGCGTCAATCCGAGGAAGATCGATCAACGGCGGCTGATCTTGCTCGAAGAGGGCCATTGTCTGCGCGACCAAGCACTCGCCTATTGCGCCACGGCGCGCCACGAAATGCCGCTGAGTCTTGGCGCCACGAGTCTCGCCACCGTCATGCAGATGGTTGCGAGCGGCTATGGCTTGACATTGGTGCCGCAAGTTGCGGTCGATGTCGAAGTGCGCGACCAACGCGTAAAGCTGCTGCGCTTTACCGCGCCCGAACCAGGACGCTTGATCGGCTTAGCATGGCGGCGAACGTCGCCGCGCAAAGCGGATTTCTTTGCGCTGGGGCAGCTTATTACCCGTGTGCTTGAAACGGCGAACCAGCCACGGCCCGCGACAGCCCATGCTGGTTGAAGTGCTCGAATAAAAAAGGTGACCGGAAGTGCCAACGCAAACGCCCCGGCCTTGGGCCGGGGCGTTCCGGAATGCGCGGCAACCGCGCCGTCAGTAGCAGACATTGATCCAGCGCGGCGCCGGGCCATAAGGCGTCCAGACCACCCGGCGCACAAAGCAGCCGCCATAAATCGGACCGGCATAGACGCGAACCGCCGGCCGGTAGAACCAGCCATGATGCCATCCATGCCAGCCCGGATGTCCGCCCCACCACGCCGACGCGCTGGTGGGCGCGAGTGCGGCAGCGCCGAGCGTCAGCACGGCGGCTCCGGCCAAAATCGTCTTGCGCAGCATTTGCGATCTCCTGATGTGCGTTGTTCAACTCACGTCGGCGAAACCTGAAAGTCCGCCGTTTCGTGACCGAATTTATCCGCGACCGCCTGAACCGGTGCTGAGGGTCGAATTAAGCGGCGATTTAACAAGCTGAACGGGCGCGCCTGGCGACGTTCAGGCGACATTCATGCCGCATCGCGCGCTTGCCCCACGCGCGAGCGGCGGTCTATAAGCCCGCGCAGTCTCACGGCCTCTCGCAATTCAAAGGATGATTTGATGCCGATCGAGCGCACCTTCTCGATCATCAAGCCCGATGCGACCGCCCGCAATCTGACGGGGGCCATCAACGCGATGATTGAAGACGCGGGTTTGCGCATCGTTGCGCAAAAGCGCATCAAGATGACCCGCGAGCAGGCGGAAACCTTTTATGCCATTCATCGCGAGCGCCCGTTTTTCGGCGAACTGGTCGAGTTCATGACCTCGGGCCCGGTGGTCGTGCAGGTGCTTGAAGGCGACAACGCGGTCGCCGCCTACCGCGACATCATGGGTGCGACCGATCCGGCCAAAGCCGCGCCGGGGACTATTCGCAAGGCGCACGCCAAATCGATCGGCGAGAACTCGGTTCACGGCTCCGATGCCCCTGAGACTGCGGTCAAGGAGATTACGCAGTTTTTCGCCGGCAACGAGATTGTCGGCTGAGGTTGAAAGACGGTGGCCGCGATCACCGAATTTTTTAATCCGGCGCTGTGGCGCGAATGGCTCAGCGCCGGAGTCGATCAGCTTGGCTATACGACTTTCTGGTTCGCCGTTGGCCAGATCATTTTCATCAACGCATTGCTCTCCGGCGATAATGCCATCGTGATCGCGATGGCGTGCCGCGGGCTGCCGCAGCCGCAACGGCGGTGGGGCCTGGTCATCGGCGCCGGACTGGCCGCGCTCCTGCGTATTCTTTTTACGGTAGTCCTCGCCTCGCTTTTGATGCTGCCGTATCTCAAGCTGATCGGCGGCGCGGGCCTGTTGTACATTTCAGCCAAGCTCCTCGTCCCCGAAGCTCCCGACAGGAACGAAATCGAAGCCGTCGCGCATTTATGGCGTGCGGTCGTGGTGGTGGTGGTCGCTGACATCATCATGAGCTTCGATAATGTGGTGGCGATCGCCGCTGCCGCACGCGGCGATTACCTTCTGCTTGCGATCGGGCTCGCCATTTCGATCCCGCTGCTTATCGCCGGTGCGGCGCTCATCGCTGCGCTGCTCGATCGGTTTCCGGTCTTGGTATGGCTCGGCGCGGCGCTGCTCGGCTGGATCGCCGGCGAGACCATGGCCACGGATCCGGCCGTGGCTTCGCGTTTGGCTCCGCTTGGCGACGCAGCGCTCAGGCAGGTTGAGTTCGCAGGCGCAGCGGCCGGTGCTGCACTCGCTATTGCGGCGGGCGGATTGTGGCAGCGCTTGCGCGAAGCGCATGCTCACAGTCGGCCGAGACGGGACGGACCAAAAACAGTTCTCATCACAAAATTTTTTCAGATCTGGGCAATCCGGCGCTAAAGCGAAATGATTTTAGGTTGATTCGGTATCTCGCTTTAGCTTGTGGTTTGAGTATGATCTTTTCCGACATGGCTTCGGCCGCCGAAGCGTGACGCGAGAGTAGTAGCGGCTAGCATGGCTTCGCGCAGGCGGGAAACCGGCGTCCACTTTTCGGGATCACGCTTTAGAGCGTGATTGCTTCAAATTTGAATCGAGTCGCTCTAGGTTTTTGCTGGAGCGTGATCTTTTCGGGAAACGGGTTCGCGCTTTTCCAGATCATGCTGGGTTTTTTGGTGGAGCATGACCATTTCGGAAAACCGGCTCCCACTTTTCCGGATCATGCTCTAACGCAGCCATGCTCGCGCCGTATTTCTCCTGCTTGCTGTCGTTGCAATCGGATTTTGGCCTTCCGGCCGGTGCTGCCTTGCCGACAAGATCGCCTTGGACTTCCCCGCTTCGGACTTTCCCCCAAAATCTGGCTTGTGGCGCGTACTGCAGAAATGCACGCGATGTGCAGCGTCTGCGTCCGTGTCTTCGCTGACATCTGGAAATGACGTAGGAGACAGACGATGCAGAAGGGCACCGTCAAGTGGTTCAATCCGACCAAGGGCTACGGGTTCATCAAGCCCGCCACCGGCGACAAAGATGTGTTCGTTCACATCTCGGCCGTCGAACGCGCTGGCTTGCGCACGCTCAACGAGGGCCAAACGGTCGAGTACGAACTTGTTACAAACCGCGGCCGAACCTCGGCGGAAAATTTGAAAGTTGCGTGAACCAAGGCCGGCTAGACCGGCTTCTCGTAGCCCCCGGTCTCACACCCGGGGGTTTTTTATTTCAGGTTGCGGCGTTGCAAACTTCGCCCGGCCTTCGGCGACCAAACGCAAGGCTTCCGGATAGATCCGGTGCTCGATCTCTAGAACGCGCGCGGCCAGTGTCTCTTCGGTGTCGCCTTGCAGCACCGGAACCGATTGCTGGCTGATGACGGGACCGGCATCGGTCGCCTCGACCACAAAATGAACCGTCGCGCCGTGCTGTTTCACGCCTGCCGCAAGCGCGCGGCGGTGCGTGTGCAACCCTTTGAACTGCGGCAGCAAGGCCGGATGGATGTTGAGAATGCGGCCGCTCCAGCGCCCAATGAACCAGGCCGTCAAAAGCCGCATGAAGCCGGCGAGGCAGACAATATCAATCCGGGATTTGCGAAGTTCGTCATCAAGAGCGCGTTCGAACGCCTCACGGTCGCCGCGGAATGGCCGGTGATCGATCACCGCCGTGGCGATTGCGGCTTCGCGCGCGCGCGTAAGCCCGGCGGCGTCCGGCAGGTTCGACACGACGAGCGCGATTTCCGCCGGATAATCTTTGGCTTTCGCGGCCTCGATCAGCGCGGTCATGTTTGAGCCGCGCCCTGAGATCAGCACGGCAACGCGCTTCTTGCTCATGGCGGCCAGGAGAGATCGAGATGTCCCGAGAAACTGATTGCGCTGCCGCCTTCCGCCGCCACGACTTCGCCGAGGCGAACGATTTTCTCGCCGTGCTTGGCGAAAGATTCGACAGCGGCATCCGCTCTGCCACGATCGAGTACGGCCACCATGCCGATCCCGCAATTAAAGGTGCGCAGCATTTCCTGCTCGGCGATCCGTCCGGTGGCGGCGAGCCATTTGAACACCGGCAAAACCGGCACGCGCTCGAGCGCCACGCGAATCCCAAGCCCGGACGGCAGTACACGCGGGATATTTTCGATGAAACCGCCGCCAGTAATATGCGCAAGCGCCTTCACCGCTTTGGTCTCGCGGATTGCGGCGAGACAGGACCGCACATAAAGCCGCGTTGGCGTCAAAAGCGCTTCGCCGAGATTTTGCCGCGGCACGAACGGGGCAGGACGATCCCAGCCCGATCCGGCGTCGCGCACGATTTTTCGGACCAGCGAAAAACCGTTGGAATGCAACCCGCTCGCCGCCAGTCCTACGACGACGTCGCCTGCGGAAATGTCGGTGCGCGGCAAGATTTCATTGCGCCCCACCGCGCCGACCGCAAATCCGGCGAGATCGTAATCGCTGGCCTGATAAACTCCTGGCATTTCCGCGGTTTCGCCGCCGATCAGTGCG
>DASSXN010000094.1:0-21905 GCA_035703785.1 Xanthobacteraceae bacterium
GCGCAGGCCGCGATGGAGCAGGCGCTCGGCTATGCGACCAGCCGCGTGCAGTTCGGCGAGCCGATTGCGGCGTTCCCGCGCATCGCCGACAAGATCGCGATGATGGCGGCCGAGATCATGATCGCGCGCCAGCTCACCTATTACGCCGCGCGGCAGAAGGATTCCGGGCGGCGCTGCGACCTCGAGGCCGGCATGGCCAAGCTTTTGGCGGCGCGCGTCGCCTGGGCGGCGGCCGACAATGCGGTGCAGGTGCACGGCGGCAATGGTTTCGCCCTGGAATTTCCGGTGTCGCGGATATTATGCGATGCGCGCATTCTCAATATTTTCGAAGGCGCCGCCGAAATCCAGGCTCAGGTCATCGCCCGGCGATTGCTTGACGGCTCGAATTAATGCTGCGGAACGTTCGCGACGCCGACCGAATTGACAGATATCAAGGCGAGCGCGTCTCCGCCTAGTCACATTCCGGCAGCGTTCCAGCATGCATTTCAACAGGATTGGATCTGTCCGATGCTTAGAATTCCGCACAATGGCTTTGTCTTCGTCGGCGACGGCAGCAAGGCTTTGTTCCTGCGAAACGAGGGCGATGCGCAGGTTTTGAACCTGAAGACCGAGCGGGTATTCACCGACGCAAATCCGCCGACCCATGAGCAGGGGACGGATCGTCCGGGCCGGGCATTCTCGTCAGTTGGCGCGGGTCGTTCCAGCGTCGGCCAGACCGATTGGCACAAGCTCGAGGAGCACCGGTTCGCCGAGCAGGTCGCGGCCATGCTGGAGCGGATCGTGCGCGAGCGCGGCGTCGAGGCTTTGGTCGTGGTGGCGCCGCCGCGCACGCTTGCCGATCTGCGCAAGGCCTTTCATCCCGACGTGAAACGAAAGATCATCGCCGAGATCGACAAGGACCTCACCAAACATCCGGTCGATCAGATCGAGAAGCATCTGGCGAAAGCCTAGACGGTGAAGTTTGTCTCGTGAGCCCACTTGAGCTCACTTGGCGCTGTGCAGGTTTCGGGTGGCAGACCGGTTGCATTGACAATACGTATCGTTCGCGGTCGGAATTTTTAGCAACGACAGGCCCGGAGTCGGACCTTGGTGGGAATGGTTCAAACACGACGATCAATCGCACAGCCAGAATCGTCGTCGATCGGCGAGCGAGTTAGCGCCCTGGATTGGCCCGCGATCATCTCCAATCTGGACGATCATGGCTGCGCGACCACCGAACCGTTGCTCATGCCAAAAGAATGCACGGTTTTGGCGGAGAGCTACGACTCTGATCAACTGTTTCGCAGTCGGATAGTCATGGCGCGGCACGGTTTTGGGCGTGGCGAATACAAGTATTTCGCATATCCCTTGCCGCAGATCGTCGCCACGCTGCGTGATTCTCTTTATCCGGCCCTGGCGCAGGTTGCGAATCGCTGGAATAAGGCGCTTGGCATCGATTTGACATATCCCTCGACGCACGCCGCTTATTTAAGGCGCTGCCACGCAGACGGACAAAGCAAGCCTACGCCGCTGCTTCTCCGCTATGGTCCCGGTGACTTCAATTGCTTGCATCAGGACATTTACGGCGAAAACATCTTTCCGCTTCAAGTGACTTTTCTCTTGTCCGAGCCGGAACGAGATTTTACCGGCGGCGAATTCTTACTCACGGAGCAACGACCGCGAATGCAATCGCGCGCCGAAGTCGTGCCGCTCAGGCAGGGCGAGGGCGTGATCTTTCCGGTCCACCATCGCCCGGTTCGCGGCGCCCGCGGAACTTATCGAGTCAACATGCGGCACGGAGTAAGCCGCCTGCGCTCCGGCTGCCGGCACACACTCGGTGTCATTTTCCACGATGCCGCGTGACGACCGAATAGCCGCCGGCACCTACAGCATCCGCTCTTCTATTTTTGTTCGCTCCGGCGCCGGCGGCTCCTTGAGCAGAAGGCCGACATTGCCAGACAGGATGCGCTCGCCGTCGGCGCCGAGCGCGCGCAGTGCATGGACGAAATCCCGCACCGCTTCGCGCTTCCTGATTTCCTGCGGATAGTCGGTCGCGAACACGATGCGCGAAGTCGGAATTTCGCACAAACCCGCCTTGATGGCGCCGATGCCGCCGGCAAAGCCTGCCGTGTCAAATACCAGATTGTGCCGGATGTAATGGTCGAAATCTTTTTTGGCCTTGGCCCCGTGACGCTTGTTGCCCGCGGTGCCCCAAAATTCCTTGTCCTGAAAGCTGCGGATGCGCGCCATCATCGAGGCGATACCGCCGGCGAGATGCGCCATATGCACGGTAAGTGCGGGATGGCGGTCGAATATACCGGAATTGATCAGCCGGATCGTCGCCATGATCAGTGAAAATTCGCGTCCGACCGCGCGCGCGGTGTCGTAGGCGTTGAACTGCTGGGCGTGATTGAGCTTAAGCGCCGGATGCACGAACACGAACATGTCGAGCTTGACGGCTTCGCTCCAGAACGGCTCCAGCACCGGATCGTCGATGAATTTTCCGTCGAATTCGGAAGCGATCACCACGCCCTGAAAGCCGAGCTCGTGACGGCAGCGGGCGAGCTCTTTGAAAGCCGCGACGCCGCCGTGCGGATGCGCGTGCGCCGCGCCGATGAAGCGCCCCGGATAATCGCGCTCGGCTTGGGCGGCTTTGTCATTGACGAGCCGCGAGGTTTCAAGATCGGCGCACATGCCGGCGGCGCTGGTGAGCCAGGCCGCATCGATGCCGGCCACGTCCATCATCCGCACGTGCTCGTCGAGGTCGTAGAGCAGAGAATGCACAGTGTAGCTCGGCGCGCCGAGCGCATCATAATGCAGGACAAGCCGGTCGCCCGGATCGTCCTTGATCAATTCGCGCGGCGTGAAATGGTGCTGGAAATCGACGATCATCGCGGACATTCCTCCTAGAACGAGGCTCGATGTATCCGCGCTTTCGCGAGCGCTCAAGCCCGGCTACATATACCTGCATGGCTAATTTCATGTCCCATATCGGGGTTCCGATCGCGATCGGCGCAGTCGCCGTCGTGTTGCTGCTCGGCCTCATCAACATGATGCGCGGCGGCTCGCCCAACCGATCGCAGCAATTGATGCGGCTGCGCGTCTTGCTGCAATTCATTGCCATCGTCGTTATCATGTTCACGGTCTGGCTCATGGCGAAATAGCAATGGGCGAAATGGCAATGGGCGAAATAGTAATGGCGAAATAGCCGCGATGGTCGTTCTGAACAAAATTTACACGCGCACGGGCGACGACGGCACCACCGCGCTCGGCACCGGCGCGCGGCGCAAAAAATACGATCTGCGGATCGCCGCCTATGGCACGCTCGATGAAACCAATGCCGCGATCGGCGTGGCGCGGCTGCACACGGCCGGCGATGCCGCGTTCGATGCCGCTCTCGGGCGCATCCAGAACGATCTGTTCGATGTCGGCGCCGACCTTTGCACGCCGGGGCAGGGGAAAGGACCCGGCGGGGCGCGTTTGACCGTCACCGATAATCAGGTGGTCTGGCTCGAGGCCGAGATCGACCGGCTCAATGCCGAACTTGCCCCGCTGCGCTCATTCGTCCTGCCGGGTGGCAGCCCCGCCGCGGCCTATCTGCACCTGGCGCGGACCATCTGCCGGCGCGCCGAGCGGTTGGCCGCGGAGCTCAAGGACAAGGCCGGGGAGAGCGTCACCCCCGAAGTGCTCAAATACCTCAATCGCCTGTCGGATTACCTTTTCGTTGCCAGCCGTTACGCCAACGGCAAAGGCTCGGGCGATGTGCTTTGGAAGCCCGGCGAGAACCGCTAGTGTCCCGATTCCGAAGGGCACTAGCCAGCGTTGACCGGGCGGGGGTTGGCCGTTAGTTTGCCGCACCGCAGCAGCGCCCAAATTCCGCAACGGCGCGAGCGCGTCAACAAACAATAGCAGTAGTCCTTCTCATGAAAATCCTGGTGCCCGTGAAGCGGGCGATCGACAAAGACGTGAAGATCCGCGTCAAGCCGGACGGCTCCGGCGTCGAGCTTGGCAACGTGAAAATGTCGATGAACCCGTTTGACGAAATTGCCGTCGAGGAGGCGATCCGGCTGAAAGAGGCCGGCAAGGCGACCGAGATTGTCTGTGCCTCGATCGGATCGGCGCAGGCGGGCGAAACGATCCGCACCGCGCTCGCCATGGGCGCCGACCGCGGCATCCTGGTGAAGGCCGACGGCGCGGTCGAGCCGCTGGCGGTCGCCAAAATCCTCAAAGCGATCGCCGAAGCCGAGAAGCCCGGCCTGATCATCATGGGCAAGCAGGCGATCGACGACGATTGCAATCAAACCGGACAGATGCTGGCCGCGCTGCTCGGTTGGCCGCAAGGCACTTTCGCGTCCAAGGTGACGCTGGACGGCGATGCGGTCACGGTCACGCGCGAGGTCGACGGCGGCTTGCAGACCGTGAAGCTCAAAATGCCCGCGATCATCACCACCGATCTGCGGCTCAACGAGCCGCGCTACGCGTCCTTGCCCAATATCATGAAGGCGAAAAAGAAACCGATCGACGAAAAGACCGCCGCAGATTACGGCGTCGACATCAAGCCGCGGCTTGAGGTGATCAAGACCGCCGAGCCGCCGGTGCGCAAGGCCGGCGTGAAGGTCAAGAGCGTCGCCGAGCTGGTCGAGAAGCTCAAAGCCGCGGGAGCGGTTTGATATGCCCACGCTTCTCCTTGCCGAGCACGACAACGCCATACTCAAGGATGCGACCAACAAGGCCCTGACGGCGGCGAAACAGGTCGGCAGCGAAGTACACATTCTGGTCGCTGGTCAAAATTGCAGGCCGGTGGCGGAGGCAGCAGCCAAGCTTGACGGCGTTGGCAAAGTGCTGCTCGCCGATGCGCCCGCTTATCAGCACATGCTGGCCGAGCCGACCGCGGCATTGATCGTCGCGCTTGCCGGCCCGTACGACACGCTGATGGCGGCAGCGACCACGACCGGCAAGAACATCATGCCGCGGGTCGCGGCGTTGCTCGACGTGATGCAGATTTCCGACGTCACCAAAGTGGTGGCGCCAGACACGTTCGAGCGCCCGATCTATGCCGGCAATGCCGTGCAGACGGTGCGCTCGGGCGAACAAAAGCGGGTGATCACCGTGCGCACGGCGGCGTTTCAGGCGACCGGCGCCGGCGGGTCGGCCCCGATCGAGCCGGCTACCGCGGCGGCCGATCCGGGCCTCTCCGGCTTTGTGGGTGAAGAACTCTCAAAGTCCGAGCGTCCAGAACTAACCTCGGCCAAAATCATCATTTCCGGCGGCCGCGCGATGCAAAACCGCGAAAACTTCACCAAATATATCGAACCGGTGGCGGACAAGCTTGGCGCCGCAATCGGCGCCTCGCGCGCCGCCGTCGATGCCGGCTACGCGCCGAACGATTGGCAGGTCGGGCAAACCGGCAAGGTCGTGGCGCCGGACCTTTACATCGCGGTCGGCATTTCCGGCGCTATTCAGCATCTCGCCGGCATGAAGGATTCGAAAATCATCGTGGCGATCAACAAAGACGAGGAAGCGCCCATCTTTCAGGTCGCCGACTACGGGTTGGTTGCCGATCTCTATGCGGCCTTGCCGGAGCTGGCGGCGGAGCTCGACAAGGTTAAGCGCTGAGAAATCTGGCGCCTGGGCCGAGATCGTCGTAAAATTGCGTAAGGTGAATCGAAATGGTCGAGGTCAAGGAACGCCCCAAAGAACGAACCAGCCCGCGTGCGCAAGCCGCGCGCGCGGGTGAGGCGAACGACACGGTCCCTTCATTTCGCAAGATCGGCGTGATCGGCGCCGGGCAAATGGGCAACGGCATCGCCCATGTCTGCGCGCTGTCCGGCTTTCACGTTTTGTTGAATGACGTGGTCGCCGACCGCATCACCGAGGGTCTGGCCACCATTAGCGGCAATTTGGCGCGGCAAGTCAGCCGCCAGCGCATCAGCGACGAGCAGCGCCAGGCAGCGATCAAGCGTATTTCACCGGCCACGACACTCGATGAGCTCGCCGACTGCGACCTTGTGATCGAGTCGGCGACCGAACAGGAAGAGATCAAACGCAGGATTTTTAGCGCGCTGTGTCCGGCGCTCAAGCCCGAAGCCATAGTCGGCAGCAACACCTCATCGATCTCGATCACGCGCCTGGCCGCGGCCACCGACCGGCCGGAACGCTTCATCGGCATTCATTTCATGAATCCGGTGCCGCTGATGGAGCTGGTCGAGGTCATCCGCGGCATTGCCACTGACGACGCCACCTTCGAAGCGACGAAGCAATTTATCGCCAAACTGGGCAAGCAGATCGCAGTCGCCGAAGATTTTCCCGCCTTCATCGTCAACCGCATCCTGCTGCCGATGATCAACGAGGCGATCTACACGCTCTATGAAGGCGTCGGCAATGTCGAGTCAATCGACACCGCGATGCGGCTCGGCGCCCATCATCCGATGGGGCCGCTGGAACTGGCCGACTTCATCGGTCTCGACACCTGCCTTTCGGTGATGCAGGTGCTGCACGAGGGCTTGGCCGATTCCAAATATCGGCCGTGTCCGCTGTTGGTAAAATACGTCGAAGCCGGCTGGCTCGGCCGCAAGACCCAGCGCGGCTTCTACGATTATCGCGGCGACAAGCCAGTCCCGACCAGATAATCAGGAATCAGCAAATTCAGGCACCAGGGATCAGCCCCTGATGCCTGATCCCTGATTCCTGTTCAAGCTGCCGCCGCCATTTGCGGCGCGGTATCGCGCCAACACGGCAGCGCCGAGACACGCTCGAACCAGCCGCGGATGTGCGAATAGGGCGCGAGCGGCAATTCGGCGTCTTTGGCGTAGAACAGCGGCGAAGCGACGGCGAAGTCCGCGATCGTGAGCGCATCACCGACCAGATATTTTTGTTTGGTCAGATGGGCGTCGAGCATCTTTGCCTCTTTTTCGTAGGCAGCGACGCCCTTGGCGATGACGGCTTGGTCGGGCGCCCCGAGATTGAGAAATTTCTTGACCAGCCGCTCGAACAGCACTGGCGCCCAGGCCTCGCGATTCCAGTGCGCCAGATTCCAGCTCTGCCAGCGCGTGATGTCGGCGCGCGTGCGCGCATCGTTCGGCCACGACGCATTCGGCTTTTTGCCGGCGATGTATTGCATGATCGCCATCGTCTCCCACAGCTTGAAGTCGCCATCGACCAAAGCTGGCGTGCGGGCGGTCGGATTGATGGCGAGAAAAGCGGGCGTCTGCGCGCCGCCTTTGGTGAGATCGACGAACTCGAATTCGAGCGGCACGCCGAGATAGCTGGCGAGCGCGCGAACCTGCCAGGTGTTTGGTGAGGGTGGGAAGCCATAGAGTTTCATGGACTGCTCCTTAGTTTGAGACAACAGACGAGAGACGACAGACGGCGTTTGCCGGTTTAGAAAACTCCCTAGTCACAACATGAGGCTGATTTCGGTTCTCGGTATGACGCTTTTGTATCGACCACGGCGCCTTCATAGCGATCGTGATGGCGAACCCAAGCCATCGACCATGCGAGCCCTTCCTCGTCGCGGCCCTTGGGCGCGAGATCGAGGAAGTGATAGGTGCCGATCAGCATGTCGAGGCCGCGGCCATAGGTGGAATAGGTGTGAAAGATCTCGCCCGCGGCATTCTTGTAGAACACGCTGGCGCCGGGACGCTCCTCGCTGGGGAAGCTGTCGATGAATTCGTAATTGTACATCACCTTGCCGCCGGCCTTCTCCTGCGGCGTGAACGACACCTGATAATCGGGATTGAATTCGCTGCCGAACGACGACACCCATGTGAAATGCCAGCCCATGCGGCGTTTGAATGCTTCAATCTCGGACAGCGGCGCTCGCGACACGACGACGAACGACACATCGCGCTGTGCCAGGTGGGCGACCGCGCCGTCGAAATGGTCGGCAAGGTATGAGCAGCTCGGGCAGCCGGCCTCCCAGCCGGGGCCGAGCATGAAGTGATAGATAATGAGTTGACTCTTGCCGCCGAATAGATCGGCAAGCGATTGCTTGCCGGCCGGGGTGTCGAAGACGTAGTTCTTGTCCACTTTCTCCCACGGCAATTCGCGGCGTTTGCGGCTGAGCGCATCGCGGGCGCGGCTGAAGGCTTTTTCCTCGGCCAGATAGGCCTTGCGCGCGGCGATCCATTCATCGTGGGAAACGACCTTGTGCAATTCCATCTGCGCCTCCTGTCGATTTGTGGCCGATGACTTTAAATAGCGCTCAATCGGCCGGCGTCATCCAGCCGATCCCGGCGCCGCCGGGTTCTTGCAGAATGACGATGCGGCCGACATTCGGCACGTCAAAGGCGGGCTTCATGATCTTGGCGCCGACGGCGACGGCTTTCTTGACGCGAGCGTCGACGTCGTCCACGGCGATGTAAGGCATCCAGCCCTCGGGCACGCCGGCATAATCCGGCCCGCTGATGTCGAAAATGCCGCCGACTGGTTCGTCACCCATTTTCGCGAGCCAATAGGTGCCGCCGCCCGGCATCGGCATGGCGTCGAAGCTCCAGCCCAGAGTGTCGGCATAGAATTTCTTCGCTTTCGCGACGTCGCGCGCCATCAGTTCGTTCCAGTAAAATTTTCCGTGCGAATCGTTCATCGTGAACTCCCTGCTGTTGTCCCGGTCGATGTACCGGGACGGATGGATCGGTCGCGCAACTTAATCCGAGCTCATGACAAAGCCGCAAATGTGGCCGCGACCAATCCAACTCCGTGTTCACGCGACGAATTTCTCGAGCTTGTCGAGTGCGCGCGTCCAGCCGCCCTGATGACGATCGCGCGCCTCTTCGTCGAAAAATTGCTCGTGCGTGAGGGTGAGCAGCGAGCCGTCGCCGTCGGGCTTGATGTCGACCGTGACCAGCGATTCGCGCTCCGGCGTCGATTTCCAGGCCCAGGTGAAGACGAGCTTCTGATTCGGCGCGAATTCGCGATAGACGCCGCTGACGTCGTGCTGTTCGCCGTCTGGGGTTTGCATCAGCCAGCGATAGCGGCCGCCGACGCGGGGGTCGCACTCGACCTTGAGCACTTTGACTTCACCCGGACCCATCCAGCCTTTCACTTTTTCCGGATCGGTCCACGCCGCGAAGACCTTTGCCGGCGGCGCTTTGAGACGCCGCTTGAGCGTGAGACTCGGTTTCGTGGTTGTTTGGACTGCCATGACTCTTCCTCCAAAAATGCGGCAAGGCTGGAAAGTCGGTCGGACCAGAATTTTTCGTAAGCGTTGAGCCATTCGAACGCGTCACGCATCGGCTCGGCATCGAGCCGACAGGCGACCGTGCGCCCGGCCTTGGTGCGCTTGACCAGGCCGGCATCGGACAGCACATCGAGATGTTTCATCACCGCCGGCAGCGACATTGAAAACGGCGCGGCGAGTTCGCTCACCGACAGTCCGGGCTGTTGCGCCAGCCGCATTACCAGCGCGCGCCGCGTGGCATCGGAAAGCGCGGCAAAGGTGCGGTCGAGCGGGGCAACGGAAAGCTTTACCATGTGGTTAAGTATATTGAAAGCGGTGATCGAGTCAACTGTGGCGGCAGGCGCTGTTTTGCCGTTAGGGCGTGGGCTCATCTGTGGCCGCCAAGAGGCCGACGTGAGATTTAAATGTCCGCTTTGGGGCCAGGCGGACATCAAGAGCGAAGAGGGCAGCATCCCACAGCACGTTCACGCTGGTGTGCTACAGTATCGACGTCAAAACCCCCTTCTAAGTTTCGCAATCATTTTTTGCTTGTCGGGAGCCCACACATGAGCCGTATCCCTGTACTACTCCTAGCTACATTACTCTCGAGCGCCGCACACGCGGCCGAGTACATGGAGAAGACCCCGTTCCAGTTGTCGCGTGCGTTTTCGCCTGGGGTGGTTACGTCCGGCGGAATGATGGTTTGGATTGCCGGACAGACTGCCACACAGGACAACCAAGGCAACAACATCGCCAACAATTTCGAAGCGCAGGTTAAGCAAGTTTTTTCTCAAATCGACGGCGTTATGAAACGCGCTGGCGGGAGCCTGGACAACATCGTGACGATGACCGTGTTCATTAAAGAATCCCGTTACGGCGATAGATTCGTGGAAATGCGCAAGGACTTCTTCAATAACGGAAACTATCCCGGCAGCGCTCTCATCACGGTCACGAATTTCGCTCGACCGGGGATTGAGATTGAGATTCAAGCCGTCGGCGTCGTTGGAGATACGTGCTCCAGCGATAATCCCTGCTCGGCTGAAGGAAAGGCGAAGAAGGCTCAGAACAAATAAGGAGATTGATGCTGTGATCAGCTGATCGAATTGATGGAGCAAAAGGCATGCGCAAACGTTCGCGGGCGGGTCGGTCCGCTTAAGCTGATAATGACTACCGCTGCGGTTGCCGAATCGCCGCGCTCACCAGTTTGACCCCGTCGTCGCTCGCCCACTCGGCCGGACCCGCCATATTGCCGATCTCGCAACCGGACGGATCGACGATCACGGTGGTCGGCATGCCGAACGCCTTGCCGGCGGTTTTAAGCTCCTCGAACACCCGCGCGCTCGGGTCGGAATAATAAGCGAGGTGCGCGATCGCGACCTCTTTGAGAAAAGCGAGCGGTTTTTGTGGATCGCGGGTGTCAATGTTCACCGCGACCACTTCGAAATCGGCGCCGCCGAGGAGTGCCTGCAAGGCGTCGAGCGCCGGCATTTCGCGGCGGCACGGCACGCACCAGGTCGCCCAAAGGTTGAGAAGAACGGTGCGGCCACGCCAATCGGCTAGCCTCAGATCGCGCCCCTTGGCGTCCTTGAACGCAAGATCGGGCACGCGGAACGGGGTCTGCGCCACCGCCAGCGCGGCAACTTCGCCACGCACCAGCGGCGCAATCCGTTTGGCGGTATTAACCGCGCCCTGACAGGCGGCATCGGCCGGATTGCTTGGCCGATGGGCAATCCCGTATATCCCAGCCAAGACAATCAGGATGACGAGCGCCGCGGCGGCCGAAACCAGGCGCAAGCGGCCGATTTTCTGCAGTAATGGCACGGACGGCTCGGTTGCGGCCGTGGTATTAGGCTTCGGCGCGGGCTTCATGAGAATTTCGTTATGAGCAACAAAATGTGGGGCGGACGTTTCGGCTCGGGCCCAGATCCGATCATGGAGGACATCAACGCTTCCATCGATTTCGACCGCCAGCTTTATCGGCAAGACATTGCCGCCAGCAAGGCGCATGCGGCGATGCTTGCCAAAAAAGGCATCATCGCGGCGCAAGATGCAAAACGCATCGCTCACGGTCTAGACACGATCCTGTCAGAAATCGAGGCCGGCAAGTTCGTCTTCAAACGCGCGCTCGAGGACATTCACATGAATGTCGAGGGCCGGCTGGCCGACTTGATCGGGCCGGCGGCGGGGCGGCTGCACACCGCGCGCTCACGCAACGATCAGGTCGCGACCGATTTCCGGCTGTGGCTGCGCGACGCGATCGACGAGATCGATGCCGCGCTGGCCGGCTATCAGCGCGCGCTGGCGCGCAAGGCGCTCGACCACGCCGCGACGGTGATGCCGGGCTTGACGCATCTGCAGCCGGCGCAGCCGGTGACGTTCGGGCATCATCTGCTCGCCTATGTGGAAATGGCGGCCCGCGACCGCGGCCGCTTTGCCGACGCGCGGGCGCGGCTCAATGAGTGCCCGCTTGGCTCCGGCGCGCTCGCCGGCACGTCGTTTCCGATCGATCGCGCCATGACCGCGAAGGCGCTCGGTTTTGCGCGGCCGACCGCGAACTCGCTCGATGCCGTCGCCGACCGCGATTTCGTGCTGGAGACCCTGTCGGCTTGCGCGATCACCGCGATTCATCTGTCGCGGCTCGCCGAAGAGATCGTGATCTGGTCGTCGCCGCTGATGGGCCTCGTTCGCCTGTCCGACAAGTTCACGACCGGCTCGTCGATGATGCCACAGAAGCGCAATCCGGACGCGGCCGAACTCGTGCGCGGTAAGACCGGCCGCATCGTCGGCGCGCTGGTCGGGCTCTTGATGGTGATCAAGGCGCTGCCGCTCGCCTATCAAAAGGATCTGCAGGAGGACAAAGAGGGGGCGATTGACGCTATCGGTGCGCTCGCGCTCTCGCTCACCGCGATGACAGGAATGGTCCGCGACATGCAGCCGGACGGTGCGCGGATGGCGGCTGCGGCGGCCGAAGGCTATTCAACCGCGACCGATCTTGCCGATTGGCTGGTGCGCACGCTCAAGCTGCCGTTCCGCGAGGCGCATCACGTCACCGGCCGCATCGTCGCCGAGGCAGCCGAGCAGGGAGTCGCCCTCGACCAACTTCCGCTCAAAGTGATGCAGGCGATCGAGCCGCGGATCACCAAACCCGTGTTTGATGTTCTTTCGGTCGCCAATTCGGTCAAAAGCCGCACGGTCTATGGCGGCACGGCGCCGAAGAATGTGCGCCAAGAAGCCCAGCGCTGGCTCAAGCGGCTCGGCAAGAAACCGTAACGCGCCGGCAAGCATTGATCCGACACAATGTCGCCGCGCCGCTGCGATGTGATAGCCTCGGTTGGCAAGGTCTAGGGGTTTCGTTTGATCCGCGTTGCATTGAGGTATCCGCTCGTCCCCGCGACCCGCCTACGCTCGCTGGACGAGCTTCGGCGGGTTTGGAGTCCGCCGAAGCGCAGAGCGCGAAGGCGGAAAGCGGGGACCCAGAACTGGATTCCCGCTTCCGCGGGAATGAGCGGAATTACGCGTATACTGGCGCTCAGTGGTCTGGTTGCCGGCGTTTTAGCGCTCTCGGCCTGCGGCCGCGTCGGACCGCTTGAACCGCCCCCGGGGCCGGTCGCCGTCCCGGCGTCGCGGGTGCAGCTGACGCAGCCTGACGGCTCGCCCGCGCCAGGCTCGGCGCAGGATACGGCGGCAAAGAGCGGCTTCGACGCCCAGGGCAATCCGGTCGCCACGCCCAGTCAGAAAAGATCCTTCATCCTCGATCCCCTGCTGCGATAGCGGCCTTCAGTACGTCATCCTGAGGTGCCCGCGCGCAGCGCGGGCCTCGAAAGATGTGGCCGATGCGCTCGGGCCGGCACCCTTCGAGGCTCGCTCCGCTCGCACCTCAGGGTGCCGGCAAACGCTGACGAGCATGGTCAAGTTTTCCAACTCATGCTCTAAACACCTGCCATGCATCATTTCGCCTATCGCGACCGCGTGCTGCATGCCGAAGCGGTCAATCTCGTTGAGCTTGCCGACATCGTCGGCACGCCGTTCTATTGCTATTCCAGCGCCACGATCGAGCGGCACTACAATGTCTTCGCCGCCGCCTTGGCCGATGTCGACGCGCTTGTTTGTTACGCGCTCAAAGCGAACTCCAACCAGGCGGTCGTCACCACGCTCGCTCGGCTCGGTGCCGGCGCCGATGTTGTGTCTGAAGGCGAACTTCACCGCGCCCGCGCCGCCGGCATTCCGCCGCAACGCATCGTGTTCTCAGGGGTCGGCAAGACCGCCCGTGAACTCAACCTCGCGGTTGAGCACGGCATCCTCTGCGTCAACGTCGAATCCGAATCCGAACTCGAACTCCTTTCCTCGATCGCCGCCGCCAAGGCGCGCACCGCCGACATTTCGATCCGCGTCAATCCGGATGTCGATCCGAAGACGCATGCCAAGATCGCGACCGGCAAAGCCGAGAACAAGTTCGGCATTCCGATCAGCCGCGCCCGCGAAGTCTATGCGCGCGCCGCCAAGCTCAAAGGCGTGCGTGCTATCGGCGTCGACATGCATATCGGCAGCCAGATCATCGACCTGCAGCCGTTCCGCGATGCATTTGCGTTGCTCGCGGAATTTGTCGGCGTGCTGCGCGCCGATGGCCATGCCATCTCGCACATCGATGTCGGCGGCGGACTCGGCGTGCCGTATCGCGAGGACAACGAACCGCCGCCCGATCCCAACGCCTATGCCGCGATCGTCAAGGCCGCGACGCAAAATCTCCGCTGCCGCCTGATCCTCGAACCGGGCCGGCTCATCGTCGGCAATGCCGGCATCCTGGTGACGCAGGTTCTGCATGTGAAGCACGGCGACGCCAAGACATTCATTGTCGTCGATGCCGGCATGAACGATCTGATCCGGCCGACCCTTTACGATGCGCATCACGACATCCGTCCGGTGCGCGAGCCGGCGGCCGGCCGACGGCGAATCATCGCCGACGTTGTCGGTCCGGTTTGCGAATCAGGCGACTATTTCGCGCTCCAGCGCGAACTCGCCGTGCCGGAAGCGGGCGACTGTCTGGCGCTGATGACCGCCGGCGCTTATGGCGCGACCCAGTCCGGCACCTATAACAGCCGGCCACTGGTGCCTGAAGTCCTTGTTCGCAAAGACGAATGGGCCATGGTCCGGCCACGCCAGACGGTCGAGGACTTGATTGCACTCGACCGGCTGCCGCCATGGCTGTGAACCCCGGGCTGTGAACCCCGGCAGTGAACCCTGGTTGTGAACCCTGGCTGTGATTTGGTTATGGCTGGCTTGCGACTTTGAACCGATACCAGCTCTGATTTCGCCTGCCGGGCGTTGTTTAACGGCAAACGCCGCCTAATCGGGCCAAGGCAGAGGCAAAAGCCAAGGCAAAGTCGCGCTAAAGCCAAGCCGAATCCAAGCCGAATCCAAGGAAAAGGCCCGCCGCTGGCGCGCGTTAAAGTGTCATCGCGCGGCCCTCATGCTACCCTGTTGTCGCGCGATGTTCGGCCGGAGAAATTTGTGACGGAACAGCCTGTGCTCCAACCTGCCGAGGCAAAACCGGCCGAACTGCCGTCGCGGCTTACGCTCGCGGCGCGCCGCGCGCGCTACGCGATTCTCTGGGAGCGGGTGTGGCCGCCGCTCGCGGCGCTCGCCACCGCGGCGGGATTATTCTTCGCATTGTCATGGCTCGGGCTTTGGCTGTGGCTGCCGCCGCTCGGCCGCGCCGCCGGTCTGGTTTTGTTTGGCGCGCTTGCGCTCTGGGCGGCGTTTCCATTTTTGTTTTTGCGTCTGCCGGGCTTCGGCGACGCCCTGCACCGGATCGATCGCGTCAGCGGGCTGCGGCATCGGCCGGCGACGACACTCGCCGACCGGCTCGCGGTCAATGCGCAGGATCCCTATGCGCTGGCGCTGTGGAATGCGCATGTCGCGCGTTCGCTGCAAAACGCCAATGCGCTGCGCGCCGGCGCGCCGGCGCCGCGCGTGGCCGGACGCGATCCGTATGCCTTGCGCGGACTGGTGCTCGTCGCCGTGATCGCGACCTTTATCGCGGCTGGCGGCGAACGCTGGCACCGCGTCGCGGCGGCATTCGATTGGCGCGGCGTCGTCGTGCCGGCGAATTTCCGCGTCGACGCCTGGGTGGCGCCGCCGGCCTATACGGGGCGGCCGCCGATCATCCTGCCCGGCATCCATCCGGGCGAGACCGGTGCGGCCGCGGTGCAGACCGACGGTCCGATCAGCGTGCCGGTCAATTCGACACTCGTGGTGCGCGCCACCGGCAAGCTCAAGCTCGAACTGTCCACCACCGGCGGCCTCGTCCCCGCCAACGACGAAGGCCGGCCGCCGGCCGGCGCCGAAGAGCATCGCTTCACCGTCACCGCGACCGGCGCGGCGACGCTTCGCGGGGCCGGCGAGACTCTGGTCTGGCCGTTGAACGCCGTCCCCGATAAGCCGCCGACCATCACGCTGATCAAAGATCCCGAGCAGCAAAGCCGCGGCTCGCTGTTATTGTCGTACCGGCTGGAAGACGATTACGGAGTGGCCGAGGCGCAGGCGACCTTCGCCCGCAAGGACGATCCCGGCGGCCATCCGGGTGTCCAAACCGCACGCCCCCTGTTCGGTCCGCCCGACTTCGCGCTGGTGCTGCCGCAAGCGCGCACCAAGAACGGCACCGGCCAGACGATCAAGGACCTCACCGATCATCCCTGGGCCGGCGCCGAAGTCACCCTGACGCTCGTCGCCCGCGACGATGCCGGCAACGAGGGCCGCAGCGAGCCGTTCGCCTTCCGCCTGCCGGAGCGGGTTTTCACCAAGCCGCTGGCGCGGGCTCTGATCGAGCAGCGCCGTAATCTCGCGCTCGATGCCAATGCACGGCCGGTCGTCACCACTGCGCTCGATGCGCTGGCGATCGCGCCGGAACGCTTTACCAAAGAAGCCGGCATCTATCTCGGTTTGCGCTCGGTGTATTGGTCGCTCGCGCGCGCCAAGAGCGACGACGATTTGCGCGACGTCGTCAAACGGCTGTGGCAGATGGCGGTCGGCATCGAGGACGGCGACATTGCCAATGCCGAGGAAGCTCTGCGCAACGCCGAGAATGCGCTGCAGCAGGCGCTCGACCGCGGCGCCAGCGACCAGGAGCTCAAGGCGCTGATGGAGCAGCTGCGCACGGCGATGGACCGTTTTCTGCAGGCGATGGCGGAACAGCTGAAAAACAGCCGCGAGCTTGCCCGCCCGCTCAGCCCCAATACCCGCGTGCTCTCTTCGCGCGATCTGCAAAACATGCTCGACCGGTTGGAGAATCTCGCGCGCAGCGGCGCCAAGGATGCGGCGCGCCAGCTTTTGCAGCAGCTGCAGGAGATGATGGAAAATCTGCAGGCCGGCATGCCGGACATGAACGAGGGCGACGAGGACATGATGTCGGCGCTCGATGAGCTCGGCGACATGATCCACCAGCAGCAGCAATTGCGCGACCGCACCTTCCAGCAGGGCCAGCAACAGCGCGACCGCCAGCGTGGCGCCGCGCGCGAGGGCAAACCCGGCCAGCAACAGCCCAATGCCAATGCGTTCGGCGAGCTGCGGCAGAACCAGCAGGCGCTGCGCGACCGGCTCAACAAATTGCTCGAGGACTTAAAGAGCCGCGGCTTCGGCCAGAACGATCAGAACCAGCAAGGGCAGGGCACTCCGGGCCAGGGCCAAAATCAGGGCCAAAATCAGGGTCAAAATCAGGGTCAAGACCAGCTCGATCAGCTCGGCCGCGCCGGCGACGCCATGGGCGATGCCGCCGGTGATCTCGGGCAGAGCGATGCCGACAGCGCGGTGGAGTCGCAAGGCCGCGCGCTCGATGCCTTGCGCAAGGGCGCGCAAGGCCTGGCGCAATCCATGCAGCAGCAGATGGGGCGCGGTCCCGGGCCCGGCCGGCCGGGCCGCTTCGGCCAGTCGCGCGCGCAGCAGGACACCGACCCGCTCGGCCGGCCGATGCGCGGGCGCGAATACGGCGACGACGCCACGGTGAAAGTGCCGGGCGAGATCGACGTGCAACGCGCGCGGCGCATCATCGAAGAATTGCGCAAGCGCTTCGGCGACTTCGCCCGGCCGCAGGAAGAGCTCGATTACATCGAGCGGCTTTTGAAGAATTATTGATTGATTCGACCGTCTTCGTCATGGCCGGGCTTGTCCCGGCCATCTCGATCATGAAGGCACGGTAGTGCCCGTTGTGACGGGATGCCCGGCACAAGGCCGGGCATGACGGCATGGGCGATCGGCTTGTCTGGCGCGCCCCCCGCGTTGCGCACCCCTTCCGTTCCGCTTACATTAACAGTGTTCCGAGGGGAGCTCCGGGAGGAGCTGAGAGACCGCCGATCTCGCTTGCGAGACCACCGCGGTGACCCTTTGAACCTGATCCGGGTCATGCCGGCGAAGGGACAGGACATCATGGCCACCTCAGTGTTTCTGGCGAGACTGCTCGGGCCACTGTTGCTGGCGGTCGGGGCCGGCATCCTGATCAATCCGAAACCGTTCCACACCATGGCCGGCGAGGTCGTGCGCAGCGTGACGCTGGTCTATCTGTTCGGCCTTTTCGATTTCGCCGCCGGCCTTGCCATCGTGCTCACCCATAATGTGTGGGCGGCGAACTGGCGCGTGCTGATCACGCTCCTCGGTTGGCTGATGCTGATTCGCGGCGCGGTGCGGATCCTCGCGCCGGAAACCATCATGGGCTATGCGAAGAATCTGCTGCGCAACAAACAGATCATGCCGATCGCCGGCGTTGTCACCGGCGTGCTCGGGCTGGTGCTCTGCTATTTCGGCTATGTGGCTTAGCGATCCGCCCCGCCCAAAGGATGAAGAAATAAACGGAGAATTCCGATGAACAAACCCCTCGCAGAATCCGATTTCGCCACGCCGAAGGTCACGACCGGCCCGATCGCCGGCTCGTGCAAGGTCTATTCGGCGCCAGAGGCCGCGCCGGATCTGCGCGTGCCCTACCGCGAGATCGCGCTTTCGGAGGGCGCCGGCGAGGAGCCGGTGCGGGTCTACGATCCGTCCGGTGTCTACACCGACAGCGATGCCGCGATCGACGTCGAGAGGGGCTTAAAGCGCGCGCGGGTCGAATGGGTGAAGGAGCGCGGCGGCGTTGAGGACTATGACGGGCGTCCGCTCAAGCCGGTCGATAACGGCAATGCCAGCGGCAAGCATCTCGCCCGCAGTTTCCCGAACACGCCGCGGCCGATGCGGGCGGTTTCTGTTCCCTCCCCCCTTGCGGGGGAGGGTAAGGGAGGGGGGTCGCCGAGCAAGGCGAGCACCACCCCCACCCCTAACCCCTCCCCCACAAGCTTGCACTCGGGCGCGCGCGAGCGCGGCCCGGGTGGGGGAGGGGAACGCGCCGCGCATCCGCTAACGCAACTGGAATGGGCGCGCGCCGGAATCATCACCAAGGAAATGATCTACATCGCCGAGCGCGAAAATCTCGGCCGCAAGACGATGCTCGATTGCGCGCAAGCCGCGCGCGAGGACGGCGAGAGCTTCGGCGCCGCAGTGCCGCTCTTCGTCACGCCGGAATTCGTGCGCGACGAGGTGGCGCGCGGCCGCGCCAACATCCCGTCCAACATCAATCACGGCGAACTCGAGCCGATGATCATCGGGCGCAACTTCCTCACCAAGATCAACGCCAATATCGGCAATTCCGCCGTCACCTCTTCGGTGGAGGAGGAAGTGGAGAAGATGGTGTGGGCGATCCGCTGGGGCGCCGACACGGTGATGGACCTCTCCACCGGGCGCAACATCCACAACACCCGCGAATGGATCCTCCGCAACTCGCCGGTGCCGATCGGCACGGTGCCGATCTACCAGGCGCTGGAGAAGGTCAACGGCGATCCGGTGAAGCTCGACTGGGAGTGCTACAGGGACACGCTGATCGAGCAGTGCGAGCAGGGCGTCGATTATTTCACCATCCATGCCGGCGTGCGGCTCGGCTACATCCATCTCACCGCCAACCGCGTCACCGGCATCGTTTCGCGCGGCGGCTCGATCATGGCCAAGTGGTGCCTGGCGCATCACAAGGAGAGCTTCCTTTATGAGCGGTTCGACGAGATTTGCGACATCATGCGCCAATACGACGTGTCGTTCTCGCTCGGCGACGGCTTGCGGCCCGGCTCGATCCGCGACGCCAATGACCGCGCGCAATTCGCCGAGCTGGAAACACTTGGGGAGCTGACCAAGATCGCCTGGGACAAGGGCTGCCAGGTGATGATCGAAGGCCCCGGCCACATTCCGCTGCACAAGATCAAGATCAATGTCGACAAGCAGCTCAAGGAATGCGGCGAGGCGCCGTTCTACACGCTTGGCCCGCTGGTTACCGACGTGGCGCCGGCCTACGACCACATCACGAGCGCCATCGGCGCGGCGATGATCGGCTGGTTCGGCACCGCCATGCTCTGCTACGTCACGCCGAAGGAGCATTTGGGCCTGCCGAACCGCGACGACGTCAAGGCCGGCGTGATCGCCTACAAGATCGCGGCGCATGCCGCCGATCTCGCCAAGGGCCATCCGGCGGCGCAATTGCGCGATGACGCGTTAAGCCGGGCGCGGTTCGAATTCCGCTGGGTCGATCAGTTCAACCTGTCGCTCGATCCGGACACCGCGCGCAGCTACCACGACGAGACGCTGCCCAAGGAAGCGCACAAGGTTGCGCATTTCTGCTCGATGTGCGGGCCGAAATTCTGTTCGATGAAGATCACCCAGGACGTGCGCGACTATGCCGCGACGCTCAACGATCCGGGGAAACGCGCGGTGGCCGGCGAAGCGCTCACCGCCGATGAGGGCATGCAAGCACAAGAGGCGGGGAGCGCCGGAGGCGCGACAGGGACGCAAAAAGAAATCGAGGCCGGAATGGCCTCGATGTCGAAGAAGTTCCTCGACATGGGCGGCGAGGTCTATGTCGACGCGGAGAAGGTGCGGGACAGCAACAAGGCGTTGTAAGATATGCCGCGCCCCTTGCGGGGAGCGATGCATGCGGCCAACTTTTTCAGTTCCCTCCCCCCTTGTGGGGGAGGGTAGGGAGGGGGGTCATCCGGTAATTACGCGAGACCACCCCCACCCCTAACCCCTCCCCACAAGGGGGATGGGAACGTGCCGGTGGGTGCCGGGAGAAACACGATGAGCAACGGCAATTCGCTTTCGCTTCCTGAGATCGAGCGGCGCATGGCCATCGTGCGCGACAATATCCGCCAGCTGATCGAGCAGGCCGCGGCGAATTCCGGCGCCGGCGACGAGAGCCGCAACGCCGACCGCATCGCGGCCCAGCAGGAGGAACTCGATCGACTCTCCAAGCAGCGCGACGAGCTGTTGAAGAAATAGTTTTCTCGCTTGGCGTTCAGGTCCAGTTCCCTCCCCCCTTGCGGGGGAGGGCAGGGAGGGGGGTCGTTCGGTAATCGTGCGAGTGCCACCCCCACCCCTAACCCCTCCCCACAAGGGGGAGGGGATGTCAAAACAGGAGCCGGAAGTGAGCGAGCGCGCATTGGCCTTCGTCGAAGAATGGATTGCCGACCACGTCACCGCCAAAGACGCCGAAGGCGACATCGAGGCGCGCGCGAAAGCGCTCGCCGATCAGTGCCTCGCCGATGCGAGCAAGGGAGGTATTCCCGCTTCCGAGATTGGCGAGGCGATCGACGACCTGCCGGATTTCATGCTCGGCGCTATCGAAGAGGCCGAGGAGCGCGACGAGCACGCGCACCGGCGAGAAAGCGACAAGGAGGCCGCGGAACTGATCGACCCGCAGGCCCTCGAAGACGCCGAGCAAGACGCGCTCGATGATGAGGACGACGACGAGAAGCAGTGACGCGGCGCCGGCGACGAGAGCCGCAACGCCGATCGCCTCGCCGCCTAGCAGGAGTAGCTGCGTCGGTTGACCAAGGAGCGCGATGCGCTGATGAAGCAATAAAGTAGTGCTTGCCTATGCTAAGACTAGAACTCCGAAAAAGGCCGAGCACCGGCTCGGCCTTTTTGTATAAAAAGATTCGCTATAGGTGACCACTTATGTCTTTTTCAGACCGGATTGGCGTTACACGTCCGAAAACCGTTCTCCAAACCGAAGATATGGACACGGACCTGCGAATGGCCTTTGGCAGGCGTGTATCGAAAGCTACATCCACCATTATGACTATGACGGGCAGTACAATGACGTTATGTCAGACATTTTCGTCAATTTCTTGAAGGTCCCTTCGGATAATGTGCCGTACGCACAATATGACGGAATAAAATTCATCAAGGGATGGTTTTATAAAGCCAAATGGTACGAAGTATATAATCTTGTTGAGTTCTTGTTTCACCGCCGTGAGGCTCCTCGCTTCATTGGTCGGGTGTCACATTTTCTAGAAACGGAGAAGTCGGGTTATCGTGTGGTCAATAAGCAACTCGTACCTATAACTGATCCTGTTGAGATTGAGGCCGTAGCCGCTGCGTCGTCTTTGACAAGCGCGTTTTCTGGTGCTCGACACCATTTGCAGTCAGCGATTTCTCTTTTCTCCAAAAAGCCAGATCCGGACTATCGTAATTCGATTAAGGAGGCGATTAGTGCGGTTGAATCTGTCGCTCGCGTAATCACGGGAAACCCAAAGGCGACGCTCGGCGAGGCGCTAAGAAAAATAGATGAAAGAATGACGATACATCCCGCTCTGCGGGAAGCACTGAGTCGTCTGTACGGCTACACTAGTGACGAGGGCGGGATTCGGCACGCAATGCTCGAGCAAAGCAATATTGATGAAGCCGAGGCTAAGTTTATGATCGT
>DASSXN010000116.1:0-27739 GCA_035703785.1 Xanthobacteraceae bacterium
TTCGAGCGCGTCATCGGCACCGTTCGCCGCGCCGAACGTGCCGGGATTTTGAACGCCTATCAGGCCGGAGCGGTGCGGGCCGTCGTGTTTGATGGCACGCGGGTGACGGCGGAGCTCGAAACCGCAATCGCCGCGGCAGACCATGCGCTCGTCTCCATCCCGCCGGATGCCAGCGGCGATCCGGTGCTCACCGCATGCGGTGGCGCTCTCGCTGCGCGACGCAATCTGCGCTCTGTCGTCTATCTCTCGACGGTGGGCGTTTACGGCGACCACGGCGGCGGCTGGGTCGACGAGCGAACGCCGCCAGCCCCGAGCTCGGAGCGCAGCCGCTGGCGTGTGGCCGCCGAGCAAGCCTGGCAACAATTCGGCGCGCGGCATGGCGTCCGCGTCGCGGTATTGCGTCTCGCCGGCATTTACGGTCCCGGACAGAATGCGATCGTTGCGCTCGCGCGCGGCAAAGCGCGCCGCGTCGTCAAACCGGGTCAGGTTTTCAATCGTATTCACGTCAGCGATATCGCGCAGGCGATCGATGTCGCGTTCGCGCGCGGCGCCGACCGCGTGTTCAATCTTGCCGATGACGAACCGTCGCCGCCGGCCGATCCGATCGTGTTCGCAGCGCAGTTGATGGGTCGCGAGCCGCCGCCGGAGATTCCGTTCGCGCAAGCCGCGCCGTCAATGTCGGAAATGGGCTTAAGCTTCTGGCAGGAGTGCCGGCGCGTGCGCAATGACGAACTCAAGCGCGAACTTGGCGTTACCCTGCGCTTTCCGACCTATCGCGAAGGGTTGAAAGCATTGTTGGAAGAGGAAAAATTGCGAGGCAAATCCTAAACCCTCTCCCCTCGCGGGAGAGGGTGGTGAGCCCGTCAGAGCGGAGCGAAGACGGGCGAAGGGGGCTTTGGACGACCCCTTAACCGCCCTCGCTTTGCTCGGGCATCCTCTCCCGCAAGGGGAGAGGGAATCATCAATGCAGGCTCGGGCCTTTGAGAAATTTGCTGCGCTCGCCCGATTTGATGCGCACCTGCATCGTCTCGCCGTCGCGATAGATCGTCAGCGGAATTTCCGCGCCGGCCTGGCCTTGCGCCCAGATGCGCCGGAAGAAGCCGGCGAGATCGCGTACGTCCTTGCCGGCGACCGAGATCACGATGTCGCCGGTGCGCAGATCCGCTTTCTTTGCCGGTCCGCGATCGGCGAGACCGACAATGACCAGACGATTCTCGACTTCGGTTGCGTAGAGGCCGAGCCACGGCCGCGGCGGCGCGTTGCGGCGGCCGAATTTCATGAGATCGTCGACGACCGGTTTCAACAGATCGATCGGCACCATCATGTTAATGTTCTGCGTCTGGCCTCGTTCGCCGGCGTGCTGCAACTGCAGCGAGCCGATGCCGAGGAGATCGCCAGCCGGCCCGATCAAAGCGGTGCCGCCCCAATTCGGATGCGCGGGGGCGGTGAAGATGGCCTCCTCGAGCACGTATTCCCAATAGCCGGCAAACTCCTGTTTGGCGACGATGCGCGCCGCCACCGAGCGGTGCCGCCCGCCGAAGCCGCCGACAACGACGCGCTCGCCGATCGAGGCCGCGGCCGAGTCGCCGATCTCCAGCGACGGCACGTCGAGTTTGGCCAGCGCCTGCACCAGGCCGAAGCCGCTTTCCTGGTCATAGCCAAGCACGTGGCCGGGCACCGAGCGGCCGTCGTTCAGCGCGATCCAGATCGTGTCGGCTTCGGTGATTAGATAGCCGATGGTCAGGACCAGGCCGTTGCCGCGAATGAACACGCCGTTGCCGGCGCGTTCGGTGCCCAGCGTCTCGGCCGTGAACGCATCCGAAGGTACCGTGGCATGCAACCCGACCACGCATGATAATGCGCGTTCGAGGTCATAGCCGTAGTCTCCGGGCTTGGGTTGCACCGCGGATGGCACTTTCCAATTGCTGACGGACGGCATTTCTTGATTCCCGCTCGCAGCGGCAGATTCCATTGCGATTTTGCGGCCTAGGTAAGGCATCCGGCAAGATGCCGGCTTGCGCTATGTGTTGACATTCTGCGCCGCGATCAAGCCCGGCCGCGGTCTGATTGCGCTTAGCCGCCGGCCAGACTCGCGCTCAGAAACTCCTTTGACCACCGCGAATAGTCGGCCTGACGCGTCACTTGTTTCATCAGATCGGGCGATGCAACGGATTTTATATTGGCCGGCGGCGTGCCGGCACGCAGCGCCTTCAGTGTTTCGTGCACTGCATTCACAGCGGCCATGAACGGCAGGTGGCCTTGCAGGCAAACTCGGACGTTGCGCGCGCTGAGATAATCAAGATCGTAAAGCTCCGCGCCCGGGCTGCCGAGAAACAGCGGCAGCTTGACTGCGCTAGCGACTGCGTCAAGCTGCACACGGGTTTTGACTCCCGCCATGAACAGCATGTCGACACCGGCCTGCTCATAGGCTTTCAGCCGCGCGATGGTGTCGTCGACGTCGGTGATGGCCATTGCGCTGGTGCGGCCGATAATGACAAGCCGCTTGTCTTGGCGGCCCGCCAGTGCCGCCTTCATCTTGCCGACGCCTTCCGCGATCGGAATTAAAGTAAGCCCGCTCGCGCCATAACCGGTCGGCAGCGCGGTGTCTTCGATCGTCATGCCGGCAACGCCGGCCGTTTCAAGCTCCTCGACGGTGCGTTTGACGCTCAGCGCATTGCCGTAGCCATGATCGGCATCGACCAGCAGCGGCAATTTGCCGGCGCGATTGATGCGATAGGCCTGCTGCGCGAATTCGGTCAGCGTCAGCACCACCACATCGGGCGCGCCGAGCACCGTGAATGAGGCAATCGAGCCGGCGAACATGCCGGCTTCGAAGCCGAGGTCTTCAGCGATGCGCGCCGAGATGGCGTCGTAGACCGATCCCGGATAGATACAACGCGGTCCCGCGATGAGCGAGCGCAAGCGCTCCCGTCGCTCCGTCCAATCCATTCTGCTGCCCCTGTTGGATGATTTCAGATCAATGGCGGCGTGTTCTAACACGTCGCGAGCCGACGGGGCATGTCGTCTGCGCAGAGGCGGATCAGAAAAACGTGCGGCTTACTTGGTGGGTTACTTGGCAGCTTACTCGGCAGCTTACTTGGCAGCGGAGTCAACCGGCGCGCCTGACTGCTGATCCAATTCCTTCAACTTCTTTTCGAGGAAGGGCAGGCTCGCGACCGCGGCGCAATTCGCCTGATGGGTGACCGCGTCTTTTTGCACCTGCGCCCAACGGGCGTCGGCATCCTGTTTACTCCAGGGCCGCCGGGTCTCTGGATTGTACGCTCCCTGCGCCGGGAGATTGTCGAGCGAGCGGCGATAATCCTGCAGATTGAGCACGCGATCTCGCGTCTCGAAATAGAAATTCGTTCCGTTCAGCTCATTGCAATGCCGCAGGCCCGCAGCAAAGTTTCGCTGCACCAATTGGGCCTCCCAGATCTTTCCCTTGATGTCATTGAGCGCTTCGGAATTTTGAGCGTGCAGCGGGGTCGAAGCAGTCAAGACAAGTAGGACGGCCCACAAACCTGTACGCGCCATATCCGCCTCCGCCGTGAAGACCTGACTGGTGACGAATTCTATACCATCAGATGAGTATACTTCACAGCAGTTACGGGGTATTCACCATGCCTTTGAAGCGGCGTTTCAGGGGCTAAAAGCGGCCAGGGAACTAGGGATTTCGCCTTGTTCCTGCCTAATGTTACGGCAAGACTGAGCTGGTCGCCGGGGACATCAGTGGTTGAGCGGGGGGTTCTCTTTGCGGTCAGGCTTTAGCGTTGCGATCGTCGCCTTGGCGCTGGCCGGCTCGGCTTGCGGTGCCGCTGCGCAATATTATCCGTCACCGGACTACCCGCCGGCGCCAGTCCCCATTTATCGGGACGGGCCGCCGGTTTACCGGGACGCTCGCGGCGTCCCGATCAATCCGGGTTATGTCCAGCCTGCCCCGGGCGAAGAGGTTTACGAGGCGCTTCCGGTCGGCCGCCCGTTTTTCCCGCCGCAGCCCTTACCGGTCGTTACTGGCGGCCCGATCGATCGGCCGCCCAGCGATGTCGCCGCAGTGTCGGGTTCCGCCGATGTGACCGGGTCGGTCCGCGGCGCTGCTCCCGTGGCGCCGCCGCCCGGCAGCAGTGCCGCGCCACCGCGCGCCGGCTCAAACGTTATTGCCTCCTTGCCGCCGGAAGATCAGCCGGAGCAGGGCCCGGCCAAAGAGCTGCCGCAGCGCTTCCGGCGCCAGATTGTCGAGTTCAGCACCACCGAGCCGGCCGGCACGATCATCATCGATACGCCGAACACTTACCTCTACTTCGTGCTCGGCAGTGGCAGAGCGATTCGTTACGGCGTCGGCGTCGGGCGTGAAGGCTTCACCTGGTCCGGCACCGAACGCATCACCCGCATGAAGGAATGGCCGGACTGGTTCCCGCCGAAGGAAATGATCGAGCGGCAACCTTATCTGCCGCGCTTCATGGCGGGGGGCGAAACCAATCCGCTCGGCGCTCGCGCGCTCTACCTCGGCAATACGGTCTATCGCATCCACGGCACCAACCAGCCGTCGACGATCGGCAGCTTCGTATCGTCGGGGTGCATCCGGTTGGCCAACGATGACATCGAAGATCTCTACAATCGGGTGAACATCGGCACGCACGTGGTCGTCTTGCCTGGAAGCAATCCCGACACCGCGGCGCTACGTCCACCGGTCGCCCGCTAAGCGCCGGCGCCTCAGTTAGCATCAAACTTCGATCGCGAAATTTGGATGCGGCGCGCTCGCCCGCATCGGCTTTGTCATTTTTAACATTGGTTTTTGCCCGACTCAGCTAAGGTCGCATCAGTCGGTTTCACCGTTCAGCGGCGCCCTGGTGATAATCGTGAAGCCCGGTCAGGCGTAACTCTTCGCGGATCGCGCGGGCATTCAGCGAGGTCCAATGTTTCCCAACATTCGCCTGATGGTCGTAGCGATTCTGGCTGCGATTGCCGGAATCGGCTCCGGTTTGGGCTTGTTCGCGACATTTCGCGTCAATCACGAACCGCTGGCGCGGTTGGCGGAAGGAAGCCCGCCATTGCAGCTTGCCTTCGACAATCTGGCGCTTGGTTCGGACGCACGGGCGCCATTGGAGGCACGATTGCCGGTCAACGACGCCGCGAAGGCCATTTCCGTTCCGGTGATCATTGCCACTCCAAGTCCCGCCACTCCAAGCCCCGCCGCGGAGCAGGCGGGAGCCAATTCGACGATCGCAAGGGATTCCAGCATTCAACAAGCATCGGCCGACGCCGGCGCGGCGGATCAGGGCAACACGGCAAGCGTTGCCGTTGCGATGCCCGCAGAGCAATCCAGCGTGACGCCCGAAGCCATCGCGCCGAGCCAGCAAGAGACGGTCGTAGCGACACAGGATCAACAACCGGCTGTTTCGGCAGCGACGGCGCCAACCGCCGAGCAAACGGCGGCTATCACTGCCGCGGCGGAAGATCAGCAGCCGGCGGCGAAACCGGCACAATCGGCGGAGAGCAAAGCGGCAAAGCCGGCGGTCAAAGCATCCCGGTCTGCGGCGCAAGTCCGGCGCGCAAGCAAGACGGTCCGCGTCCGCCGAACCACAGCGACGGTCGCGGCCCAGCCGGCCTATCAATATTCGCAGCCGACCTATTCGCAGCCGACCTATTCGCAACCGACCTACACATGGACGGATGGCACCGCCCAGGCTTCGCGATCCGTCAAACGGGTTCAGATCAAGCGGCATCGCACGGCGAAAAAGGCGGCGGCCGCACAGTCCAGTCCCTCGGCGGCAACAGCGGGCCTGAGCGGCACCCAATATTAGACATGCCGGGATTGATGCCGGGATTGACGCGGAGCCGCGCTAAAGCATGATCCCAAAAAGTGGCCGCCGGTTTTCCGCCTGCGCGAAGCTACACTAGCCTCTAGTATCCCCGTGTCACGCTTCGGCGGGCGAAGCCAGGTCGGAAAAGATCATGCTCAAACAACAAGCTAAAGCGAAATACCGAATCAACCTAAAATCATTTCGCTTTAGCGCGCTGATAGCCGCGGTGCTCGCAGCCATACACAAAGACATCGAGTGATTCCGCTTTCCGTCCTCGATCTGTCGCCGGTGACAACGGCCACGCCCGGTTCTACGGCTTTGCATAATTCGCTCGATCTGGCGCGCCTCGCCGACCGCCTCGGTTACCACCGCTATTGGCTCGCCGAACATCACAATCTGGCAAATATCGCGAGCTCGTCGCCTGACATCATGATCGGACAGGTTGCGGCGGTGACTTCGCGCATTCGGGTCGGCGCCGGCGGCGTGATGCTGCCCAATCACGCTCCGCTGATGGTGGCCGAACGATTCAAGGTGCTGGAGGCGTTATTTCCTGGACGCATCGATCTCGGGCTTGGCCGCGCGCCCGGTACCGATGCGGTCACCTCTTATGCGCTACGCGCCAGACAGGATCCGCGCGCGGGCGACGAATTTCTCGAACGCTTTCAGGAATTGCTGCTGCTCGAGCACGGCGATTTTCCGGACGGTCACCCGTTCCGCAATGTGCGCGCAGTGCCGAGCGATGTGGCGCTGCCGCCGATCTGGCTTCTCGGCTCGAGCGGCTACAGCGCTGAGCTCGCCGCGGCGTTCGGATTGGGCTTTGCGTTCGCGCATCATTTTGCCGATTACGACGGAGCGAGCGCGATGCTCAGCTACCGCGAACGTTTCAAGCCGACCCCGATGCTGCCGCGTCCCTATGCCATTCTTGCTACCGCGGCGATCGCCGCGGACAGCGATGCCGAAGCCGAACGTATCGCTGCCAGCGCCCAATTGCACTATGTGCGGCGCGCCAAGGGCGAATACCTGCCGCTTGAGTCGCCCGAGGCGGCTGCCGCTTATCCCTATAAGGCCGCCGATCGCGAACGGATGTCGCGTCAGCGTGCCCGCTTGGCGGTTGGCAGCGCGTTCGCCGTGAAGGATCGCTTGCTCGCCTTGGCGCAGGCGACGCGAGCCGATGAATTGATGATTACCACTATGATCTACGATCACGCCTCGCGCCGGCATTCCTATGAATTGTTGGCGGAAGCCTTTGCGTTGCCGCGTTGATTGAGTCGCAACGCAGACAATGCGTGCACAATTGCGCATGGCAAGCAAACCGAACCGGAATGTGTGCCGCCTCGGCCGACGCGGTATAAACCGTAGCGGCGGTCTACTCCCTAGCATTTTCATGATCGAAGTTTTGCCGCATTTCGCCACCGCCGTGTCACAGTCGCGATCTGGCGGAAGCTGATTCCCTCCACTAGGATTTGCGGCAGAATCTGTGGCTGGGCTCAAGACGATTTCACGGCGGCCGGGGGTGAAATTGCTGGTAACGCGCGCGCGACAAGACAGGATGCCGGCTCGGCGGGATCGCCCCGTCGTCGGCAGCGGCATTTTCGCGCTCGCTGTCACCGCATGCCTGACGGTGACGAGTGCGTCTCCGGCGGCGGCCGCTTATTGGTATGGCGGCTGGTACGGCGGCTGGCACAAACATAAATCCGCGCACAAATCGCACGAACCGAAAGCCGCCGATCGCGCCGACAAAGAACCGTTCGGGCAAATTCCGAAAGGGCCGCAGCAGATCTTCATCTCGATCAATCAGCAGAAGCTGTATTTCTACAGCAACGGCGTGCATGTCGCCGATACCTCAATCGCCACCGGCGTAGCCGCCCATCCGACGCCGTTCGGCGTCTTCAGCATCATCCAAAAACAAATCTTCCATCGCTCGAACATCTACAGCAATGCGCCGATGCCTTATATGCAGCGCATCACCTGGTCGGGCGTCGCCATGCATGAAGGCCAGAATATCGGCCACCCCGCCTCGCATGGTTGCATCCGCATGCCGCGTGATTTCGCCGTGCGGCTATACCGCCTCACCAAGCTCAACGCCCGCGTCATCATTGCTCGCGCGGAACTAAGGCCGGTGGAATTCGCCGACCCGCACTTGTTCGTGCACAAGGAAAAGCCGCCGGAGATCGCGGCGCCGGCCGTCAATGGTGTCGAGACCGTAGCCGCCCAACCCTCTGAGCTTGCCGTCCACGCGAATGCTCCGGCGGCCGCGCAGCCGGTGCAGTCAGACGCGGCGGCGCCCCAGCCCGTCGCGCCGGCCATCAAGCCCGATCAGAAAATGGAAAGCGCCCTGCGCGGTGCGGATGCGGGCGTTGCTGCGCCGCCGCCACCGGCCACACCGACCGAGCTGGCGAAAGTTGCGGCGGCGAAGAAAATGCCGATCTCGATTTTTGTCAGCCGCAAGCGGCAACGCCTTTACATCCGCCAGGATTTCGAGCCGCTGTTCGACGTCCCGGTAACCATCGCGCAGCCGGAGGCGCCGCTCGGCACGCATGTCTTCACGGCGTTGGAATTCACCGGACCCGATCGAACCACCTTGCGCTGGAATGTCGTGTCCCTGCCCGGCGAGCCGCCGAAGCGCGTCCGCTATGTCGAGGAGCGCCGCGACCGCTATGGCCGCGTGCGACGGCGCGAGATCGAGGAAGAGCGGGCGAGCGATACGCCGCCGCCGCAAAGCCCGGCGCAGGTGCTCGACCGGATCGAGATCCCGCCCGAGGTGAGCGAAGCGATTGCGCAAATGATCGGCCCCGGCTCCTCGCTCATCGTCTCGGATCAGGGTCTTGGCGATGAAACCGGCGAAGGCACCGACTTCACTGTCGTCACCAAGTGATATCGAACGTCGCCCGGCTTCCGTCATGGCCGGACTTGTTCCGGCTATCCCGTTTCTTTTCGCACAGTGCCTGGTTCAAGCGAGATGTCCGGCACAGGAGTCTACACTTGGGCCCGCCAATGGCGGGACCCGAGTGCCGGGCATGACGAGGCATAAGTGGGTTGAGCAGGGCCGAAGCCGCCGATAGGCTGCCGGCGCGGCGATTACCTGCAATCAGGACATCGATGGAGGATCACATTGGGTAAGCATTTTACTTTGACCGCTTCCGACAGTTTCAAGCTCGGCGCCTATCGCGCCGACCCACCCGGAAAAGCCAAAGGGGGCATGGTCGTCATTCAGGAAATTTTCGGCGTCAATCATCATATCCGCGCGGTCTGCGACCGGCAGGCCGGCGAAGGCTATGCCGCGGTGGCGCCGGCAGTGTTCGATCGCCAGCAGCCGAATTTCGAATCCGGCTACACCCCCGACGAGATCGCCAATGCGCGCAAGTTCGTCGCCAATCCGGATTGGAACGCGATGCTGCGCGACGTGCAGGCTGCGATCGACGAACTGAAAGAGGCCGGTCCGGTCGGCATCGTGGGCTTCTGCATGGGCGGCACCATCTCGTTTCTCGCCGCGAGCCGGCTCAACGGACTCTCGGCCGCGGTCTGCTATTACGGCGGCCAGATCGCCAAGAACGCGGACGAGAAGCCGAAAATCCCGACGCAAATGCATTTCGGCGAGCAGGATGCGTCAATCCCGATGAGCGATGTCGAGGCGATCAAAAAGAAGCGCGGCGCCGATTGCGAAATCTACGTCTATCCGAACGCGCAACACGGCTTTCATTGCGACGAGCGCGGCAGCTACAACGCCGAAGCCGCCAAGCTCGCCTGGCAGCGGGCCATGGCGTTTCTGGCCAAGCACGTGAAGTGATCAGGAATCAGGTAACAGGAAATCAGGGATCAACTTATTGCAGCTGATCCCTGATGACTGCTTTCTGATACCTGTTTACGCGGCCACTCCCGTCCCGATCTGGCAACTCACGCCGGTGCCGCCGAGGCCGCAATAACCGTGCGGGTTCTTGGCGAGATATTGCTGGTGGTAATCCTCGGCGAAATAGAACGGCGGCGCGTCGAGAATTTCGGTCGTGATCGCGCCCATGCGCTCGGCCGCCAGCGCCTTGCCGTAAGCGGCCTTGGAGGCCTCGGCCGCGGCGCGCTGCTCCGGCGAGAACACATAAATGCCGGAGCGATATTGCGTGCCGACATCGTTGCCCTGGCGCATGCCCTGGGTCGGGTCGTGGCTCTCCCAAAACGTCTTGAGCAGGCGGTCGTAGGAAATTTTCTTCGGGTCATAGACCACGAGCACCACTTCGTTATGCCCGGTGCGGCCGGAGCACACTTCTTCGTAGGTCGGGTTGGGGGTGAGCCCGCCGGCATAGCCGACCGCGGTCACATAGACGCCGTCGCCAAGCTCCCAAAATTTGCGCTCGGCGCCCCAGAAGCAGCCGAGCCCGAACACCGCCATGGCGAGGCCGGCAGGGTAGGGGCCTTTGAGCGGCCGGCCATTGACGAAATGCGTCTGGGCGGTGGGGATCGGCGTCGCACGCCCCGGCAGCGCCTTCTCGGGCGCGGGCATTTCCTGTTTCTTGCGAAATGAAAACATGGCGGTGCTCCTGTATGCGGCGGCGGAATGGGGAGGAATTCGCAGATCAAATATAAGCGCGGCGCGTACCGATCGCACCGGGCGCGGCGATCACGTTCGTGCGCGCGACCTTCAGTGCGCTCGCATCCAAAACGATCCCTCCCCCCACCCGGGCCGCGCTGGCGCGCGCCCGAGTGCAAGTTGTCGGGGGAGGGTGGGGAGGGGGGTGGTGCAGAAAAGTACGCTGCGATTTCCGTAACGTCTCAGTCGTCCCGACCACCCCCACCCCTAACCCCTCCCCGCATGGGGGAGGGGAACGACATCGGAGCGTCGGCTTCCGCTTGCCGCATTTGCTGCTTATGGTGCATTACGACGGGTTCGGCATTGGGTTTGGGAGGCCACTAAATGGTTCGCGTATCTGCTTTCGTTTTGTTCTGCGCCCTCGCGGCATTGACCGGCTTTGCCGTGGCGCCGGCGAGCGCGCAACAGCCGGCTGCGCCCACCGCGGCGCCGCCGCAGCCGCCTTACGGCCCGCCGATCACGCTCGACCAGGCCAAGCGGGTGATGGCCGCGGCGGAGCTGGAAGCGGCAAAAAATTCCTGGATCGTCGCCATCACCATTCTCGACAGCGGCGGCAACATGGTGATGTTCCACAAGGCCGACAACGCGCAGCTCTCGGCGATCACCACCTCGGCCGGCAAGGCGCGCACCGCGCTCGAATTCAAGCTGCCGAGCAAGGCGCTCGACGACGCCATCGCCGCCGGCGGCGCCGGCATGCGGCTGCTGGCGCTTAAAGACATCACCCCGCTGCAGGGCGGGCTCCTCATCCTGGTCGACGGCAGGATCGCCGGCGCGATCGGCGTCTCCGGCGCGCTCTCGGCGCAGGACGACCAGATCGCCAAAGCCGGCACCGATGTGCTGGCGAAGGGGATGTAGTGGGCCACACGTCTTTGCGTGTCATGGCCGGGCTTGTCCCGGCGATCTACTTGATTGGAATTTTTAGCCGTGGATGCCCGGCATAAAACCCGCATAACAGGACGAAACTGTAGTTATTTTCGTCTTGTTTCCAGCCGCCGTGCATGCCGGAACGGCTCAATGTGTGACGCCTCGACGGAAATCTACTTCGCCGCCAAAGCGCGCATGCGTCGCTCGATTTTCGGCCAATCCTTGGCGCGGGCGAGATGAAGCTCATAGGACGCCTGCACCTGCAAGTTCATCCAAAGCTCCGGCGTGGTGTCGAAATATTTTCCCGGTCGAAGCGCGATCGCGGCGGTGCTCGCCGAGCCAGCTAGTGCTTCTTGCCATACTCGTGCTGGTACGTGCCGGGTTTGGCCTGGCTGTGCATCCCAGCGAACGGCGAGGGAGCTTCGGCGCCTTTCTTCTTATTCTTGTCCTGCTTCGGCTTCTTCTTTTCCCTGTTGCTTCGCAGCTGACCTTTCGCCATGGCGACCTCCACATTCTCGATGAGTGATTCGTTAGTGAACGGCGCAACCTAACCCATTCGCCCACGCAGCGATATCAGCCTACCCGCGGCAGCGATCACCGCCGCCGCGGCTTCCAACCGCCGCGCATGCCGGGGCGGCCCAGCGTCGAGCGCGGGCCGGACTGTTGCTTCGCCGGCACTGATTCAACGCCCGGCCCCATTTCATCGAGCGTCGGCTTGCGCGGGCTGGATCTTTGCGTCCCTGTCGCGCCGGAGCCCGCCCCGGCCGCCGAGCCGGGGGCGCGCCGCGCCTCTTGGGAGCTTCCAGGCCGGTGCGGCGCGACTTCGTGATGGAGCGCGATGCCCATTTCGTCGAGTGTGGGCTTGTGGATTCGGCTCACGCCACCCCGCGCGCCTTCGCGCTGACTCCCCACCCGGCCGCGCTGCGCGCGGCCACCCTCCCCACCTTGGGGGGAGGGTAAGATTTTCGCGGTCGGATCGTCGATCACCGCAAGCTCGGTGGCGCGCAGCCGTTTGATCTCGTCGCGCAACCGCGCCGCTTCCTCGAAATCGAGATCGGCGGCGGCGGCGCGCATCCGGGTTTCGAGATCGCTGATCACCGCCTCGAAATTGTGGCCGATGGTGGCCGCCTCCTCGAATTCGCCTGCGCCGCTGCCGGTCGCGATCAACACGTGGTCGCGCTCATAGACGCTGTCGAGAATGTCGGCGATGCCCTTGCGCACGCTCTCCGGCGTGATGCCGTTCGCCGTATTGTATTCCTTCTGCTTCTCGCGGCGGCGCTCGGTCTCGGCGATGGCGCGCTCCATCGAGCCGGTGACGCTGTCGGCATAGAGGATGACGCGGCCGTCGATATTGCGCGCGGCGCGGCCGATGGTCTGAATGAGACTGGTTTCGCTGCGCAGGAAACCTTCCTTGTCGGCGTCGAGAATGGCGACCAGCGCGCATTCCGGAATGTCGAGGCCCTCGCGCAAGAGATTGATGCCGACCAGCGCATCGAAGGCGCCAAGCCGCAGATCGCGGATGATTTCGATGCGCTCAATGGTGTCGATGTCGGAATGCATGTAGCGGACGCGGATACCTTGCTCGTGCAGATATTCGGTCAGGTCTTCGGCCATGCGCTTGGTGAGCACGGTGACCAATGCGCGATAGCCGCTTTGCGCCACCGCACGGACCTCGCCGACCAGATCGTCGACCTGGGTGCGCGCCGGCCGCACGTCGACCGGCGGATCGATCAGTCCGGTCGGCCGGATCACCTGTTCGGTGAAGACGCCGCCAGATTCGTTGAGCTCCCACGGGCCCGGCGTCGCCGACACGCACAAGGTCTGCGGCCGCATCGCGTCCCACTCCTCGAAACGCAGCGGCCGGTTGTCCATGCAGGAGGCCAGGCGGAAGCCATATTCGGCGAGCGTCGCCTTGCGGCGGAAGTCGCCGCGATACATGCCGCCGAGCTGCGGAATGGTGACGTGGCTCTCGTCGACAAACACCAGTGCATTGTCCGGGACATATTCGAACAAAGTCGGCGGCGGCTCGCCGGGTTTGCGGCCGGTGAGGTAACGCGAATAGTTTTCAATGCCGGCGCAGCTGCCGGTGGCTTCCATCATTTCCAGGTCATAGAGCGTGCGCTGTTCGAGCCGCTGCGCTTCGAGAAGCCGGCCGGCGGCATTGAGCTGGTCGAGCCGCTGCCGCAGTTCGAGCTTGATGCCGGAAATCGCCTGCAACAGCGTCGGCCGCGGCGTCACATAGTGCGAATTGGCGTAGATTTTGACGAATTCGAGCTCATCGGTTTTCTGCCCGGTGAGCGGATCGAATTCGTGGATTGCCTCGACCTCGTCGCCGAACAGCGACACCCGCCAGGCGCGGTCCTCATAGTGCGCCGGGAAAATTTCGATGACGTCGCCGCGGACACGAAACGAGCCGCGGTAAAAATCGCCGGCGGAGCGCTTGTATTGCAAAGCGACCAGATCGGCGAGGAGTTGCCGTTGGTTGAGCCGCTCGCCGCGGCGGATGGTGAAGGTCATCGCCGAATAGGTTTCGACCGAACCGATACCGTAGATGCAGGAGACGGAAGCGACGATGATCACGTCGTCGCGTTCGAGCAGCGCCCGCGTGGCAGCGTGACGCATGCGGTCGATCTGCTCGTTGATCGAGGAATCTTTCTCGATATAGGTGTCGGTGCGCGGAATATAGGCTTCGGGCTGATAGTAGTCGTAGTAGCTCACAAAATATTCGACGGCGTTGTCCGGAAAGAAGCTTTTGAACTCGCCGTAGAGCTGCGCCGCGAGCGTCTTGTTCGGTGCAAGAATAAGCGCCGGCCGCTGCGTCTCTTCGATCACCTTGGCCATGGTGAAGGTCTTGCCCGAACCGGTAACGCCGAGCAGTACCTGGTTACGGTCGTTGCGGCGTGCGCCTTCGACCAATTCCCTGATCGCCTGCGGCTGATCGCCTTGGGGATCGAAGTCGGATTTGATGGTGAGCCGAAAGCCGCCCTCGGATTTGTCCGGCCGCGGCGGTCGATGCGGCGTCCACAGGTACTCGCGAAATTCCGGTCGGCCTTCGCGCAGCAAGCGCTCCAGCGATTGCTGGCTCGCCGCGCTGCCGAATGCGCTTACCGCTCCTTCCTGCCCCCGCGAACGCGCAAAGCGCGATCGGGAGGCTGTCTCTTCGCCATATTTTATCGCGCCACCCCGCTCGCCTTCGGCTCGCGACCCTCCCCCTCCAGCGGAGGGTGAAGATGACGTCCCGCTTTCCACCTCCTCCTCGATGCCCAGCGCGCGGGCGAGATCGGGATCGAGTTCGCCGGGCGAGACCGGCGTGCGGCCGACATAGCTTTGCTTCGGCTCGGCGAAGCCGCGCGCCACCGAAGCGCGGGCGCGGTGTGCTTGCGCAAAGTCGGCGCGGCGATCCCAGGAATTATCGGGCGGCTGCGCGAGCTTGGACGCTTGCTGCTCCCCTCCCCCTTGCGGGGAGGGGATGGGGGTGGGGGTGGAAGGGCGATGCGCGTGCGTTCCGGTTTGACGCGTGGCCTCGTGACCCCCCTCCCTACCTTCCCACGACAAGTTTGCACTCGGGCGCGCGTGAGCGCGGCCCGGGTGGGGGGAGGGAGCATTTTTGATTCCCGTCTGTGCGCCGATACCGGCGCGGCCCTGGCCGATGCCGGGATTGAGCAGGTCGGCCAATGCCGGGTCGAGCACCGGCGTGTCCGGTCGCGCCGCCTTGGCGCGGGTCGGTTTCGCCGGGTCTTTCTTCGAATGTTTTGCCGGATCGCGGCGGTGCGGCGCCGGCGGCCGATTGGGGCCTTTCACCATCGTCACAATATGGGTCGAGTCTTGGGGCGGCGAAAGTGAGATCACTCATGACGCGAGCGCGCATTATTGCCCCCTCTCCCCTTTTGCGGGAGAGGGCTCCTCGGCAGTTCAGCACCAAGATTGGGTGAGGGGAAAACCCCTCACCCACCATTTTATTTGAAATGCCTTCGCTGCCCTCTCCCGCAACGGGAGAGGGCACACGCGCTCGCGCCCGCAGTAATGGGCTACTCCAACCTAATCCCCGCGCGCTTGATGACCTCGCCCCATTTCTGCGAATCGGCGGCAATCAGCCCCGCAAATTCTTCGGGCGTTCCACTGGCGGGCTCATCGCCGATAGTCGCATAGAATTGACGCACGGCTGCGGAGCGAATCGCGCGATTGATCGCGGCATTAAGCTGTTCGACGATTGGCCGTGGCACGCCTGCGGGCGCGATCACGCCCGCCCAGGTCGGCGCGGAATAGCCGGGAACGCCGGCCCTCAGCCACGGTCGGCAGATCGGGGAACGCCGTCGAGCGGTGATCGCCGCTGACCGCCAGCGTACGCACCGCGCCGGAACGCGCGAATGGCGCAATCGAATTGAGGCTTTCGAACGTTAGCTGCACGCGCCCGGCCATCAGGTCGTTGATGGCCGGCGCGCCGCCTTTATAGGGGACATGGACGATGTCGGCGCCGGTCATGAATTTAAACAGCTCGCCGCCGACATGGCCGGGCGATCCGTTGCTTGACGAGGCATTGAGGAGCTTGCCGGGATTTTGTTTGGCGTAGGCGATCAGCTCCGGCACGGAATGGAACGAGGTCGCCGGCGACACCGCGAGCAGAAGCTGACCGCGCGCCACCAGCGCGATCGGCTGGAAGTCGCGTTCAATATCATACGGCAGCGGCACGACCAGATGTCTGGTGATGGCGAGCGCGCCAATCGGACCCATGCACAGGGTATAGCCGTCCGGCGGCGATTTCGCGGTGAGATCGAGGCCGAGCGTGAGCGCGCCGCCAGGACGATCGTCAACCACGGCCTGCTGATGCAGCTCGTCGGACAATGCCGACGCAAGCACGCGGGTGAGCGTATCGGTCGCGCTGCCGGCGGCCTGCGGCACGATCATGCGTATCGGGTGGTCGGGGTATTCGGCCGCGGCCTGCGTTGTGAACGCACAAGCAATGAAGAGCTGAAGCAATTGAACGCGGCGCATCGTGCTCGCTCCCGATTACGGAACCGCTATTCCAGTTGAATCGCGATGGCCGGGCCGCCGCCCGCCAAAGGGTACAGATGCAGGGAGCTAAGAGGCATCGGCTTTGGCCCGCAGGCGGGACAAGCCCGGCCATGACACGCTAATGTCCTGGACAAAGGGAGAAATGTCCATGGCCGTACTGGATTTCGCGTCGCTGTTTGCACCCGGTCTGCCGCCGCCGGCCGCCAAATGGAACGGTTTTGCCAAATACAATTTCATCGGCGGCCACAACGATGCCGACCAGGTGCCGCTCGAGGCGCTGATCAAGGCAGCGAACGACGTGCTCACGCGCGAGGGCCGCACGCTTGCGACTTACGGACTTTCCAGCGGTTCGCTCGGCTATCGTCCGCTGCGTGAATTTCTGGCGCGCAAACTCGAACGCACCGCCGGCATTCGCTGCGACGCCGACGAAATCCTCATCACCTCCGGCTCGCTGCAGGCGCTCGATCTGGTGAACGGAATCTTGCTCATGCGCGGCGACACCGTGATCATCGAGCAGGCGACCTATCAAGGCGCGCTGACGCGACTGCAGCGTCTTGGCGTTGCAGCCGTCGGCATTCCGCTGGATAGCGAGGGCATGCGTGTGGACGCGCTCGCCGCCGCGCTCGATGATCTCAAACGCCGCGGCGTGCGGCCGAAATACATCTACACGGTGCCGACCGTGCAAAATCCGACTGGAACGATCTTGAGCGAACCGCGTCGCCGCGAAATGCTCCGGCTCGCCGTGCAATACGGCGTGCCGATCTTCGAGGATGATTGCTATTCGGATCTGATCTGGGACGGCGAGCGGCCGCCCGCGCTCTATGCCATGAGCCAGCACGGCGGCGTCATCCATATCGGCTCGTTCTCCAAATCGATCGCGCCGGCGCTGCGCGTCGGCTACATCGTCGCGCCGTGGCCGTTATTGGCGCGGATGCTCGCGCTCAAGACCGACGCCGGCTCCGGGGCGCTGGAGCAGATGGTGCTCGGCGAGTTTTGCCCCAAGCATTTCGACGCCCACGTGCCGGCGCTCACTCGCGCGCTGCGGGCGAAACTCGAAACCTTGATGGAGGCGCTCAACGAGCAGTTCGGCACCGCGGCCGAATTCGAGGATCCCAAAGGCGGCATTTTTCTCTGGGTCAAATTGCCGGATCAGGTCGATACGCAAAAACTGTTCGCGCCGGCGCTGGCCGCCGGCGTCGCCATCAATCCGGGTGCCGAATGGTCGACCGACAAGGACTACGGCAGAAGCCGCACGCGGCTGTGTTTCGCCAATCCGTCGCATGAGGCGATCCGCGCCGGCGTCGCGAGGCTCGCCGAGGTGTGCCGGCACGAATTCGGCGTCCCGGCGCGGATTGCCAATGTGGAACGGGCGAGGGCGTAGACTTCTTGGTACTGTCAGGGTCGGCTGCTATTGAGCAGTGGTGGGCGGCCGGTGGCTGATCGGGGCGACGCCAACTACGAGTACACAAACAATGGAGGCCTTGAATGATCCTAGGTATGTCGATCGGAGCGTTCACAATTTTACATGTCATTATCACTTTGGTGGCGATCGGAAGTGGGCTGATTGTTGTGGGCGGGATGTTCGCTTCGAATAGGTTGCCAGTCACAACCGTACTGTTTCTTTTCACCACCGCACTCACCAGCGTGACCGGGTTTCTTTTTCCCATACACGGGTTCACTCCGGCTTTGGGCGTCGGGCTTTTGGCTTGCGTGGTCCTGGCGGTCGCGCTGTTTGCTTTATACAAAGAGCACTTGGCAGGCGCATGGCGCTGGATTTACGTGATCACCGCCATCGCGTCTCTCTATTTTAATATCTTTGTTCTAGTCGTGCAGAGCTTCGTGAAGGTTTCAGCTCTCAATGCGTTGGCTCCGACGCAATCCGAGCCACCATTCGCGACCACACAGGCCGTTGTGTTGGCGGTTTTCATTCTGATTGCACTGATTGCCGTGTTTAAATTCCGGCCCGGTACTGTTGTTAAGGTGTAGCGGCTTGCGATTCCGGTTTTGGCGCTTCGGCAACATTGGCCAATGCCAGCTGTTTCCGTCTCCACCTTGAATTGGCTGGCCTTCAATTCACGCGCTGGGACTTGATCTCGTCAAATTTCAAGGATGCGCGCTCAAACTTGTCGTTGAACAGCCACATCGCGTCGAGAATTTCGCGAAACGTCGCCGAAGTCCTTGTCCTGTCAGCATGCCCGAACGTGAACATGCTGTTGTTGCGCAAATAGCCCATGATCGTCGGCTCGGAAATTCTGTAGTTCAACAAATTTCCCGATCGAAGAGCCGCTCGCGTTGGGCTGGGAACGATCTGGATCAGTTCAAAGACCTTCATTTGATCGATCGGATCGGGCAGGGCTTTCACAAGCGCCGGCATTTGCGGGAAAAGATCGGCATGGGCGCTCATCAGGCCATCCCGCACCGCGGTCCAGTGATTGAACCGATGATCTAAATTGCCCGCCCGCTTCTCTTCTTCGGTGTCGCGGGCAATTAGTGCGGGATCAAAGGAGGTAATCGCCCCTTTCATCGCCGCCCATCTCTGTCGGCCGATCTGATCTTCCGATATCCCGGTTTGCAGACTTCCCTTGTAGGTATTCGACCGTGCATTGCCGATATTTTGATTGCCATTGGTCTCGGCAAAGAACAGCCCGAGGCTGATGCGGCCGGCCGCTTCGGCGTTCGACCGATCGAGGCCTTTTGCTCGTGCAATGGCGATGCCCAGATCGACCACGTCTTTAAATGGCGTGTCGGATTTTTGCGCGTAAGCGGGCGGCGCCTGCATGATGTTGAACAGTGCACCATACTCGTCGAGCAGCGGCTCATTGTCGGCATCGAAATAGGCCGGAGGAATTTTGAATTTATTCGACCTTCCGATTTTCGACGACCAAACGTCGGTAAGATCCTTGTAGGCACTGAGCATGGCGTTGCGCGCGAGGTAGAGCGCCTGTCCCGGCAAGTCCTGAAGCGGTTGTTTTGAATCGATCTGCGCGCGGCGCTGCCGCAAGACAGATTTAAAACGGCTTACGGCGTCGTTGTATGAATTCATCGCATCGGATTGTGTTTTGGTCAGCGGAACAACCTGACTTGCTGCGGGGGAAGTGAAGCCGAGATTGGCAATGGCGCCCACAACGAGCAAAACCGCGGTGAGGGTCATAGCGATACGCAATACCCTAATATTGATCATCGTCGAGGCTCCGTCGGCCAACATGACGTTACAGCTGTAGAGATTTCGCTCGATCAACAAATCGCTTCACCTTTTGCAAATCTTTGCTGTGGCTGCCGTCGTCTTTGTCCGTCTTCGTCTTTGAATCGACGCCCGCTGGCTGCACCGTTGTAATGGCATCGATAACGTTGTCGGGTCCGAGTCCTCCGGCGACGATGACCGGAATGCCCACGCTCTCGACGATTTTCCTGTCGATTGGCCAGCTGTGGGTCACCCCGAGTGCGCCGATTTGCCTGTCGCCAGGCCGATGGCTGTCCAATAGCAGCATGTCGGCTATTCCATCATAACTCTGTGCAACGGCGATGCTTTTTTCGTCGATGACCGGGATGCTTCGCATCAGTATGACGGCGCCGCATCGCTTTTTGAGTCGCCGCACTGCCGCCGCCGTGAGCAGATCGCTCGCCGCGCCAAGATGCAGGATTGCTGGTTTCAGTTCTGAAACGATATGCTCGATAAGTCTTATGTCGGCAGAGAGCGACAGCGCCACCGCCTTGGACGATCGCGGCACGGCTGAAAATATGCGCCGTGCGCGCTCGAGCGATTGTTCGCGCGGAAACGAACCGTCACCGACGAGGACACCGATATGGTCTACACTAAGCTCGCCGAGCGTGCGCGCCTCTTCGGGACTTGAGACTTCATAAATCTGGACAAGCATGTGGTGCGGCGATGTCCCGTGTGCTCATGCGATTCGAAGGGCGCGCAAAGAATATTCCTCAGCTCCAGGTTCCCATCTCACGGTCATAAGCGATACGATCGTTGCGGCGGACTTGGGTTTGCCAATGAGGCTCATGTTGGCTTTGCCAAAGCGGAAATGTGACTGACTCGCAAGGGGGCAATATGCGCCGCTTGGGCCTATTGATCTTGAGCCTGATTGCGGCTCTGTCGCCGAGCATGAGCCGCGGCGGCAGCTATCCTGATCGCCCGATCAGGCTGGTGGTCGGCTTCGGCGTTGGTGGGCCGACCGATATCCCGGCGCGGTTCATCGCCGACAAGCTCAGTGGGGCGCTCGGCCAACGTGTCTTTGTCGAGAACAAGCCGGCCTCGGGCGGCATTGTCGCCACGCGTGACGTGATCGCGCGACCGGCCGACGGCTACACGCTCCTTCTGTGTACACATTTCGAGCCGATCAACCTCGCCGCCTACAAAGATCCTGGCTTCAAGCTCAGCGATTTGGCGCCCATCTCCCTGATCGCTAAATATTACTATGGGATTGCGCTGTCGAACGCGATTCCACCGACCGACATCCGCTCGTTCATCGCCTACGCCAAAGCGCGTCCTGGCCAAGTGAACTACGGCACGGTCGGCTTTGGCTCAGCCCAGGAGATTCTGGCGCGACAGCTGGAGAAGGTCACGGGCATCACGATGAATCAGGTGCCATTTCGCGGCGGTGCGCAACCCGTGCAGGAGATCGTCGCCGGACGCATTGACTTCTACACGGCGCCGCCGCTTGCCCTCATCCCGCACTATCGTGACCAGCAGCTCAAAATAATTGCTGTCAGCAGTCCGCAGCGGTTGAACGTGTTGCCGGAGGTGCCGACGCTGGCGGAGGCGGGTATCAATTTCATCCGCTCCGGCTGGCTAGGCATCTGCGCGCCGGCGGGCACACCGGCGGCGATCATAGAGCTTCTCAATCGCGATATTGCACCGATCGTTCGCTCGCCGGATTATCGCGCACTCATCGAAAACGCAGGTTCCATCGCCGCGGCTTCGACGCCGGGCGAACTGGCAACAATCATGCAACAGACGCTGGCCGAAGTAGCGCCGACCATCGCCGAATTCCACTTGCAGCGAGAATAAGCGGTCGGCGGCGCTAAAAGCCCCGCACCACCTCGGTGACGTGCTCCACTTCAGGCGGCGAAGCGAAGCAATGGCCGACCAGCTTGCGCCATTCCTGGAAGTCCGCCGAACCGCGAAAATCGTTGGTGTGGTTCTCGACCGTGTCCCAGCCGACGAACAAGCGATAGCGGCCCGGCTTTTCGATCGAGCGGCGCAGTTCCATGCTGCGGCAACCCTTGGCGCGTCGGAAAATCGGAACCGCTTGCTTCACCCCCTTTTCAAATTCCGCTTCAGCACCCGGCTTCACATCAATCTGCGCGATTTCGGTAATCATGATCGGTCCTTGCTTGTGAGTATCGTCGACAATCTCGTCGCAACGCGTCGTTCCGCCGCTAACACGCCGCTGGCGAGCGGGCGTGGCCGGAACCGTCCATCATGACGCGGATAGCACGAATGCGCGAGACGGGCTTCATTGCGCCGCCAAGGCGCGCTAGGTTTGCGTATCAGCATCAGCATCCACAGACGGGTTGACCATGATTGACGTGCATTATTGGACCACGCCGAACGGCCACAAAGTGACAATTTTTCTCGAGGAAGCCGGATTGGAGTACAAAATTATTCCGATCAATATCGGCAAAGGCGAGCAGTTCAAGGCGGATTTTCTCGGCGTCTCGCCGAACAATCGCATCCCCGCGATTGTCGACCATAAGCCCGCCGACGGCGGCAAGCCGATCTCGGTTTTCGAATCCGGCGCAATCCTCGCCTATCTGGCGGAGAAGACCGGCAAGTTCATCCCGAAGGATTTGCGCGGGTGCACCGCGGCGCTGGAATGGCTGTTCTGGCAGATGGGCGGGCTCGGCCCGATGTCCGGGCAGAACAATCATTTCGCCCACTATGCCGTGGACAAGATCCCGTATGCGATCGATCGCTATCGCAATGAAGTGAACCGGCTCTACGGCGTAATGAACAAGCGGCTTGCCGGGCACGAATATCTCGCCGGTCCATATTCGATCGCCGACATGGCCTGCTATCCGTGGATCGTGCCGTGGGAACGGCAGGGCCAGAACATCGCCGATTTCCCGCATCTCAAGCGCTGGTTCGAGGCGATCAAGGCGCGGCCGGCGGTGATCAAAGCCTATGAATGGACGCCGAAGATCAATCCCGGCCAGGGCGGCATCCGCACGGCGGAAGAGCGTGCGATTCTGTTCGGCCAGACCGCGCAGTCCGTCGCGGCGATGGCGGGTAAGCGGTAATTTGAGCTCGTCCGCACGCGCTCGTCCCCGCGAAAGCGGGGACCCAGCGTAAGACCACTGGATTCCCGCTTGCGCGGGAATGAGCGCGGATAATCATTACTGCTGCACCGCGCCGCCGAGATAACCGGCGATCTTCCAGGCGCCGCCTTGTTTGCTGTAGCAAATTTGATCGCCGCCGAGCGGCGACACTGATTGGGCGTCGACGTAGCCGGCTTTGCCGGATGGCGTCGCCACGTGCAAGAAAAACGGCTGGTTGGGATTGGCGGGCGGGCTGGTGTCGGGCAGGACCCGCACCAGATTGGCGCCGAGCTTCTCGATAACTTGCGAGCTGGGCTGGGCCGCCGCATGCACCTCGACGCCATTCTGGTTGGGATAGCCCCATTCGCTGGGATCGGTCTGCGTCGCTTTGGCTAGCGCTTCCAAGGCGCTCGGATCGAGCTTAGGATCGGCCGGCGCGCAAAACACGCCGGGCAGTTGCGGCGATTCCGCCGCCGAAGGTTCGGTCGCGAAGCCGCCCAATATCTGCCAGCCCGAACCGTCCGGCGCATCGAGTTCGATCGCCTTGGCCAGATTGTCGAAACCGGATTTGTGCGGATCGGCGAGATTCTTGTCCTGCATCCAGAAAAAGTTTTGCGTCACGACCATCTTGGCGAGCGCGGCGCGATCCTTGTGCGCGGTGACCTCGCCAAGTTGGTTGCGGAATGCGGTAAAGCTCGGATCGTTCAACGCCGATGGCGGCGTCACCGCCACCGCAGAATAGGGTTTGATCGGCGCCGGCGGCGGCGGCTTAAAGCCCGGCAGCGGCAATTGTCCCTGTTGTGCCGAGCCAGGCTGTTCGGCGATAGCCGCGAATGCAACGGCGAACGCTAAAACGGCAAGCAGCCGGCGATGCATAAAAATCTCCTCCTTATTGCCGGGTTGCAGCGGCTAGCCGCGAATTGCTAAAGCGAAATGATTTTAGGTTGATTCGGTATTTCGCTTTAGCTTTTTGTTTAAGCATGATCTTTTCCGACCTGCCTTCGCCCGCCGAAGCATTCAATTGAGTGGCGGAAGCATTAGCAGGGCTTCGCGCAGGCGGGAAACCGGTGCTGCGGCGATGGCTGACGCACGTCATTAATACGACTTTGGCAGGCCCAATACTTTTTCAGCGATGAAGCAGAGAATAAGCTGCGGTGATACCGGTGCAAGCTTCGCAATCATCACTTCCCGCAAATACCGTTCGACGTGATACTCCTTAGCATAACCATAGCCGCCATGCGTCGCGATCGCGGTTTGGCAGGCTTTAAATCCGGCTTCGGCGGCGAGATATTTCGCGGCGTTCGCCGCAGGCCCGCAGGCCATGCCGTGATCGTACTGCCACGCCGCCTTCAACATCATCAGATCGGCTGCTTCGAGTTCCATCCAGCACTCCGCCAATGGATGCTGAATGGCTTGGTTCTGTCCGATCGGGCGGCCGAACACGACGCGTCCCTTCGCGTAGGAGCCCGCCCGCGCCAGCGCGGCGCGGCCCAGTCCAATCGCCTCGGCGGCAACCAGGATGCGTTCCGGATTGAATCCATGGAGCAGATATTCGAAGCCGCGGCCTTCCTCGCCGATCCGGTCCGCGGCCGGCACCGGCAGTGCGTCGATGAACAGCTGGTTTGAGTCGACCGCACTGCGGCCCATTTTCGCGATCTCACGCACTTCGACGTGGCGGCGATCGAGCGCGGTATAAAACAAACTGAGGCCGTCGGTCGGCTTGCGGCCGGCGCCGGACGGCGCGGTGCGGGCGAGCAGCAGCATCTTGTCGGCGACCTGTGCGGTCGAAATCCAGATCTTTGCGCCGGTGATTGTGTAGACATCGCCACGCCGTTCGGCGCGCGTTTTGATCTTGGCGGTTTCCAGACCGGCATCGGGCTCGGTCACGGCGAAGCACGCCTTTTCCTTGCCGGCGGCGATCGGCGGCAGCATCCGCTGCTTCTGGTCCTCGGTGCCGTGGACCACGACCGGGTTGAGCCCGAAAATATTCATGTGAATCGCAGATGCGCCGGAAAGACCGGCGCCGGAAGCAGCGACCGCCTGCATCATCACGGCCGCTTCGCTGACGCCGAGGCCCGAGCCGCCATATGCCTGCGGAATGCAGACGCCGAGCCAGCCGTCATCGGCCAGAGCGCGATAAAACTCTTCCGGGAAATTTCCATCGCTGTCGCGCTTGAGCCAATAATCGTCGCCGAAGCGCGCGCAAATCTTTTCGATTGCGTCGCGCACCGATTGCGAAAGCTCAGTGGGGGCGAAGTCGATGGTTTTTGCTCCGGCAATAAATAATGGTTGCGCTCACTCCGCCGCCTGCATCGCCGGCGCGTCGATGAAACCGCCGGCCTGGCGCCGCCACAGCGCCGCGTAATGGCCATTTTGGGCGAGCAAATCGCGATGCGAGCCCTGCTCGACGATGCGGCCCTGGTCGAGCACGACGAGGCGATCCATCTGCGCGATGGTTGATAGGCGATGCGCGATCGCGATCACCGTCTTGCCGGCCATCAGCGTGCCGAGGCTCGATTGAATGGCGGCTTCGACTTCGCTGTCGAGCGCCGAGGTCGCTTCGTCGAACACCAGGATCGGCGCGTCTTTGAGAATGACGCGGGCGATGGCGATGCGTTGGCGCTGGCCGCCGGACAGCTTCACGCCGCGCTCGCCGACATGAGTGTCATAGCCGCGGCGGCCGCGCCAATCTTCGAGTTCAAGAATAAACTCATGGGCGTGCGCCAATCGCGCGGCGCGTTCGATCTCTTCGTCGCCCGCCGCGGACCGGCCGTAGCGAATATTGGCGCGGATCGAGCGGTGGAGGAGCGAAGTGTCCTGTGTCACCACCGAAATCTGCGCGCGCAATGATTCCTGCGTCAAGCCGGAAATATCCTGCCCGTCGATCAGGATCGATCCGCCTTCCAACTGGAAAAACCGCAGCAGCAAATTGACCACGGTGGATTTGCCGGCGCCGGAGCGCCCGACCAATCCGATCTTCTCGCCGGGACGGATAACGAGATTGAAATCCTGCAGCAGACCGGTTTCGCGGCCATAGCCGAAATTGACGCCATTGAATTCGATGCGCCCGGCGCGCACCGTCAGCGGCCGCGCGTCGGTCGGATCGGGCAGCTGCAGCGGCTGCGCGATCGACAGCATGCCTTCCTGCACGACCCCGACATCCTCGAAGATTTCCGTGATCCGCATCGCAATCTGGCGCGACATATTGGTGAGCTGGAGCGTCAGCGGCAGCACCATGGCGATGGCGCCGACCTCGACCGCGCCGTAGCGCCACAGCAACAGCGCCAGCGCGCCTGATCCGGCGATCAGCAAGGCATTGAGCACGTCCAGGATGGTGCCGAAGGCGGTGAGCAGCCGCTGCGCTGCCGAAAACAAGTCGACATGACGATCGACCGCCTTGCGCACATAGAGGTCTTCGTCGCTGGCGCGCGCGAACAGCTTGACGGTGAGGATGTTGGTATAGCTATCGACGATCCGCCCCATCAACGCAGAGCGCGCTTCCGAGGATCGCTTCGAGCGATCGCGCATGCGCGGCACGAAATGCGCGAGCAGCGCCGTATAGGCGAAAAACCACAGCAAGATCGGTACGGCGAGCCAGCGATCGGCGGCGGCGGTCAGTGCGATGGCCGAAACTCCGTAGACCAAAATGTACCAGACGGTTGTAATCGTCGCGGTCAGCGTCGAGCGCACCGACGGGCCGGTCTGCATCACCCGATTGGAAATGCGGCCGGCGAAGTCGTTCTGGAAAAACGCCCAGCTCTGCCGCACCACGTGCCAATGGGCTTGCCAGCGGATCAGTCCGGTAAACGGCGCCGCGATCGCCTGGTTGGTGATCAGATAGCGCGTGAAGGTCACGGCTGGCCGGGCCACCAGCACGACGAGCGCCATGCCGAGGAGCCAGGGCCAGCCGTCGGCGACGAGCCGCTCGGGCGGTGTCTTGGTGACAAGCGTGACGACGCGGCCGATGAACCACGGCACCGCGCTGTCGCCCAGCGCCACCAGCAATTCGACCACGAACAGAGCCGCGAACAGCCATTTGGCCTGGCGGGCGAAGTGCCACAGGAAGGCGACCAGGCTGGGCGGCGGTTCCGGTTGCTCCGGCGCTGCGGTCGGCGTCAAGAATCGTTCGAAGCGCGATAACATTGCGGTTGGTTACAGGTCGCCGAGTACTTGCGTCAATTGGGCGGCCGTCAATGCGCGGCCGTATACGGGGGCGATTGCGGCGGCCGGACTGCAGTGTCCGATGCCATCACGACAGAATTGCTGACCTTTTCGCCCGCGCTGACACGTGCCATCGTTCAAACTTCAGTGCAGCGCGAGGGCAGGCCATGGTGGCAGACTTGGCGGCAGACCTCATCCGGCGAAAGAGCATGGCGTGTTTTGCTGGTGCACTGATCGCGCTCCTTGCCGCTGTCGCACCCGCCGTCGCGGAGATTTTCCCGTCGCGTCCGGTCACGATGATGGTCGGATTTCCGCCGGGCGGCCCGACCGATACACTGGCGCGCATCATCGCCGATGCCATGCAAGGGCCGCTCGGCCAGCCGGTGGTGGTGGAAACCTTGAGCGGCGCCAGCGGCACGATCGCCACCGGCCGCGTCGCCCATGCCAGGCCCGACGGTTACACGATCGGCATAGGTCAATGGTCGAGCCATGTCGCTTCGCCGGCGATCTATCCGCTCGACTACGACGTCTTGCGCGACCTGCAGCCGATTTCGCTGCTCTCGGCATCGCCGCTGTGGATCATCGGCAAAGAAGCGCTGCCGCCGCAAACGATGGCGGAACTTATCGCCTGGATGAAGGCGCGGCCCGAGCCGACCACCTTCGGCACGGTCGGCACCGGCAGCGCCGGCCATATGTGCGGTCTGTACTTCGCGCAGCATGCCGGCTTGCGCTTGCAATACGTGCCCTATCGCGGCGGCGGCCCGGCCATGCAGGACCTGATCGGCGGGCAAATCGATCTCGCGTGCCTCGAAGCGAGCTCCGGCCTCGCTTACGTCCAAGCGGGGAAGTTCAAGGCCTATGCGGTGATGAGCGAGCAACGTTGGCCAAAATCGCCGGACACACCGACGCTGAGCGAATTCGGCATCACCGGAGCGACGATCAATTTCTGGCACGCGCTGTGGACTACTGCGGGAACGCCGAAAGAGACCGTCGAGCGGCTTGATGCTGCCGTGGTCAGCGCATTGGCCAATCCCGCCGTGCGGCAGCGGCTCGA